>NZ_JBOZBG010000004.1:0-137714 GCF_051264595.1 Actinotignum urematis | reverse complement strand
GGCCTGAGCCCGCGCCCCGTGGAGAGGGGCAGGATCGACACGCCCGATCCTGCCCGAGGGAGGCAGTGAACGCTTCCCGGCTTGTGGTGCTGCCGTACCCGCGAATGCTTCCAACGTGGACCATCGGCGAGTTCCGGCGTGGAACCCCGCGGATCCCAGCGTTGGACGGCCAAGGTATGCCATACCGGAGCCTCACGGAGTTCCGGCGTAGAAACTCCCGTGCTCCTCGGCGTGGAACCCGATGGCTAGGAGTGGGAGATTTCCACTCCCTCGCGAACAACCGCCAGCGGGGTCATCGCCTCATTCCAGGCGACCAGATTGACCGGCTTGCCCGGGGTGAAGTCCACCGTGACACCGGGAGCATCCCAGGCGCCACCGGCGTAGACCGGTCCGGCCACCGTGGCCCGCACCAGCTGCGGGAGCGTCAGCTTCCCGCGCCCGGCGAAGAGGGCCACCTGATCGGCCAGCACCGATGCACCCCCGGCCAAAGTATCGGTACCTTCCAGGTAGCAGGCGCCGTCGCGCACTTCCACCGCGAGCCCGCCCAGGGTGTACTTCCCGGGAGGCATACCGGCCGCGGCCAGGGAATCCGTAACGAAGAAAGCCCCGGGAATACCCAGCTGGCCCGCGCCCGCGCTCCCAGACGCCCCGGCCCCGAGATCCGGCTCATCAAGGTAATCCACCACATCCTCGACGAGGTCGGGATGCACGTGGTAGCCGTCGGCAATCACTTCCGCGCTGATGAAACCGCGGCGCGCCGCTTGAATGTACTCGCGGATCGGGCCGGGAGCCCGGTGCGTAAAAGCGGTCATCGCGTTGAAAAGATGCGTGACAGTTTGTGCGGCTTCCTGCCCGACGGCGCTACCGGCGACAGTCCCGGCGCCACCGGCTTGCCGCGCATCCGCGCCCGCGCCCGAACCGGCTCCCGTGCCAGCCCCAGCAAGCACCGCCAGCGGCGTGTACCCGTGCCGCCGCGCTATCTCCAGGGTGCGCGCGATTTCGGCCCGGGTGACCGCGCCATCCCCGTGGGAATGCCCCCAGGACGGCTTGCCGCCATATTCAAGCAGCAGCTCGGCGGCGCGCTGGGCGCCCTCCGCTTCCGGGGCCACCGTCATCGTCTTAATCCAACCGCGCCCGGCCTCCAGCCAGGAACGCAGCTCGGCCTCGTCCACCGCGCGGATCACCTCGGGGTTCTGCGCCCCGCACTTCTCCCGCGAAATATACGGGCCCTCCAGGTGGATACCGGCCAGCTCTCCACGCTCGCAGAACGGCACCAGCGCCTCGATCTGCGGGAGCGGATCCGCCAGCGACACCAGGGAAGCGAACATCGCCGTGGTCCCCCCGCGCTGGTGAGTGCGGATCGCGGTCGCGATCTCCTCCTCCGCATAGTTATCCGGGAAGGCGAAGCCCCCACCACCATGGCAGTGAATATCCACGAGGCCCGGAGTAATAACATGCGCCCGGCGCACCCGCGGATTATCCGCGCCCAGCCCGAAAGCCTCCGCGGCCCGAGCTTCGATCCCGCGCGACTCCCGTTCCGCCGCCAGCCCCGCGGTTACCGCGGCGGCCTCCTCAGCGGTGAGCAGCCGAGCCAGCGTACCGGCGTCGTCGATCTCAATACCGTACCCAACCTCGCGGCCGTACCCGTTGAGAACGCGCCCCAGGTAAAACACTTAGATCATCTCCCAACGCGCGCGGTACAGGTCCGTCAGCTTGAGCTGCGCGGCGGCCGCTTCGTCCAGGAGCACGGTGACATCCGGGTGCATCTGGATAATCGTGGCGGGCCAGAAGGCGCTGATGGGGCCTTCGCACAGCTCGCGCACCGCATCCGCCTTATTCGCACCGAAAGCGAAAAGCACCAGCTTCTTCGCTTCCATAATGGTGCCCAGGCCCTGGGTGATGCAGCGGGTGGGGACGGCCGCTTCGTCGCCGTCGAAGAACCGCGCATTATCCTTGATGGTTTGCGGGGCCAGCGCCTCCACGTGGGTGCGCGAGACCAGCGAGCCGCCCGGCTCGTTGAAGCCGATATGGCCGTCCGCGCCAATCCCGAGAATCTGCAGATCCACCCCGGCCGCGCCGATCTTCGCATCGTAGTCGGCGGCCGCGGCCTGCGGATCCGGGTTCTGCGCATCGGGCGTATTGAGGCCCTCCTCGGTCAGGCCGGTCTTATCGTCCCCCACGAGGTTGCGGCGCAGCACATTGCGGTAGGACTCCGGATGCTCCGGATCCAGCCCCACGTACTCATCCAGGGCAAAAGCCTTGGCGCCGGAGAGGTCAAATTCGCCGGCCGCGTGGGCCTCGCGCAGCGCCGCGTAGAGGAGATCCGGCGTGGAACCGGTGGCCACCCCGAGCGTCGCGTGCGCGTCACGCGCGAAAAGATCCTGGATAATGCGTGCGCCCTCGCGGGAGGCTTCTTCCGCGGTGGCGAAAATTCCGATATGCATGAGTTCGTCCTTTCCCGGGCGCGTTTCACGTGAAACGCGGCAGTGGTCAGTGCTCGCGGCCCCGCGCTTCGGTTGCGCGGGACCCTGGTGAAGTTTTAGTTTTCGACGGCCTCGCGGAACCACGTGGTGATCGTGGTTGGGTGCGTAATAGCAGTTCCGACGACGGCCGCCCAGGCGCCAGCTTCCATGACAGCCCGCGCTTGCTCCGGAGTGTGGATGCGCCCTTCGCAGACCACCGGGATCTCCGGGAATTCCGCGACCATCTGGGCCAGCAGGTCAATATCGGGACCGTCGGTCTTCGGGCGATCCCCGGAATAGCCCGCCAGGGTGGTGCCGAGGATATGGCAGCCGGCCTTGGCCGCCGCCCGGGCATCCTCAATCGAGCCGCAGTCCGCCATGACGAGCGCGCCGTCGTCCAGAAGAGCAGCCACGGTTTCCGCGAAGCTCAAGCCGTCCGGACGCGGGCGGGACGTGGCATCGAGGGCCACAATATCGGCGCCGGCGCTGATGCAGGCGCGGGCGTGGCGCAGGGTCGGGGTGATGAACACACCTTCGTGGCCCTCTTTCCACAGGCCGATGACAGGCACTTCCACCTGGCCTTTAATCGCGGAAATATCCGCCAGGCCCTGGCAGCGAATCGCCGCCGCTCCCCCGCGCTCGGCGGCGAGGGCCATCTGCGCCATCGTTTCGGGGTGGCGCAGCGGTTCACCCACGTACGCCTGGCAGGACACGACGAGGTGCCCGCGGAGAGATTCGATCATCGGATGCACGGTAACTCCTAAGTTATAACGAGAAATGCAGAGGTGTAGTTATGCGGTTCGGTGCGCTTGGGGCGCGGTCCGGGCCGGCCGTAGCGTGCGCCGCGCTAGCCCGCGGTGTGCAAGAAGTGAACGGCCGCGCCGATCAGCGGGGCCTGCGATCCCAGGCTACCCTCCACAATCGGGGTCGCGGCGGTGCCCACCATGGCATCGCGCCGGTAGCCCTCGCGCAGCGCGTCCATCCAGAACTCGCCCACGTGAACGAGCGAGCCGGAGAGGATAATAACGTCCGGGTCGAAAGAATTCGCCAGCCCGCCCAGGGTCTGCCCGAGCGCAAAAGCACCGTCCGTGAACACCTCGCGCGCGAACATATCGCCCGCGTCCACGAGGGCTTTCAGTTCCCGGCCTCCACGTACGACGACGGGGCGCTGCGCGCCCGGGGCCCGCAGGTAGGCACTTTCGGGAACATCGGCGATCCCGGTGAGGGAAGCCGCTGCCGCGGCAGCGTAACTCGCGCCCTCCACGTGGGCTTCGGCCTGGCGCTTGGCGTAGAGGCGGGCCGCACCGCTGCCCGAGGCCACTGATTCCACGTGGCCATCGCGCCCGCAGGAGCACACCAGCCCGGCGGCGTAGGGATGGTGAATATGGCCGAAGTGGCCGGCCACCCCGTGCGCGCCGAAGAGGATGCGCCCGTCGATCACGGCCGCGCCGCCCAGCCCGGTTCCCACCGCGATCACGAGTGCGGTACGCGCGCCGGCGCCCGCCCCGTAGGTTGCTTCCCCGAGTGCGTGCCCGTGCACGTCATTGAGGACGCGCACCGGCAGGCCGCAGCGTTCGGCAAGATGGGGGCCGAGGGGCTGACCGCCCCAGCCGGGCATGGTGTCCGTGGCGGAAGCGATGCATCCGCTCTCCACGTCCACCACCCCGGCGCTGGCGATAGCAATTCCGCGCACCGGCGTTCCGGCGGCGCTGGCTGCCTCGATCTGGCGTTCCGCGAAATCCGCGATATCCGCCAGCACGCGCGCTCCGCCGCGCCGCGCTTCGGTAGGAATACTGGCTTCGAGGGAGATGCGCGGGGCCGGGAGCGCGGCGGGCTCCACGCCCGCTCCACCCGCGACCGGGATACCGGCCGCGCGGTCAGCGCCCGCGTGACCGGCGCCCGCGCCCGCGGCACCGCCCGGGGCGGTGGCCGCAAAGGTCACCACCGCCCCCGCGATTTTGGTTCCCCCGATATCCAGCCCGAGCAGCGAAAACTCGGAGCCGGGCTGGAACGGTGCTACCTTCATGAGTGCTCCTTAGAGCAGCCCGCAGCTGGCGAGCACGCCGCGAATAGCTTCGACGTTCTCACCTTCGAGGGCCTTGACGGGCCGCGGCATCTGGTTAGAGGCGATAACCCCCAGTTCCTTCATGGCCGCCTTGAAAGCGCCCACGCCAGCGGCGAAGCCCTGCACGCCCTTGGGCACCATGACGATGCGCATGAGATGGGCAAGCTCGTCCTGCAATTCAGCAACGCGCTTCCAGTCCCCGGCCTGCGCGGCATCCCACTGCTCCACGTAGGGGCGCGGTGCCACATTGGCCAGGCCCGGAACGGATCCGTCCGCCCCGCCCATGTAGGCGCCATCCACAACCACTTCGTGGCCCGTGAGGATATTGAGAGGGTTACCGGCGGCCTTGTTCTCCTCCAGCAGGAAGCGGAAGTTAACGTCGTCGCCAGAAGAATCCTTAACACCGGTCAGCACGCCTTCGCGCCCCAACCGCATGAGCAGGTCAATGGAGAGCTTCTTGTGCACGCACACCGGGATGTCGTAGGCGAAAAGCGGCAGGTCCACAGCATCGCGGATGTAGCGGAAGTTCGCTTCAATTTCCGCTTCCCCACCCAGCGCGTAGAAGGGCGCCGTTGCGACGATGCCGTCCACCCCGATGGCCTGGGCATCGCGCGCGTGCTCAATCATGCGCTCGGTTTGCATATCGATAATGCCGGCGAGCACCGGAACACGCCCGTTAGCGACTTCCACCGCGGTTTCGAGGATTTCACGACGCCGCGCATCGGTGCTGAACACCACCTCGGAGGTTGAGCCGAGCACGAACAGGCCGTGTACTCCGGCGTCGAGCATCCGGTTGAGCGAGCGCGCGAAAGACTCCTTATCGAGTTCGCGTTCTTCGGTCAGCGGCGTGACTGTCGGGGGGATAACGCCGCGGAAACGAGGATCTGACATGGGACTATGCCTCCAATTTCGGGTGAAGCAGCGAGGGCGCCGCTGCCAATAGGGTTCTCGTGTAGTCATTTTGCGGATTGTGGAGCACGTCCTTGGCGTCTCCCCATTCCACGATCTCTCCGTGATTCATCACCGCGATCTTGTCCGATACGTAACGCACCGTCTGAATATCGTGGGTGATGAAAACCATCGCCAGCCCCAGATCCCGCTTGAGATCGGTGAGCAGGTTGAGGATCTGGGCGCGCACGGACACGTCCAAGGCTGAGGTGGGTTCGTCCGCGATGATCGCGTCCGGGCCCACAGCCAGCGCACGGGCAATAGCCACGCGCTGACGCTGTCCACCGGAGAGCTGCCCGGGCAGCGCGTCAAGCGCCGATTGGGGCAAGCCCACCATGCCGATAAGGTCTTCCACGCGGCCGTAGCGTTCCTCGCGAGTGCCGATCTTGTGGACCGTCATCGGGTCGAGGAGCTGGTCACGTACGGTCATACGAGAGTTGAGCGCCGTGGCCGGATCCTGGAACACCACCGAGACCACGCGGCCGATATGGCGGCGCTGGGCAGCGGTACGTTTCGTGACTTCTTCACCCTTGAAAAATACCTTGCCGCCTGTGGGGGACTGGAGTCCGCACATCACGTTCGCCGTCGTCGACTTACCGGAACCGGATTCGCCAACGAGACCGATGGTCTGGCCGGGCATCAGGGAGAGGTTCACGCCGCGTACGGCGCGCACCTTATTCGGATTGAAGATGGAACCGGTACGGGTGCGGAAGGTGACGTCAACGTCGCGCAACTCGATAATCGGTACATCGGAAAGGGTAGGCCGGTCCGCTACGGACGCACCGGCAGCGTGACGAGCTTCGGTATCCAGAGTTGTCATGATCTTTCCTCCTTCGTCACTTCTGGGCATCCGGGCCGGCTGCGCCATCGGCGGCTTCGCCAGCAGTGTGAGCTGCGGCGCCGGTAGCGGTCTCGGCAGCGCTGGACGCGCGCAGCGATTCCTTGGGCACCAGGTTGGTGGTGGCCGGGTCCGGAGCGTCGGGCTGGGCGGCGTAGAAGTGCCACGTCTCGCCCACACGTTTCATAATCGGGCGGGTGTCCAGGCCCACCGTCGGATGCGAGGACCGCGGGGCGAAACGATCGCCCTTCGGGAAGTCGCGCGGCGAGGGAACCGTGCCGGGCACCTGGTGGAGCCGGCCGGCGCCCGCTTCGATGGAAAGCACGGAACCGAGCAGACCGCGAGTGTATTCGTGGTGCGGGTCGGTGAGCAGTTCCTTCGTGGATGCCTGCTCCACAACCTGACCGGCGTACATGACGGTAATCGAGTGGGCCACTTCCGCAACGAGCGCCAGATCGTGGGACACGAAGACCATCGCGAAGCCGAGTTCCTTGCGCAGGCGGTTGAGAAGCTCCACCACCTGGGCCTGAACCGTCACGTCAAGCGCGGTGGTCGGTTCGTCCGCGATCACCAGCTTCGGGTCACGGGTGAGCGCCATGGCGATAAGCACGCGCTGGCGCTGGCCACCGGAAAGTTCGTGCGGGTAGGACTCCAGGGTCCGCTTGGGATCCAGGTCCACCAGCTCGAGGAGCTCTTCGGCGGTGCGAGTGCCCCCGCGGCTGGTCAGCTGCTTCATCTGTGCCTTGATGAGCATGGACGGGTTGAGGGAGGACAGGGCGTCCTGGTAAATCATCGCAATCTCATGCCCGCGCAGCTCGTTGTGCTGCTTGGGGGTGAGCTCGAGGAGGTTCTGCCCGTTGAACATAATCTCACCGCTAATATCGGCGGACTTATCGAGCAGGCCCATAATCGCCAGGGAGGTAATGGACTTACCACACCCGGATTCACCCACGAGACCCATCGTCTCACCGGCGCGCACATTGAAGGACACGTGGTCCACCACGTTGACATCGCCGTGGCGCGGGAACTTGATGCACAGGTCGCGCACTTCGATAACCGGGGCCTCCTGCGAGGTGGGTTCGAAGCGGTCGGTACGCCGTTCTTCTGCTTGGCGCAGTTCCTCCAGACGCTGGACCAGCGCATCGTGCTGGGCGGCGTAAGCGGCCACCGGATCCACGAGGAGGCGGTCCTCTTCACGCTTGGCGTTCGCGTCCACGTTATCGGGAACGGCCGCGGCCTTGGGGGCCGCCACCATGGCGTCCGTGAGACCTTCGGAGAGGATGTTGAGGCAGAGCACCGTGATCATAATGGCCAGGCCCGGGAAGAGCGCCTGCCACCACCGGCCCAGGAGCACGCCGCCGCGAGCGTCGGCGAGGATATTACCCCAGGTGGGTGTGGGTTCGGCGATGCCGGCCTGGATGAAGGACAGCGAGGCTTCGAAAACAATAGCGTCGGCCACGAGCACGGTGGTGAACACCATGACCGGGGCGATACAGTTGCGCGCCACGTGCTTGATGAGGATCCAGGGAGCCCGCGCGCCGGAAACGATGACCGCGCGCACGTAATCTTCACCGTATTCGCTCATAACATTCGCGCGCACCACGCGGGTGATCTGCGGAATGTAGAGGAAGCCGATCGCCATAATGATGACGGGCAGGGTATTGCCGAATACCGAGACGAACACCGCGGCCAGCGCGATGCCGGGGAAGGACATGATGATGTCCATGCAGCGCATGATCACTTCGGAGATCCACTTGCGGGAGACCGCCGCCAGCGCACCGAAGATCGCACCGAAGAAGAGCGCGAAAGCGGTAGCGGCGAAGCCGATAACCAGCGAGTAGCGGGCACCGTAGATCATACGGGAGAGAATGTCACGGCCCTTTTCGTCAGTACCGAAGAGGAAATCACCATTCGGTGCCTGGCGGGCAACTTCAATTGCCTGCGGGTCGTGCGGAGAAATAAGGGGTGCGAAAACGGCCGCGAGGGCAATGAGCACCAGAACGACGACGCACAGCTGGGCGCCGCGGGTCATATTGCGGAAACGCTTAAACCGGACACCGGGGCGTTCCATCTTTTCCGTGAGTTTACGCCTCATGATTAGACCTCCCGGATACGCGGGTTGATCAGCACGTAAAGCATGTCAACCACAATATTGACGACGATGAAGGCCAAGGCCACCACGAGGACCACGCCCTGCACCAGGAGGGGGTAGTTCTGCTGGACGCCTTCGAGGATAGCCATACCCATGCCGCGCATGTTGAAGATAACTTCAATAACCACAGCGCCACCCATGAGGTAGCCGATACGTAGACCGAGCACGGTCACCGGGGAGATCAGGGCATTGCGCAGCACGTTGCGGGACACCACCACGCGCTTGGGGATACCCGCACCGATAGCGGTACGCACGTAGTCCTTATCGAGTTCCTCCACCATCGAGGTACGAATAACACGGGTGAGGGAACCGGCCACCGGGACACCCAGGGCGATAGCGGGCAGCGCCATGCGCGCCAACCAACCGGCCGGGTCTTCACTGAAAGCCGGGAGCGCGCCGGATGCCGGAAGCAGAGGCATATTGACGGAGAACGCCAGGATCATAAGAACGGCCAGCCAGAAGGAAGGCGTTGCGATGAAAGCGATGGAGAAGACGCGGATGATCTTGTCGGGCCACTTGTCGCGGTAGAGCGCGGCAATGACACCGAAGACGAAAGCGAGAATAACGGCGATAATAAGGCCGAGGAAGGTCAACTGCATGGTGATGGGGAAGGCCTCACCCACGCGCTCGGCCACCGAAGCTTGGTTGGCGCCGTACGTGCCCAGGTCGCCCTGCACGAAGTTGACGAGGAAGTTCCAGAACTGAGCGAGCCAGGGATCATTGAGTCCCATGGCCTGACGGTAGGCTTCCAAAGCTTCTTCAGATGCCCCTTCACCGAGGGCCGAATAGGCCGGATCGATCTTAGAGAAGGACATCAGGAAGAAGACGAGGAAGGCAACGCCCAGAACCATGATCGGAAGCACCAACAGGCGGCGCCCGATGAGTCTGAGAAGGTTGTTCACTGCAATATCTCCTCGGGGCTGCGGCGCCCCGCGTTGACTATTTGAGGGAGTATTTGGGCAAAGCTCGGGCCGGGGGTGGGGTTTACACCACCCCCGGCCCTCGCATTACCGTGTGTTCTTTGAACCAGCGCCGCGCGTGTCGTCAGCGCTGAGTCACGCGATTATTTACTTTCCAGCCGCGGCGCCAGCGTTGATGAAATCAAGGCCGGTCGTCGAGATCGGGGAGAAGTTGGTGACCTTGTCCGGGTAGTACGCGGTCAGCATCTGACGGTGGAAGAGCGGGTAGAGCGGAACTTCTTCGGATACCAGATCGAAGGCCTTGTTCCATTCCTGCTGCTGGGCGTCGCCTTCAAGGGTGACAGCCTTATCCATGTACTGGTGCAGTTCCTTGAACTTCTCGGAGCCACCCCACTGGGTGCGCTTCTTGGTCCAGGTGTTATCGCCGTACCACCAGCTGAGCAGGAGGTCGGGGTCCTGACCGAAGACCGAGGGATCGCCGGGGGCCAGGGTGACATCGAAGGTCGGGTTGTCCACGTCCAGGTTATTGGCGTAGAGAGCCGAGGAAGCCTGGGATTCGATGGTCGCGTTGATGCCGACGGCAGCCAGGTCGTTCTTGATCTGGGGAGCCAGAGCGGTGATCCACGGGTGATCGGTGGTCAGCAGCTTGATGTCGAGGTTCTCAACACCGGCTTCCTTGAGGAGTTCCTTGGCCTTTTCCGGGTTGTAGGTGTAGACCGTGGAAGCTTCGTGGAAGTTCGGGTGGCTCTCCGGGAGGAAGGACTTGGCGGCCTTCGCGTTGCCCGAGAGGGCGTTGGAGATGAGCTTGTCGGTGTCAATGGCGTAGAAGAACGCCTGGCGCACCTTGTTGTTATCGAGCGGAGCCTTCTTGGTGTTGAAGAGCAGGAAGGGCAGGTTGAAGCCCTGAACCGCGTCGATCACGCCGCCGGCGCCCTTGATCAGAGCTTCGGCATCGGCCGGGGCAGCTTCGATAACATCGACGGTGCCCTGCTGGAAAGCGGTGGTACGAGCGGTGTCGTCCTTGAGGATCTCCCACTGCATCGCTTCCGCGGTGGCCGGGAACTGGCCGTTGTAGTTCTCATTCGGGGAGAACTTGATGTGGGCGCTGGTGATCTCGTCGTACTTCCACGGGCCGGTACCCACGGGCTTGGCGGTCAGATCATCATCGCTCATCGAGGCGGGAACGATCTTGACGAGGGCCAGGCGCTCCTTGACCAGCGAGAAGGGATGCTTGAGGTTGATGGTGACGGTCGTGTCATCCTTCTTCTGCACGTTGTCGATGAAGCTCAGCATCGGCAGGTAGATATTTCCTTCAGCGGTGGACCGCTCGAAGGACTTGACCACATCGTCCGTGGTCACCGGGGTGCCGTCCGAGAACTTCGCGCCATCACGCAGCGAAACTTCGTACTGGGTATCGGTCACCTTGGTGGGAGCATCTTCCTTCGCCAGGGCGCGGTAGGGCTTGTAATCGTGGTAATCCAGTTCGTACAGGCCCTCCACCACGTGCATATTCGCGCCGGTTGCCAGCGCGGACGAGGTGGACGAGGGATGGTAGTTATTGGATTCGTAGGCGGCCGCCGCGCGAATGGTGCCACCCTTTGCCGGCTGTCCCGAGGGAACTGCGGCCTTCTCGGGTGCATCTCCACCGCTCTTGCCGGTGTCAGATCCACCGCCACCGCAGCCGGACAGCGCCAGCACACCAGCGGCCAGCACGGCCGTGGCCTTGGCGCCCCACTTCATGCGTGTCATTGAAGTGTCCTCTCCTTTGAGTTCTTCCGGAAATTCACTGCCGAATTTCCGCTATTTTTTCGCGTGCGACAACCATCTTTAGCGTCGCGTAGCTATGACTCTAGATTGTCTGACAACTTTGTGCAAGCCCGATATCTGGCTTGTGAGCAAACTGTGACCAATTTGTGATGAACCTGAGATATGGGTGCGTGAGCAGCTGTGCGGCGTCGTCGTTCCTGCGCGATACCACGCGTAACGTGACCCTATTCAATATTCCTGCGCACATCTTTTGAAAACATCCGTTTTCCGATACCTTAGGTGTCATGATGCCCGACGACGCGCAGTCACATGCCACGCAGGGCGCTATGCGGGTCACCGGCGGCCACCCCCGTTCCGGCTCGGATCGCGCCGATTTGGTCATGGACGCTTTGAAACAGCGAATTATTGAAGAACGCCTACAACCCGGCGCGAAGCTCCCCACCGAAGCGGAGCTGTGCCGCGAGCTGGGGGTCTCGCGCTCCTCGGTGCGCGAGGCGCTGTCCAAGCTGGCCGCGCTGGATATTGTCACCTCGCAGCGCGGGAAGGGCACCCAGGTGGCGAATATGTCCCTCTCCCCGCTGGTCGAATCCTTGCTGCTGCGCTCCTCCGCGCGGGCCGGTGCGGGCACGGGCGCGGTGGAGAGCGTGGCTCAGCTGCGCGAATACCTGGACTTGGGGATGGCGGAAGGCGTGGTGCGGGCGCTGTCGGGCACCCATCACGATAATCTGCACGACATCGTGGCGCGGATGACCGAAAAAGCGCTGCGCGGGGAAAACTTCCAGCACGAAGATATTGAATTCCATATTGCGATGACGTCCGCGCTCGATAACGAGGTCGCGTTGGAGATGGTCACGGCACTGTGGGTGGTGCACTCTATTGCGCTGCGCGATTTAAACGACGACGTCGATGAACTTCTCCTAGAAACCGCTCAGGCGCATAAACGTATTATTCAAGCCGCCGAAGATGGTGATATTTTCGCGTATCGCGGGGCGGTCATTGACCACTACCGGCCCCTCAATATGATTATTGACCGCCACGAGGCCGCCCAGCAGCGGGCGAATTCCGGGGGTTCCGGGGGGAACGGCGCGGGAAGTGCGGAAAGTGCGGAAAGTGCGGAAAGTGCGCTCGGAGATTGTGGGGATCCGGAAGCGCCGCCGGAGGCGCTGCCCGCTCAGGCCGCTGCCCAGCAGCGCGAGGCTGAGCGGGCCGAACGAGCCGAGCGCGCCGCGGATATTGCCGCGCGGGCGCAGCGGGCCGCCTCCTTTGCCGATATTGCGGATCCAACCTCGCGGGTTTCCGGGGTGTTGTGAGGCGGGAGCGCATCTTGTCCATGGATCCCATAGTTGGCTAGAATATACATAATCGTTCAGCCCGCCTCGACTTCGGTCGGGAGTGGGCTGGATCTCTGTTTACGGCCAGTAACCCGAGTACCCTCTGCCCACGCACCCTTTTATCCCTCAGCTCCCAACTACGAATTATGGCGTGATCCAGAATCATTGTGTCGGCATTCCCATCCCGATAGGCTTGTAGCGGAGCCCCGGCGGAGCGCTATCTGGCCATGCCAGGTATTCTTACCGGGGCATTGAACTTCATCGCGGAAGTACGTGCCGACTGAGCTGCGCCGTCGTACCGAAGTGCGGAGAAATGGACCCACCGCGGCCGCTACTCGCACCGAAACGATGCTTTATGTGACCAGCACGGTGTTCCACTGGACATTATTGTCTGACAATAACTTTCCAAGCGCGGAGTTGCTGTGCTATTTTCGTTGTTGTCTGACAATAGCGTCAGACGAGACGATGATGTCTGCCAGAAAGGTAACAGCACAATGTCAACTCCTCGCGCCCGGCGTGGGTGGAGTGCATTCGTGGCACTGTCGGCCACGGTTGCTCTCACGGTCACGCCGTTGACAGCGTGGGCCAGCCCGGGGGAAACGCCCCCGCAGCCCGAACCTCAGGCAGCGGAAGTCCTCGAGACTGCGCAGCCGGCCCTCACTGCTGACGAATTAGAATCAGGCACGTCAAGCGCTCTCGCCGCGGAGAGCGCGCCAGAAAACAGCGAAAGCTCAACTGAACCTACTAATAGAGCCGCCGAAACTACTGATAGATCCGCCGAGAGCACCGAAGCTTCGGGGGCGGAAAAACCGAGCGCTTCAGAAACTTCTGCGCCCGAACTCATGTCGGTTACATTTGAGCGCACTGACAACAACGGGGACGAGCTCCGCATCGGCCAAAAGATGACCTTTGCGGTGACCTACACAAATCTGACTAAGGACAAGACCTTCACCGCCTTCCCGTACGATTCGAATCTATCCGGTTTCCTCACTACCGGACGACCGAACTGCCGTTGGGGAAACCTGCGCCCCGGTCAAACCCAAGGCTGCACCAGCATCAGCTACACGGTGACCGCCGAAGCTGCGAAGACCGGCAGCTTCACCCCTTACGTAGTTTTTCAAGCTACAGCCGATACCGCCGGCAAGAAAGTTCTCCAAGATGGAATCCGGAAAGAACTAAAGTCGGTAACCCTCATCAACGAGCAGGCTCCGAAGGAGCCGGACCCGGCAACCATCCCCACTGATCGCCAGGATATGCAAACCGTGCCTCTGGCTCGAGCGGGAGATAAGCCGAATTACTGCTATCGCATCCCGGCTCTCGCTCAGGCGAATAACGGTTGGATCCTCGCGGCCTACGACGGCCGGCCCGATTCATGCATGGACTCCCCTAACCCCAACCACATCACCCTGCGTATTTCCAAGGACAACGGAAAGTCCTGGACTGAACCCAAGGAGATTTTGAAGGGTAAGGGCCACCTCAATAGCCCTGATAAGTATGGCTATTCTGACCCGTCCTTCGTGGTGAATGAGAAAACCGGACGCATTTTCCTCTTCTCAGTGTTCTCCTACGATGTGCGTTTCCAGGATTCCAAGCCCGGAACCGATCCCAAGGCGCGCAATGTGCTGCATGCGCAAGTGTCCTACTCCGACAACAACGGAGAAACCTGGTCTGAGCCCCGCATCATCACCAAAGACATCACTTTCAATGACGCTATTAGTTCCCGCTTCGCCGCTTCCGGAGCGGGTATTCAGCTCAAGTACGGCCCCCACAAGGACCGGCTCATCCAGCAGTTCACCATGACCGTCCCGGGTCGCGGTTACGCGGCCGTGTCCGTGTACTCCGATGACAATGGCGACACCTGGAAGCCCGGGGAGCCTGTCTACGGAAATATGGATGAGAACAAGGTCGTGGAACTCTCCGACGGCACCGTCATGCTCAACTCGCGTTCCTCCGACGGCACGCTCGCTCGCAAGGTTGCGTACTCGCATGACGGAGGCGAAACCTACACGCCTATGCAGGTGGAGTGGCAGCTGCCCGACCCGCGCAATAACGCCTCAATCATCCGCGCGTTCCCTGATGCGGAAGAGGGTAGCGATGAGGCGAAGATCCTGCTCTACTCTTCCTCGTCGGCTCGGTCGCGCTCCAACGGCCTCATTCGTATTTCGTACGACGACGGAAAAACCTGGTCAGTGGGCAAGCAGTTCAAGAAGGGTGCTATGGCCTACTCCACGATGTGGGCGCTGGATAATGGCAAGTACGGCATCTTCTTCGAAGGTGACAACAATGACATGCTCTACGCCCACTTCGGGCTGGACTGGCTAGACGCGCTCCCGATCACGAGCACCCCGGAACCCACGGTCGTTAACCGCGGAGAGGCAACTCTCAAGATGCGGGTGACGAACAAGGGCACTGCGGAAATTCCCGATCCCGTTCTCACACCCGGCAAGCTCCCACGCGGATGGTCTGCCGAACCGGTACGGATCGGAAAGCTCGCCGCAGGGGAGAGCCGCCTTGTCAATATTCCGGTCACCATCGCAGATTACGCACCTGCGAATTCGGAACCTATTACTGTCAACTTCGTCATTAACGCTGAGGGCAAGGTGGGTGTCAACGCTGCGACGTCGACCCAACTCGTTAATCGTGAAGGCGAGGTTCCCGAAGCGCAGAAGTACATGACAGTGAAGTTCGAACGCACTGATGACGGCGGAAACACCGTTCGTATCGGCCAGGAACTGAACTTCAAGGTTACCTATACGAATATTTCTGATCGTACGATCACCGCTTTCCCCTACAAATCCAACCTTTCCCGGTTCCTCACCACGGAAAGGCCCAACTGCCGTTGGGGTGATCTGCGGGCTGGCGATACCCAGGGTTGCTCCTCGATTACCTACAAAGTAACGGCAGAAGACGCAAAGAAGGGCACCTTCACCCCTTACGTGGTCTTCCGCGCTACCGAGGATCGCGATGGAACCCAGATGCTTCAGGATAATATCCGCGCCGAACTGCCCGCCATCCAGGTTCTCAACGAGGAGATTGGTAAGCAGCCTGATCCGGCAACCGTTCCCACCGAACGCAAGGACATGGAAACCGTGCGCCTGGCGCACGCAGGCGACAAGTACACGTGCTACCGCATCCCGGCCCTCGCCCAGGCGAATAACGGCTGGATCCTCGCGGCCTACGACGGCCGCCCGGGCTCCTGCGCGGATTCTCCCAACCCGAACCACATCGTCCTACGCATTTCCAAGGACAACGGTAAGTCGTGGAGTGTACCCACAGAAGTCTTGGAAGGTCACGGAACCATCCATAGCAATGACAAGTACGGTTATTCCGATCCTTCCTTCGTGGTGAATGAAGAAACTGGCCGTATTTTCCTCTTCTCGGTGTTCTCCTACGATGTGCGTTTCCAGGATTCCCAGCCGGGCACCGATCCGGATAACCGGCGGGCCCTGCACGCGCAGGTGGTCTACTCGGATGACAACGGCCAGACCTGGTCGAAGCCGCGCCTCATCACCAAGGACATCACCTTCGATGAAAATATCCGCTCCCGCTTCGCGGCCTCTGGCGCTGGTATCCAGCTCAAGTACGGCCCGCATAAGGGCCGCCTCATCCAGCAGTTCACGATGACCATGCCGAACGGCAAGGGCTACGCCGCCGTCTCCGTCTACTCGGACGACAACGGCGCCACCTGGACCCCCGGCCAGCCGGTCTACGGCAACATGGACGAGAACAAGGTCGTGGAGCTCTCCGACGGCACCGTCATGCTCAACTCGCGGTCCTCGGACGGCATTATGGCCCGCAAGGTCGCCTTCTCGAAGGACGGCGGCCAGACCTACACCCCGATGCAGGTCGAATGGCAGCTGCCCGACCCGCGCAATAACGCCTCGATTATCCGCGCGTTCCCGAACGCACCGGAAGGCAGCGCACAGGCGAAGATTTTGCTTTATTCTTCGTCGTCCGCGACCTCGCGTTCGAACGGCCTCGTGCGTATTTCGTACGACGACGGACGCACGTGGTCAGTTGGTAAGCAGTTCAAGCAAGGTGCCATGTCGTACTCCACGATGTGGGCCATGGATGATGGCCGGTATGGCATCTTCTACGAGGGCGATAACAATGACATGCTCTACGCGCATTTCACCCTGGATTGGCTGAACTCCCTGCCTGTTTCCGCGGTCCCCGCGGAGAACGCCAAGGTGTATCGCGGTAAGTCCACGATTCCGCTGTCGGTAACCAATATGGGCAGCGAGGATCTTGCTGGCGTGGTGGCCACCCCCGGTGAGCTGCCCGCTGGTTGGGAAGCCGAAGCCGTGGAGCTGGGCACCCTCAAGGCCGGGGAGACCCGCGTTGTGCAGGTGCCGGTGACCATCGGCGCGAAGGTGCTGGCCGGTGACGGTAACCAGACCATCCCGTTCCGCATTACTTCCGGTGACAAGGTGGCGGCCAATGGCTTCGCCGAGGTCACCCTCATCAACCGCGAATGCGAATCGCGGCCGGTCTACGTGCCGGGCGTGAAGCTCGCTAACGAGGTAGCGGCGGAAACCGCCCGGGAGGATAACGGCACCGATAACCTCTTCGACGGCGATCTCAACACCATTTGGCATAGCCCGTGGAGCTCCACGATCACGCTGCCGCTGGATATTGATCTGGCCCTGCCCCAGGCTGAGAATATCGGCCGAGTGGATGTGCATCCGCGCAGCGCCGGCGGGGATAACGGCCGCATCCGCTCCGCCGAACTGTGGGCCGGTAAGGACGCTGAGAGCGCGGTGAAGATTGCCGAAGGCACCTTCGAGAATTCGCCGGAGCCCGCAACCTTCTTCGTGGACACTAAGGACACCAAGTTCCTGCGCCTGCGCATTACCGGTACCTACGGGCGCACCGCCGATTCCCTGGCCTCCGCCGCGGAAATCGCCGTGTACAAGATGACCGAGGTTTCCGATACCTGCGTGGAGCCGAGCCCCGAGCCGAGCCCCACGCCCGGTACCGAGGAGCCGACGCCGGGTCCTGAGCCGACGCCGGGTACCGATCCCACCCCGGGTACTCCCGATCCGAGCCCCAAGCCGGATCCGACGCCCGATAAGCCGGCGCCCTCGCCCGAACCGACTCCGGGTACTCCGGACCCGAGCCCGACTCCCAGCCCGGAGCCCAGCGAGCCCGCGGTTCCCGAATCCAACGGAAACTCCAACTTCCTCTCGAACTCGTGGACGTCCACAGTTGCTGATCTCGTCTTCTCCTATGGGCGCGCCGGCGACGAACTCCTCGTGGGCGATTGGACCGGAGATGGCCGCAAGTCCGTGGCCGTGCGCCGCGGTAACCAGTTCTTCGTGAAGAACTCCCTGGGCGGCGGCAACGCCGACACCGTATTCTCCTACGGCAAGGCCGGCGACAAGGTCGCGGTGGGTGACTGGAATGGCGACGGCAAGTCCACCTTCGCGGTTATCCGCGGCAATAAGGTGTTCGTGAAGAACTCGCTGACCAGCGGCAACGCCGATAGCGTTATCGCTTACGGCAAGGCTAGCGATACCCTCATCTCCGGTGATTGGGATGGCGACGGCATCGCAACCTTCGCGGCTGTGCGCGGCAACCAGTTCTTCGTGAAGAACTCCCTGGAATCCGGAAACGCGGACGCTGTCTTCAGCTTCGGCCGCGTGGGCGATGAGGTCATCGTCGGTGATTGGGATGGCGACGGCGTGGACACCGTTGGGGTGCGCCGCGGCAACATCATCTACACCGCCGATGCGCAGGGCAATACCGTGATGAGCGTCGCCTACGGCAAGCCCGGCGACCAGCTCATCATCGGTGACTGGGACGGCGACGGCATCGACACGCCTGGCGTGCGGCGCTAAGCGCTTCCCGCCTCGCGCCGAGAAGCACCTCGCGGCGCGAGAAGCGAGATACAAACCGGGGCCGGGTGGGCTGGATTTCCAGCTCACCCGGCCCCGTTGCGTGGCGTGCCGCGCGGGTACGTTCCCGGCTTAGTTAGCGCAGTTCACGGCCCGGGATAAGGTCGAGATAGAGCGAGTTCTCGCGTTCAAAAACGACGGCGAGGCTATCCGATAGCCACACCGCGTCGGAGTAACCGAATTCGCCCGGGCCCAGGGAGCGGAGCAGGCGTCCGGCGTCGTCGACAATAGCGCCGTTCTCCCGGGCGGTATCCGAATGCGGGTGGATGAGGACGGTGCCATCTCCGCAGGTGATGAGCTTGGCATTGCATCCCGGATCGGGGAGGCTGAGGGGCTGCGGCGCGGACCAGCTCAGGCCGTCGCTCGAGCGCGCCACCACGCGCCCACCGCGGCCCTGGAGGCGGATATTCGCGATGACCTCACTGCCGCTCACCTCGAGGGTAGTTTCGTCCAGGCCGGGGGTGCCGACCGGGCGGATCGGTTCGGAAATCGCCACAATCCGGCCCGCGCGCACGTGCACCACGTAGATCACGGCTTCCCCGCCGCGGTTCGTGACATACGGCAGGAGCGCGGTATCGCCCAGCAGCGGGGTGGAGCCGGAGGTGGCGAAGAGGCCATCGCAGCGCAGCTCGCTATAGAGCTCGTCGTCCACCCGGGTATGGGTCAGGGAGTCGAGGCTGGTCCCCCAGGCAATCCAAGCTTCCAGGCGCGGCCCGTCAAAGCGCGAGCCGAAGTAGCCAATTTCCTCGGAGGCGGCATAGGCCAGGGTAATGCCGGCGTCGTTCCCATCAGAGTTCCCGGCATCGCTCCCGGCGGCGGTTGGCGCTGCGGCATCCGCGCCCGTAGCACTGCGCACCGGCGCACCGGCCACGCAGGGATCCCCGCACACCGCGGGCGTTCCCGGAACCGGGCGCGGCGCGGAAAAGTCGAGGTCTTGCGCGCGCAGCGGGGTGCCCGCGGCAGGCGCTTCCGAGTCCGCGGCATTCGCCCCCGCATCGGCGGGCAGCTCAGCGGTGATATAGCAAATCCGGTTGGGATTGGGCAGGTCGGCGGCCATCGCCCCGCCCAGGTTTTCCCAGTCAAAATCCCCGCTCGGATGCGGGCGTTCGTCGAAGAAAACGGTCAGCTGGTTATCCCGATGCAGCACGGCCGGGATGCGGAAATCACGGTCGGTGGTACGGGTGACGAGCGCGCGGGCCGAACGGCCAGCCGCGGCGCCAGCGCTGGGCGCGGTGGCCTGCGCACGATCATTGTGCGGGTCCTTATGTAGAGAAGTCATGGCACCATCCTATGTGGTTGTCAGACTTAATGCCGCGGGCCCGGCGCCGGGCTGCTGCCACGGACTTTTCCGCGGAATAACGGGGCTGGTGGGCGGGAGGCGCGGCGTCGTCGCCCTTCTTGAAACGGAGGCAGGTGCCGGTGGTGCACACCACGTTTTGACAGGGCCGCCGCGCTGTGTAAAATCCTGTGTGCAGCAAGCGAGGCCGGGAGGTACCACCCGCGTTTCGAGCTGTTCGCGTACAGCAACGATACAGATTCTTGACCGTTACTAGAGCTTGCACTGAAGACTTTTCTTGTTTTACGCTGAGGTTCAGCGGCCCATGACCGCGTGACACCCCCGGTGTTTCGTCCAGTACGACGACGCCACCCCCAACCCAACCTAACAGCAGCGCATGTTTGCCTGATACATACCAAGCGCTGGCTAATTCCTGACCGAATTTCCCCTGTGGGACCGAGTTGCGGAGGACGACGACTCTCATGACCACTCAACTGACTCGCCTAACCCGGTGCACGCGTGAGGACATCCCCACCCTCGCCACCATCCGCCGCACCATTGAAGAAACTATGGCTGCCGCCGGCAACAGCCAATGGCCTCTCGGCTCGCTGCCGGTGTGGAAAATCGCCGAGCAGGTAGACGCCGGCGAATTCTGGGCTTTGCGCGCGGCCGATGGCACCATCACCGCCGCCGTGCGGGCCCTGCATTCCGACCCGCTCATCTGGTTCGACGATATGCCCGCCCTCTACCTGCACACCCTCATGGCCAATCCGGCCGCTGCGGCGAAGGGCGCCGGGAGGGCCATCCTGGCCGCAATGGCCCAGCTGGCCGTCACCTACGACTACGACCGGGTGCGCCTGGACTGCGTGGGCCCGCTGCGAGGCTTCTACGCTCGCCAAGGATTCGAGGACACCGGCATGACCCATTCCGGTAACCACTCGGCGGATATGGATGCGCACCTCATGGAGCGCATCCTGCTGCCGGAGTTCACGCCGGTGGGTGAGTTTGGACTAGTCGGGCACTTTGGGACCGCGGGCACGTTCGGGCCGGAGCTCAAGGTGGCGGCACCGGCGGTGTAGGTGGCGGCGCTATAGATAGCACCGCAGCGCTGTCGCATTCCGATGTAGACTCCAGGCGGGTGTGGCAGCGCGCGAAACTACGCTAAACTATCCTTTTGCAGCCTGCGTGGGCGGCGCTGCTTGGAGAGTTGTCAGAGCGGCCGAATGAGACGGTCTTGAAAACCGTTGTGCGGCGACCCCGCACCAAGGGTTCGAATCCCTTACTCTCCGCGGACGGAATGTCCCCAATCCGATACTAAATTGGAACCCAATGTAAGGCAAATATTTCAAGTGCCACCTTGGTACGAATTGTTGACATGCTTTTTGATCAGTTCTTAGAATTGAGCTGTGCATATCAAGCAGAGCGCTTACAGGCATGGCATTTCCCCCGACGATATGGAACATGCCATACGTAACCCTCTGTACATTTACGAAGGTGATGGATACGACATATTCATCGGCGGCGGTCGGGACGGAACACTCCTTGAAGTCGCAGTAAACGACAACGGGGACATTTTTCACGCGATGAAGGCTCGGAGAAAGTTTCTTGATCGGAAAGGCTTATAACAATGAGGACGGACGACGAACTACTTGCCGAAATTGAAAGCGACGCCGACATTGATCCCGAACGGCTTATCACGGATCCAGAGCTAGTAAAAATAGCTGCCGCACAAATTCGGATCAAAATCGCACAACGCGCACTTGATGAGGCAGTCACACATGCCCGAAAAAATGGGCGCACTTGGCAAGCCATTGGTGACACGCTCGGCATGACCCGCCAGGGAGCACTACGCCGTTTTGCGGCCTAATGATAGGGTTTCAGCGATTCATTTCGAGGGGAATACGTGAATTAGCGGGCCGAACCCCGGCTTCTCCGGCGAGAACACATCCAATTCGCACCAAGTCTTGTTTCCACCACTCTCCGAGGCGCCTTTAACCTGCCTGTAGAGAAAGGCCCCGGTCATTTGTGCATTGCTAAAAGCTAGAGGCCTGACCGGGGGTCTATCACTAGTCAATCTACTTGGACAGCTGCCGAAAAGCAATGGGAGATGCACACACTTCAGCCTTTCCAACCTCCCTGCAGTGCATGGTCACGATACCGCGTGCGCAGCTCATCGCGATCTTGCCTCATCAACGCTTCGATAGCCTTCGCCAGCTTTGCGGCGTCGTAATGTTTCTTGAACAGCGCCTTGGCATCGCGCTTGAACTGATTCGTACGGAAGACGCTAGTCAGCCTCATTGAGATCCGCCATCAGCTCAGCGACGCTACTAAACGACGCGCCGGTGCGGGACTCAACTTCAGCTCTCGCCACGGCACTGGCCGAGTTCCCGCGATGCGGCGTGAACGGAATGCCGTTGCTGGCAATCGACTGCCGCAAAAACATATTGATGGCAGTACTCATATCCAACCCGAGATCACGGAATAACTCCGCAGCCTGAGCCTTCGTTTCATCATCCGTCCGGAAAGATACATTTGCCACCACAACCACCCCACTACGCGCAATCAACATTACTTTGTACATACAGTAGCATTGACCGCGCAAGATCGCGAGAGCTTTCCGGCCATGTCTCGTTGAATACGCTTGCGCAGCCAGGCAGCGTACCCGCCGCCACTACCCAGCACTGACCGCAACCCAGCCAGGCCAGATGTGAAACATAACGCACCTGGCCTGTAGATTTTGCTCTCGCCGGGGAACGCGGTAAACTCTTATCTGTCGCAAAACGAGGCGGGTTAATCGCTCGCCTCCTCAATTTTTTATTGAGGAGCTTGTGGTAGCCACCTCGTGACTGTGCGCTCGTAGCTCAGTGGATAGAGCATCTGACTACGGATCAGAAGGTCGGGGGTTCGAATCCCTTCGAGCGCGCGAAGCTCCTCCTCGGTGACCCAAATCCCGGTGGGGAGCAATTTCTTTTTCCGCGCTCAAGCCCGAAGCCCCAAGCCCGGCCGCAAAACCAACCTAACGTGAATGCTTCAGGAACGCCGGCAAATTGACCGGGTTGAAACTGAAAACTCCCGGATGGTTAATATCCGCTTCCCAGGTCTGCGCCTTACCCTCCGCGGTCCAGCTAATAAGCGCGGTAGTGGCTTTGCGCTCCACATGAAAATCGATCACGCTCTCCCACGGGTACCGCCGGAAACGCTCGCCGTCCGCCCGCGAAATATTCGACAGCCCCGACTTCCCCTCCGGATTGATCACAATAAACTCGGCATCGGTCACCACCAGCACCCGGATCACCGCCGCGTCGATTGCATTCCACAGGTTCGACACCAGGAGCTTGCCAATTCTGCCCAAGAAACTTCTATACTTGCGCACCACCAGGTAGTTCGCGCCCGCCTCAATGCCGTGCTCGCGAAGAAACGCGAGAATATCTTCTTCCGTCACGCCCCGAATAACGCCCATGACCGTGCACCCTTCTCGCGACTACCGCGATACCCGAGGAGACCCCTTTCCCCGCACCCTTGCGCGAAGTTTGTCACCTCAATAATTTGAGTTTATACCTTTTTACGACGACGCACACCCGCCTCACGCCTCCTTTTCGCACAGCACCGCCGATTCACACCCAGCCCTACCCAGCCCCTCCCCGCGCCAACCATCCACCCAACTCGCACCACTTGAACATTGTCCTATCAAGATCGCTTTAGCTAACACTAAATTTCATTTAGGGTTAGAAGCATAAGTAACCACAACTCTGGATAGGACATCATGGCAAAGATGCGCAAGCTCGCTGTCGGAACACTATCCGCCCTCACGGTCCTGGGATGCGGAATCGTAGCCCCACTCGCCGTGGCGGACGTTCCCACAGCGGATAACCCCAGCCCGGCCATCGTTTCGGGCCTGGCAGTCGGTGATGGCAGCCTCATCACCCCGCAAGATAAGAACGGTAAAGACGCAAAATTCAGCGTAGGCATGCAACTGCGCGCCGCCGACGGCTCGGTTTCGAATAATTTCCCGATGCCTGTTGACCCTCGCGTGGATCCGCTCAAGCGTTTAAAGTGCATGCGGAACAATCTCATTGACCTCACGCAAACAACCCAGCTCACCGCACGAATCCAAGTGCGTAACAATACCGCTTCTCCCCTCTACGGATTCAACTACCAGGTCGGGTTGCGCGATGGCGATGCCGAGTACGATACCACTGGCAGTCAATCCGAACCGTCGGGTTTCGTCGTCGACGGCCCCAAGCTCAAAGAATTCATCACCACCTCCGGCGTATCCTCCAAAGTCACCATCTGGCTCATCCTCAAGGACGGCACCCAAAAGACCCTCGATATGATGACCGATGCGGATTGGGGCAACGTGGCAACGGTGTGGATCCGTGGCATCCTCCCGGCTTCTACCGGCCCGGATGATGTGATCACGGTGGACGTTCCGCTCAAGTTTAATCAAGACCCGGCTACGTTTACCGGCTTGACACCAGTTGCTTCACTGCAGAACTACAAGCTGGTTCTGGCTGGAACCGACTATGGCGAAGCTATGTCGAAGAAGGCCGAAGGGTATAAGCGGATTATCCGCTTCCGCGGTTTCACTCCGCTCACGCAGCCCGATAACGGCGCTGCTGCCAGCCAGCACGGCACCACCGGTAAGTTCGTGGCGGTAGAAAAATCCGATGCCGCTAATTACAGCGACCTCTCCGGCCCCTTCACCCAGGTTCCCCTCGCCGTGCAGCAGGCCATGCCCGCGGTGAAGCACCGGGATGTGAATGCCGAGAAGAAGGTGCCCTTCGCTGACGGTTTCAACCTGCAGTACCAGGCCACCTACGCCAATGGGCTACGCTCGCAATGCGAGGGCTACGAGAGCATGATCTCGAAGATTTCAACGGCCACGGTGAATTCCTACCAGATTGACCTCATGCCGATTCGGGATGCGATCCGCGATAAGGGTTACTCGGTTGGGGCAACCGCTGACCAGATCATGCCGGTCTACACCTACGGGATGTCCGCCCAGCAGCCCAGTTTCGTGGATGCCCAGGGCAATCCCATCGCGATGAACGAAGGCGCTTATGCCCCGCTCGCCGCGGAGCTCTCCAACGCACATGTGCGCCTGGTCAAGGTTATTGAGGCCAGCGATATCACGATTCCGCAACACAGTGCTTACAATTCCCGCGCTCAGCTGAGCACGATCCGCGGCCTCGCGGAGCAGGCAGCGCAGGCGGGCAACCTCGACCTGGCCACCCTCACGAGCGACCGCGATCCGCAGGCGCTCACCGATGCGAAGCAGGTCATCACCTATTCCACCGCGAATTACGATGCCCCGGATGGTACCGGCATTCCCACCCGCGTGATTATCGACGCGTCCCAGGTGGATACCGCCACGCCCGGCGTTTACCCGGTCACCTACAAGCGCGCCGTGAAAACGCAGGACGCCGCGGGTACCTGGGTGGAAGATATTGTGTCCACAACGGCGCAGGTCACCGTCACCGCGGTGAACGCTGCTTACCAGCCGGCCTCCGCCGCGCGCGAGAATCTGGATCCGGTCACCGTGAACGTGCCCGCCCCGAGTTTCACGGATGCGAACGGCGCTGCGGTCACGCCCGCGCTCAGCGTGAACGGTGCTTACGCGCTCAATGACGGCGCGACCCTGCCGAAGGGCTGGGATGTTGTGGTTAATCCGAACGACGGCGCACTCACCGTGACGATGGGGAAGGACGCTGCCACCGGAACTCACGAGCTGCCGATCAAGGTGACTTTTGCCGATGGGAGCAGCACTGTTCTCAACGCGCAGGTGAGCTTCACCCAGAAGGCTGCGACGCTCACCCCGGGAACTCCGATCCCGCCGGAGCCCACGGTTGAACCGACTGTTGATCCAACGGTGGAACCGACCACCGAGCCGACGGCAGACCCGACTGTTGATCCGACTGCTGCCCCAACGGTAGCGCCCACGGAACCGAGCGTTACACCGACCGCGCCCACAGCTGCTCCGACCACCGAACCGACCGTTGCGCCGACAGCCGCACCTGCGGCCCCGAGCACCGCACCGGCCGAACCGACGGCGCCGAGCAAGCCCGCCCGCGTCGTCAAGAAGAAGCTGCCCGCTACCGGCGCGGAGAGTGTCTGGCTGCTGGCTGGCGCTCTCGCCCTGGCGGGAACCGGTCTGCTGGTACGGCGCCGGCATAGCTAAGTAACGCCCATCCAGGCGCGGCACAGCGCCCAGCTAAGCAGCGCATAGCCAGCTACAAACAGGTGTGGCCCGGAACCGCGAAGGTTCCGGGCCACACCTGTTGAGCAACACTTTTGACCAGGCAACATCCCTTGGCAGGCAAGCCCGCTGCCAGCTAGCTGCGCCGTCGTGCTATGCAGAAACCGCGGCGCGGGTGCGCGCGCCCTCGAGTTTGCCGCGCAATCCGTGCGGGGAAATCAACCAGACCACCAGGAACATAATGCCCTGGGCCGTGACCACCGCGGCGCCGGAGGGCAGGTCGAGCCAGTAGGACACGTACAGGCCCACCAGCGCGCACACGGCAGCGAAAACCGGCGCGAAAATCAGCATGACGCGGAAGCGGTTGGTGACCAGGTACGCCGTGGCGCCCGGCACGATCACCAACGCGATAATGAGGATCGCGCCCACCGCCTGCATGGCCGTGACCACCGTGAGCGCCAGGCAGAACAGCAAAATCGCGCCGAGGCTGCGGGCGCGGATGCCGATGGCTTGCAGGTGGGTGGGGTCGAAAGCGTAGGCGGTCAGGTCGCGGCGCTTGAAGAGCAAAATCGCGAGCGCGAGCGGGGCCAGAATCACCACCTGGATCATGTCCGCGCGCGTGACGCCCAGCAGGTCGCCGAAGATCACGTGGTTGAGGTCTACATTGGAGGGATTGAGTTTGATGAGGATCAAACCGATCGCGAAGAATAAAGTAAACACTGCTCCCATGGAGGCGTCTTCTTTGACTCGCGAGGTGGAGCGCAGTAGGAAAATCAGTGCCACTGCGATGAGGGCGGCGATGACCGCGCCCAGGGAGAAGGGCATTCCCAGTACATAAGCGATGACCACGCCGGGCAGAATCGCGTGCGAGAGGGCGTCGCCCATAAGCGACCACCCGATGAGCACCAGCCAGCAGCTAATGACCGCGCATACAATTGCCGCGGTGAGGGTGACCGTGGCCCCGCGCACCATAAAGGGGTGCGTCCACATTTCAACGAAAAGTTCGTACCACACTAGCGATTCTCCTTTGCCTTGCGCAGCTGCGTGGTCGGGTCTGTGGCCGGATCCGTGGCCGGGTCTGCGCCCGAAGCGGTTGCCGGATCCGCGGCCGGATCCGGTTCGCCGTGATCGGGGACGACGCCGAAGGCCTGCATGAGGTGCTCGGGCTTCATGGCCTCGGCCACCGGGCCGTGGAAAATGACGCGGCGGTTGAGGAGGAGCACTTCGGAGCACAGCTGGGGCAGGCCGGCCAGATCGTGGGTGGCGACCAGGATGGTTACCCCGGAGGCCGCCAGTTTCTGGAGCAGCGCAATAATCATGGTTTCCGAGGGTTTATCCACCCCGGCGAAGGGTTCGTCCAGGAGCATGAGCTGGGCGCCCTGCGCGATGGCGCGTGCAATAAACACGCGTTTGCGCTGCCCGCCGGAGAGCGAGCCGATCTGGCGCTCCGCGTAGGGAGTCATTTCCACCATATCGAGGGCGTGGCGCACCGCCTCGCGGTCCTCGGCGCGAGCGCGGCGGGTGGGACCCATGAAGCCGTAGCGGCCCATGGTCACCACTTCCTGCACGCTAACCGGAAAAGCCCAGTCCACGCCTTCGTTTTGGGGGACGTAGCCGACCAGACCGGCTTTGCGGGCTCGCGCGCCGCTCTGGCCGAGGATCGTAATATCCCCGCCGTGGCGCACCGATCCCATAATTGATTTCATGAGCGTTGATTTACCCGAGCCGTTTTGCCCCACGAGGGCGCAAATAACCCCCGGGGTCAGCCCGAAGCTCACCGAGGTGAGGGCCTGCACCGAGCCGTAGCGCGCGTGAACACCGTTCACCTCAAGAGCGTATTTCGGAGTTTCTGCTGGTGTTGCCACCGTTTCTCCGCCTTTCTGCGATTGTGCGTACGTGCGAGCGGCGTTTACTTGCCGGCGGGTTTCGTGGCTTCGCTCGCGGATTCGCTGGCCTTGCCGGTCAGCCCGCGGGTAATGAGATCGGCGTCGTACCGAAGCAAATCGAGGTAGGTGGGCACGGGGCCGTCCGCCTCGGAAAGCGAGTCGACGTACAGTAAGCCGGCCACCGGAACACCGGTGTCTTCGGCAACGGACGCCATTTTGTCGTCCACGGTGGATTCGCAGAACAGCGCCCGCACCCCGGAGGTGCGCACGAAATTCTCGAGGTCGGCCTTCGCCTTGGGGGTTTGCGCGCCTTCGGCATTGACCGCCCACAGGTACTTTTCTTGCAGGCCGTGATCGCGCGTGAGGTAGGAGAATGCGCCTTCGCAGCTCACCAGCGCGCGCTGGGATTCGGGGATGGTGGCCAGGGCCGCGTCCATATCGCTGGCGATGGCATCCAGTTGTTTCTTGTAGTTTTCTCCGTTGGTGCGGTAATCCTCAGCGTGGGCGGGATCTACTTTCGCGAAAGCGGCGACCATATTATCCACGTACAATTTGCCGTTCTTCGGGCTCATCCACGCGTGCGGATTCGGTTTGCCCTGGTAATCGCCTTCCGCGATGGCCACAGGTTCGATTCCGTCGGAAAGGTTAATGCGTTCCGCGGTGGAATTCTCCACGAATTTTTCGAACCAACGCTCCAGGCCCAGGCCGTTGTACAGAATAATATCCGCGCCTTCCGCGCGTTTAATATCGCCGGGCGAGGGCTGATAATCGTGAATTTCTTCGCCCGGGTTGGTGATCGAGGCGACCTCCATATGCTCGCCGGCAATATTGCTCGCCATATCGGCCAGCACCGTGAAGGTGGTGAGCACTTGCGGTTTCTCGCTTCCCGCGCTTTTTTCCGGCGACGACGCAGCTCCGCAGGCCCCCAGCAGGGCAAGCATGCTCGCCAGCAGCGCGGCCAGGCCGGCCCGGACCGCACCTCGTTGATATCCGATTCCCATCACCATCCCCTTTCTGGCTATACTGGGCGTTGGTGCCCTGATCGGATGCACCCTGTGAGGAAGCCCAACGCTCGTAAGTAAGGGTACCCTTACTTTTTGGTGACGGAGCCTAATCCTACGCGATATCACCACCGCGCGCGAGGGTTTTATCCCGCAACTGGGACTTTCTCCCCGAGTATTCGCCACATTTTTTACTTAATATGACATCGCCCACCGCGCCGCCCTGCGTGAACACCGCAGAGCCGTACGCGAACATTACAGAGCCCTGCGTGAACATTACAGAGCCGAGCGTGAACACCGCATTTTGCTGTCGGAGGCCCCGGGTAGACTTCCCCCATGGATGAGATGGACGCTATCGGTCGGGAAATTGACACCATCGCCGCTTCCCTCGGCGATATTCCGGAAGCCGAACCCGGCGAACCGGGCTACATCATTAATACCTGGGAACGCGTGGTGACCGCGTGCCGGGCGGGAATGCGCCCGGTGGCATCCACGGAGGGGCTGCGCCTGGCCGTGGCTATCGGGCACAACCTGAAAACTGTGGAACTTTCCCCGGCGCGCGATGGGGAGGGGCGTTCCTATCTCAATCTGCGCTGCTCGGTGGGGCGGGCGGA
This sequence comes from Actinotignum urematis, assembly GCF_051264595.1. Classification (NCBI taxonomy): domain Bacteria; kingdom Bacillati; phylum Actinomycetota; class Actinomycetes; order Actinomycetales; family Actinomycetaceae; genus Actinotignum; species Actinotignum urematis. The sequence continues at coordinate 108,361 of NZ_JBOZBG010000004.1, read as the reverse complement.
TCTCATCGATGTAACCGGCCTGGCCGGCTGGGTTTTTGAGACTTTTTCTCTGGGCGATGTGCGTATTGTCGGAGAGGATGTGGTCCTGCACCTGGCGCTGCGCATGGCCGGATTACCTTTCTCGCGGCTCACCAGCATGGTGAAGTTCCTCGTCGTCGCCGCTATTGACGCCACCGCGGTATTCGTGCGCGGTCTCGATAACGTTCCCCCCACGAAAGATGATCTTTTCGGGCCGGAGGCGGTGGCCGGCGCCGGCGATATTCTGGAGGATACGTTTTCCGCTCGCCCAGAAATGAATCCTTTTGTGGGCAATGCGCCCGGGGATGCCGATCAGTTCACGGATCCGACCGGGGTGGATGCCCGTTTTGATGAGCTGCTGGGCACGGCCGGGGTGTATCGCTGGAACGGTTTGGTTTCCGCGCTCGCTCCGCTGCTCGGGCAGCGCGATGCGGCTCAGGCCGAATACGGTTTCGGGGCTACCCTCCGGGTGGATGGCTCTGAAGTTCCGGTGGTGATGCTGCGCAATACCCTGGTGAGCGGGGCGGATAGCGCGGCCGTGACCTTGCGCCTGGGTGATGCTAACGCGGATGCGGTGCGGGAGGCAGCCCGCCAGGCCGCGGCTCTACCCCTCGGCGGAGTGGTGGTGCACGGCACGGATCTTTATTTCAGCCACGCTTTTGAAATTAGCGGGCAGCGGCCCGGGTGGATCGCCAGCCAAATCGAGGGCGCGGCGCGGTGTTCACTACTGCTCGGCCGCGGGCAGTTCTAGCACGGCTTCTTGGAGCCGCTCCCACAGATCCGCTTCGGCGTCATAAGCTTCGGCAACGATGGATTCGGGGAAGTAGGCGGTATCGCGTTCCAGGCCCAGCAGGCAAGGGTAGAAACCGCCGCGCTGGCGGTAGGCCACCCAGGCGAGGGGCGCGTGGGCTACCAGCCGGTCCCCGATGAGCACCCCGAGCCCGGAGGCGAGGGCCTGCCGGGAGCGCTGGCCGCGCAATTCGGGCAGCAAAGCACAAATATCGTGCAGGTTCTGGGGCAGTTCCCGCCCGCGCGGCACCAATTTCTTCGCTTCTTCGCGCGCTTCGTGTAAATAATTCTCATCCCCGGGGGCGAGCCAGCCGATGCTCCCTTCCGGGTAATAATCGGGATTATCGCATTCGCGCAGAGCCGGCAGCAGCGAAGCTTCCCAACCCAGGTAACGCCCGTTGGTGGCGGCGGCAATAAGCTCCAGGTAGGAACGCGAATCGGCGATGACCCCGTTATCCACGGAGGTAGCGGACCACAGGGTGAGCATCCAGGAATCTTTGGACCGCCCGAATTGGGAAAGTTGCGATTGCTGAACCCAGCCGTTGCGTTGCAGGCGGGTGCGGGCGGCCACCGCGGCCCGGCGCGAAGAAAAACGGAGGCGATTGATCCACATGCGCGGGGCAGTCAGGCGCGCAGCTTCGGCGACCATAGCAAGCAGGGCCCGATCCAGGGCAGCAGCGTCCGCCTGGTTGTCACTCTCGGGGGCCAGATGTGCTCCATGCGCCATGGCTGCTGGTACCGTCCTTTGCTACTCGAGGGCCGCGGAAAAATCACGAGGATGCTCAGGGGGCCGTCCGCGGACAAGCGTGGACGGGATGATCTCTATTGTACGCGGCGCGCCCGGCCTGTGCCGCATTCTGCCGCCAACGTGGAATACTGGTGAGGTGGTATCACAGTTCACAACATGGGAGGATGCCGCCGCGGCCCTGCGCGATACTTATGCGGGCGCGCGGGCGGATGAGACTCCGGCTTTACGATTTGTCACTCACGGGGTGCCGGTTACCGCCTGGCCCGGGCAGTCCACCCGGCGCGATAGCCGCGCCGTCGTTCATCTTGCGGCACCGGTGCTCACCGGCGCGGAGCTGCGTAAGTACGACGGCGCCGCCGCATCCGCGGCGTCCAGCACGCACGCAGCATCTGAGCCAGGCACGCAAGCAGGCACGCAGCCCGCCGCCAAAACCGGCGCGCAACCCACTACGCAATCCGATGCACAATCTGATGCGCAATCTGACTCGGTGCTTTCCCGCAATGCGGCGGCGGTGCTGGAGCATTTCGGTATTGACCCGACCGGCCCGGATCTGATCGCGGTTCTGCGCGCCGCGGATGCGCTGCCGATTGGTGGGATTCGCCTGCTGGGCGGGCGGGCGCATATTCATTACGCGGTGGCGCTGCCGGTTCCGGCTGAGCAGTTGGCCGCTTGCGCGGCTTTGGTGGCGGCGCAGGCCCGGGCGATGAGCGGCGCGGATGCCTCTCATGCGGGCGGCGCTGATGCGGCATCTCCGGCCGGCGCGGATGCGCTTTCGGATGCTACCCGGGAGGGGGAAGCTGATGTCTAAGAAGTCGGGGCGCGGAGCGTCCGATTCTCGTGATGTGACAACGGCGGCGGGCCTGTATGAGGTGCTGGTGGCTGATTACCATGCCCAGGCGCTGCCGGATGGGGTGCATTACCGTTTTGAGGTGGTGTGGCGTTCGGAGTCGGATAAACAGGAGATGATCGCGAGTTACGCGAATGTTCCCGGCTTGGGGGATGTACTGTATGTGGCGGCATCGCTGGTGGAGTCGCCAACGGAGGCACGTACTCGCGATATTTTGGAGCGGATCGGCGAGTTTTTGGATGGTGATGCGGTGATGTCGGGTGGTCACCTCCAGTTGCGGATTTGTTTGCCGATGGCCGGGCTCACGATTGAGATGTTGCGGGCGCGCTTGCGTAATCTTGCCGGCGCTGCGACTTCTATTCGCCGGGATTTTGCCGACGACGACGAAACTGGCACCTTGACCTTCGGCTACTGAGGCATATCCCGGGGCGACCTGGGCGTACTTTAGCCGTAGGCCTTCACCTACCCGCCCGCGCGGGCGTGAGCAGTATGGGCGCATTGTAGCGGTGCGGGTTTAGCGGCTCTGACCCGGGCGGCGCGGGCGGGCTCGTTTGGTTGGGCTGGCGGTGGCGCCGTTTTCCGGCCAGGGGTGGCGCGGGTAGCGCCCGCGCATTTCTGCCCTGACTTGGGCGTAGGGGCCGGCCCAGAAGCTTTCGAGGTCGTCGGTGATGGCAACGGGCCGAGCGGCCGGGGAGAGTAGTTCAAGGGTGACGGGGATGCGCCCGCCGGCCAGGCGCGGCGTTTTGGTCCAGCCGAAGGCTTCTTGGACGCGCAGGCGAACGGTGGGCCGGCCGCCCTCATAGTGGATGGTGCGTTGTTCTCCGGTGGGGATGGTGAGGCTGGCGGGAGCGAGTTCGTCCAGGTGGGTAGCTTCCGGCCAGGGCAGGAGGCGTTCAATATTTCCCGCCCCGAGGTTTCCCCAGGTGCCGCCCCGGGCGAGGGCGGCGAGTTCGGGGCCGGCCAGTTCGTCAATGCGCTGGCGTAGTGCGGTTTCGCTCATATCGGGCCAGGGTTCACCTAGGACGGTGTGGAGGAAGGCGAGACGTTCGCGCAGGGCTTGGGCTCCGGCGGTGAATTCCAGCGGGAGGGTTCCGGAGCTGGCCGCGGTGCTCACCCACGCGGTGGCGGCTGCGCGCGGGAGGCGCTCTACATCCCGGCCGGCGAGTTCGATGGCTCCCAGCCGGGTGGTTTCCCGGGCCCGCAGACGGCCTTTCCGATAGGTGATTGCGGTGCCGGTGGTGATGAGGCCGCGGCCGGCTTGGCGGGCGAGTTCTTCATCGGCGGGTACGGCGGCACGGATGAGTGCATCCGCTCGGCCTTGGCTGGCGCTCACTTCTGCGACCGCGAGCCAGGGCGTTCCAAGGAGCGGGGAGCCTTGCGGGAGTACTGCCCCGCTACCGTTGGCCAGGAGGTAGCGCCCCGAGGTGCTATCCACCGCGCGGGCCAGCAGATCCGGGTATGCCCAGGCGGTTACGAGGGCGAGGGCATCGTCACTGCGGGCCGCCCGGCTGGGTTTCCCGGAGCCAGCTGGGCCGGTTGTACCGGAACCTGCGGTATCGGTTTTCCCGCGGATGGCTGCGCCGCTGCCAGATTTCCCACTGTCACTCTGCCCGCTCTCATGCCGCCCGCTGCCGGCTGCCGTGGCTTCGCCCAGGGCGCGGCGGGCTAGTTTTTCGAGGCGCTGGGCTTGCCGGGCCCAGGCCGGTGAGACGGCGGTGGGCCATCGGGCCAGATCAGCCCCGGGCAGCCGGGGTGATTCCGCGAGCGCGGCAACGATCTGGGCGGCTGTACCTGCCCCTAACCGCGGGGTGGTTTCCAGCAGGCTACGCCCCAGGCGGGTGCTGACCGGAAGCGGGGCGAGGGTGCGGGCCAGGTCCGTAACCTGCCAGGCGCGCTCAGCGCCGGTACTCTCACCGGCGACGGCGCTCCCGTGCGTCTCGGTTCCGAGCGTCCCACCATCGGCCGCATCATCCCCGGCGTCGTGTTCTGCCACCATGCAGCCGAGGGCGGTGAGGGTGCGCATGCCAGCCGCCACGCCCGGCTGCGGGGGCGAGTCCAGGAGGGCGAGCCCCCGGCCTTCCGGGGCACCCCATACAGCTGCTTGCAGCAGAAAATCGGTGAGATCCGCGGTATAGATTTCCGGGGTGGAACGTTCGGCGAGGCGCGCCCAGGTAGCTTCGCTCATGACCCGATACACGGTTCCGGGGCCTAAACGCCCGGCGCGCCCGCCGCGTTGGATACCGGCGGCTTGGGATTCCAACACCGTAACGAGCCCGCTGATGCCACTGGCGTAATCGGTGCGGGGTTCCCGGGAAAGCCCGCTATCCACCACGATCCGCACCCCGGGTACGGTGAGGGAGGATTCCGCGATAGCGGTGGTCACAATAATGCTGCGAGTTCCCGCAACTTCACGGAGTGCGGCATCCTGTTGAGCACCGGTGAGGGAGCCGTGCAGGGGTGCCACCCGGGCAGGTAGATGCCCAAGCAAACCCACCACGTGCTCCACTTCCCGCACCCCGGGCAGGAACACCAAAATATCGCCGAGTTCCACCTCCCTAAAAGCGCGTTCCACCACCCGGGCCACGTGCGCCAGGAATTCCCGGCGCACCCCGAGTGCGCCCTCCCGCGAAATTGTGCCCAGGGGTTCTTCCCCGCGCCCGGGCGGTGCGTAGCGCAGCGTGAGCGGGTGGAGCACGCCCGGAATATCCACGATCCGCGGGGTTTCCCCGGGTGCTGCGGCCCCCGCTTCCAGCAAAGCCGCGGTGCGCTGGGATTCCACGGTGGCGGACATGGCCACCAGCAAAAGGTCCGGGCGGAAAGCGGCGCGGGCTTCCAGGGCGAGGGCGAGGGCCAGATCGGCATCGAGGTGACGTTCGTGTACTTCGTCGAAAATAAGCGCGCCGACACCGCGCAATTCCGGGTCGCTTTGCAGGCGGCGCACCGCGATACCGGGGGTGATCATTTCGATGCGGGTTTCCCGGCTCACCTGGGAATCCCCGCGCACGCTATAGCCGGCGGTAGCACCTACCGGTTCCGCGAAAAGTTCAGCCAGGCGCCGGGCCGCAGCCCGCGCGGCCACCCGGCGCGGCTGAATCACGAGGACCCGCCCGGGCTGAGTACCGCCCGCATCGGTTCCTCCACGCACGCCTTCCGCGAGCGCGCTGGCCACCAGCGGCGGAATGAGCGTGGTTTTCCCGGTTCCCGGCGGCGCGCTCACCACCGCGAGCGGCAGCGCGGCGCGCACCTCATCGAGGTGGGCTGCTACCGGCAGCGAGGGCGGGGCAGCGAGCAGGCGAGCGCAGGGATCCGAGGTCATGCTCCCATTCTCCCACGGGCCTCCGACACAATTTTCAGCCCGAACCGCAGCCTGCGCGAACGGCGCACCCCGCCCACTGAGCGTAGGCGCACCACCCGCCTCAGCCCGCGCGCGAGGTTTCCGTCAGATAGGCCAGCACCGCCCGCACCCGGCGGTTTTCTTCCCCGGGCTGCATCCCCAGCTTGAGGAAAATATTTGCCACGTGTTTGGAGACGGTTGCCCCGGTGAGGTAGAGCTCGGCGGCGATTGCTGAATTGGCATATCCACGCGCCATGAGCTCCAGGATTTCACGTTCGCGGGAGGTGAGCTCCGTGAGAAGTGACGGCGTCGTCGCCATTAATTGGGCCGCAACATCCGGATCCACGACCACGCCGCCCACCCCCACAATTTCCAGGGACCGCACGAAATCCGCTACCCGCGCCACGCGATCTTTGAGCAAATACCCCAGGCCACCGGGCGCGTCATCCTCGTTCCCGGAAGCATGCGTGACCGCGGCGCCGTTCCCGCCGGCGCTCGCACCCGCGCTTAGGCCCGCCCCGCTCGCACCCGCGGCCGGGTGGAAAAGCTCGCGCGCGTAGGCCGGCGCCACGTATTGGGAAAGCACCATAATGCCCAGGGCCGGGAATTCGCGGCGCAGGTCCACGGCGGCGCGCAGGCCGTCGTCGCTCATGGTGGGCGGCATGCGCACATCGGTAATGACCAGGTCGGGGACCTCCCCGCGGGCGGCGGCCACGCGCACCGTCTCGCTCAGCTCCGGCGCGGTGGCGGCGGTGGCCACAATCGTGTGCCCGCGCCGCTCCAGCAGCCCGCACAGCCCCTCGCGAAATAGCGCGGAATCATCAGCAACGACCAGACGCATCCGTCCCCTCCGTTCTCATATTTTCGGTTTCCGGCGCAACGTCCGGCGCCGCGACCGTCGCGGGCACGTCCGTAGCCCTCGCCACCCCGGCCCCGCTCCCCCATTCGCCGCGGTGGAGCAGCAGCGGGATGCGCGCGCGAATTTCCGTGGGCCCGCCCACCGGGCTGGAAATGCGCAGGCTGCCGCCGAAAGCCGCGAGCCGCTCGCCGATCCCGCGCAGGCCGCTGCCCGGGATAACGCCGCCCGGGCCGGTATCGGTAATGCTGAGATGGAGGTCATCGTCGGCAATAAGCAGCACGGTCGCGGTGGCGGCGGGCGCGTGTTTCGCCACGTTCGTCAGCGCTTCGGCCACCGTGAAATACGCGGCGGCGATCACGCCTTCGGGGATTTCGGGCAGCGGGCGCGGCACCCGCAGGGTGGCTGGCACCGGCGCGGAAACCACCAGGTCGCGCACCGCCGCCTCCAGCCCCAGGTCAGAGAGCACCTTCGGGTGGATTCCGGCCACGGTGCGCCGCAGTGAGGTAAGGGCGAGTTCCGCGCGGTCCTGCGCGGATGCCATGCGTTCGCGCGCGGCCGCCAGATCCGCCGAGCTCACAACGCCGTTCGCGTCACCTTCCAGCAGAAACGCCGCCTCACCCACGTCCATCGAGGTTGCGACCAGGTACTGCTGGGCGCCGTCGTGCAGATCGCGTTCGATGCGGCGCCGTTCGATTTCAAAAGCCGCGGCAATGGAGCGTTGCGCGTGCACCACGTCGCGATGATCGGATGGCTGCGCCATCCAGGTCGACGACGCCGGGGCCACGTCCGCGAGCGCCCGTCCGTTCCCGCGCCACACTATCCATGCGGCCCCACCCAGGGCCAGCAGTCCGGACAGTCCGATGATGATAGGAATCGGGCTGAATCCGCCGAGCAGCGAGAGCCCCGCCACCGCCACGAATACCAGGGCGATGGTGCCGAGGCCACCGGCGAGCACCCCGCGCATCGTGGCGCGGCGGAGTTGTTCGGCCACCACGCGGGTGTTATCTACGTGCATGGCGCTCTGCGTTGTCATACCGCCATGGTAGCCGGGCACCGCCCGCCACCACGCGCAAATCCGGGAATGGTAGACCTAGCTCTACCATAAGTGTGGAGTACGAGCCCTGCCGCCGCCGGCCAATCGGAAGTTGACTAGAGCCATGAACACAGCACAGAATCTCGCCCCGGACCTGGTGGCGAATAATCTCACGAAGAATTTTGGGAGCGTGGCGGCGCTGCGCCAGGTCTCGCTACGTATTCCGGGCGGGCAGTCGGTGGCGATTATGGGGCCTTCCGGTTCGGGTAAGTCCACACTACTGCACTGCCTGGCCGGGATTATCGCGCCCACCACCGGCACGGTGCTCCTGGGCAACGAGCCGATTTCGGATATGTCCGATGGACAGCGCTCGAAAATGCGCCTGGAGAATTTCGGTTTTGTTTTCCAGGATGGTCAGCTGGTTCCCGAGCTACCGGCCCGCGAAAACGTGGCGGTGCCGCTGCTGCTCCAGGGCAAGCCCCGGCGGGAGGCGCTGGCCGCGGCGGATATGTGGCTGGCGCGCCTCGGGGTGGAACCCGAACGCCACCGTAGGCCTGGCGAAATGTCCGGCGGGCAGCTCCAGCGTGTGGCCATTGCGCGTGCCTTGGCGGGCCAGCCGGCGGTAGTTTTCGCTGATGAACCCACCGGTGCCCTCGATCAGGCCACCGGCCATGAAGTCACCCAGATCCTGACCACCGCCGCGAAAATGAGCGGGGCCACCCTCATTATTGTTACCCACGACCCGAACGTGGCCGCCTGGTGCGAACGCCTCGTGGAGATTCGCGACGGCGTTATTCACGCCGATTCGGCTAACGTGGCCACGTCCGGATCCGCACAACCCGGCACGGCGCGCCCCGGCGCACCGAGGCCCGGCACCACCACCGCGAACGGGGGCGAGCTGCAATGAAAGTCCTCTCCTTCGCGCCCCGCCTCACTCTGGCGCGGCTGCACGCCCGCACCGGTAACGCCTGGCTAGATATCCTCGCGGTCCTCAGTTTCACGCTGGCGGCCACCATGGCCCTCACCATCGCCGGCGGCATCTTCATGTTCTATAACTGGAATTTCTATCCGAGCCTGGCCATGGCCGCCCACCTCGAAGCCCTGAGTGAGACCATGGGCGCCGGCCTGACAGAAATGTACCTTGGCCTGGCACTTTTCGCCGGGGCGCTCCTAGTTATCCCCATTTCTTCCCTGGCTTCCGGGGCTGCGCGGCTGGGTGCGCAGGATCGCTCCCAGCGCCTGGCCTCCCTGCGCCTGGTTGGCACCACCCGCAGCCAAACGATTGCGATCTCGCTGTGCGAAACGGTGGTGCAATGGCTGCTGGGCACCGCCCTGGGCACGGTGCTTTACCTGGTGACGCTGCCGGGCTGGCGCGCGCTGAGCTTCCTCGGGCTGCCCATTAATCCGGCCCAGATGCTGCTGCCGGTTCCCTTTATCGCCGCGGTTATTGCGCTGCTCTTCGTGGTGACCTTGGTATCGGCGCTCGGCGGGCTGATGCGGGTATCGATTTCACCCCTGGGGGTGGCGCGCCGCGAAACTCCGCGTGCGCTGCGGGCGTGGCGCCTGGGGGTGCTCGTCGTCGCCGGAATTATGTATGTGCTGGTGGCGAATGCGCGTGGGGGTTCTACGCCCATCGTGCAAATCGTCATGATGGCGGGCGTGCTGCTGGTCTTCCTGTTCGCGCTTTCGGTGGCGGCTTCCTTTATCATTCAGGCGCTGGCCTATCCGCTCACGCGTTCGCGCCGCGCGTCGTTGCTCATGGCGGCGCGGCGGATTCTCAACGATCCGCGCGCGGTGTGGCGTAGTGTCTCCACCCTCGCGCTGCTGTGTTTCATCGGTGGCTACACCTCCACGCTTCCCGAGCGCAGCGGTTCGGATTCGGTGGCGATTCGCTTGGTCTCCGCCGATATCGGCACGGGCGTGATGGTCACCCTCGGTTTCGGTTTCGCGGTGGTGGCGCTGTCCAGTCTCACGAATCACGCCTCCCTCGTTTTCGAATCGGCGCAGCAGACGCAGTCCTTGCGTTTCCTCGGTTTCCCCACGGCCGTTTTCACGCGGATTCGGATCCTGCAAACTTTTATTCCCCTGGTAGTAACGACGGCGCTGACCACCGCGCTCGGGGTTGGTATGTCTCTTATGACGAATTACTCGTGGGGTGCCCGCTTGGATACCGCTGCTTTCACGAAACTCGGGATCATTACGGTTCTTGGTTTGGCCATGTGCTTGGTGAGCATTCTGGTGGTCACACCGCTGGAAACTCGGGTGGTGCTGGCGCGCGGGCGCGCCAATGATTAGGGCGCTGGCAGGTGAATAACGCGGGCGGGCGGGTGAATCAGAGGGGGCTGGCAAGTGAATCAGAAGGGGCTGGAACGCGAATAATTGAGAAACAATTCAGGAATTAAGCGTGGACGCCCCGGGTATAAAGACCCGCTGGTAGCCCGGGCTCGGTGGCAGAATGGATGATGTTCAGGTCACAATTCTCAGTGCGGAGGGCTCGCTTCGCGGGAAGGAAATTCCGATGTCAGAAATTCGTGCGGCTCAGCAGGAAACGCCGGCGGATGCGCGCCGCCCGCGCTGTCTCGTAGCTTTCTTCTCGCGTGCCGGCCTGAATTTCTGGGACGGCGAGGTGCGTAACCTCGAGATCGGGAACACCAAGGTGCTGGCGGAAAAAATCGCAGCGCGCCTGGGTGCGGATACTTTTGAGATTGTCCCCGCGCACCCCTATCCCGCGGATCCGAATGAGACGCACGCCCAGTCCACCCGCGAACTTGCGGAGGGCATTTACCCGGAGCTTACGGCCCCGGCGCCCAGCGCGAGCGGGTACGACGTCGTGCTTGTCGGTTTCCCCGTCTGGTGCGAGCAGGTCCCCCCGGTGGTGCAGACCTACCTGAAGTCCGCCGGGCTCACGGACCAGCTAGTGCTGCCGTTCACCACCTGGTCCGGCTCGCCGAAGGTGGAAATCGAATCGACGTTCACGAACCTGGCCCCGGAGGCAACCACCGGCGTGCCCTTCTCCGTGCGCGGTGAGAATATCCACGAGGCCGCTACAGATAGCGCGCTAGAGGAATGGCTGGCCTCCGCGAATTTAATCTAGCGGATCCCGAGTTCGCGATCATCCTCGAGATCATCGAGGAACAGCTCCTATTCCGGTTTCTGAGCTTTTTTCACCCGCTGAACATACCCCAAGGCATAGCAGGTCGCGAGGATAATCACCGGGAACCCTCCCTACAGCAAATCCGCGCGCAGCTGCGCTGCGCTGGCCGGGTGAAGCAAAGCCGGCGGAACATCGAAGAGGGTAACCGCCCCGCGTTCCCCGCGCGCGTGCATCCGCGCCACCGCGCGGGCGCAGGCCACCAGCACCGACCCGGTGAATTCCGGATTGGAATCCAGCGCGAGGTTGAAATGCAGGGCGTGCGAAGTCCCCGGCGAAGTGGTTCCGTGCCGAATCACATCGCCGCCGTGCGCCATCCCGGTGTGCTCCGCGGCGAACTCCTCCTCGGAAATCACGTGGACTTCAGTTTCGTATTCGGCAAAGTAATTCGGCATCGTCACGATGGCCTGGCGCACTGCCTCCGGATCCGCACCGCTCTCCAAGACCACGTAAACGATCCGGCGATGCTTATCGCCCGCGCTGAGCTGGCCTTCCGTTTGCCCGGCCAGGGCCGCAGCCCGCACCTGCTCCTTGGGAACGGTGTACTGCACCGCGTTTTTCACGCCCGGCACCCGCCGCACCGCATCCGAATGCCCCTGGGACAGCCCCGGCCCCCAAAAAGTTTCCGCGTGCCCGGCCGGCAAAACCGCCTCGGCCAACAACCGCTGAAGCGAAAACAGGCCCGGGTCCCAACCAGCGGAAATGAGAGCGAGGGTGCCGGCCGCGCGGGCGGCGTCGTCGACCTGTTCGAAATGCGCAGGAATCCGCGCGTGTGTATCAAAAGAATCCACCACGTTAAAACCGGAGGCAACCAGCGGCGTTTGCGTATCGAGGTCCGATTTCGAGCCGCCGCAGTTAATAACGACGTCGATTTTGCCGGTCCAGCGGTCACGCAGCTGCGGATCGGTGAGTTCGGCGGCGGGGAATGCCGGGCCGGAGGCGGTCATCACGCCTTCGCGGCGGGTGAAGACCCCCACCAGCTCCAGGTCGGGGGCGAGACTGAGGGCCTGTTCCACCCCGCGGCCTAGATTGCCGTAGCCGTTGATCGCGATGCGCGCGTGTGTCATGCGTGTGGTTCTTTCTCGAGTTCGTCATCTGTATGCCCGGCGGACATAGCAAGAATAGTGTGACGGGCAATCCGGCATACATCCTCGAGCGACGCGCCGGTTTCCACCTGGCGAAATGCGTCGGAAATGAGGGCGCGGCTGAATGAGGTCCAAATATCAGGATGCGCGATACCGGTATCTTTCCAGCACATTTTGAGGGCGTCAGTGAAGAAACCGTGGGCTTTATCCACGCCCATTTTGGTATGCGCCGTGGCCTTCTCCGAACCTTTCCCGCGTGCCGCACGCATGAGACCCATGAGCCATTTATGCGAGTCGCGCTGGCCGGACTGGCGGATGCACGCCACCACCAGCTGCGCGAGGCGTTCGCGCGGTTCGGCATTCATATCCACCTGGCCCATCACCTTGGCCCGCCACCTGGGCACATTCCGTTCGAGCACCAGCAGCCGCAGGTCTTCAACCGACCCGACATAGCGGTAAATGGAGTTGCGCGCGATACCCGCAGCCGCAGCCACCGCCCCGGCCGAGAGCGGTTTGCCCGGCTCGTCTTTGAGAATCTTTTCCGCCGCATCCACGAGCCGGGCTATCATCATTTCCCGATGCTCGCGGACCGTTGGTGCAGAAATCTTTGGCATATCTCCTCCCAGCGTCGCCCCCTATTGTTGCGGACTCAATCGATGAGCGCAACGGTTTAACCACGCCCGGTTTTGCCTGCCCGTAGCATTCGCGCCCTCACCGCCAGCCCGAATGCCCCGCGCTCCCGCACACGCCCGCCCGCTCGATGCGAAATCCGGCGCGAGGCGCTACACTTTGTCGGTACTGCTGAGGTGACCGAGAGAGGCGATCCGGCGTGGCTGATAAAAACGCGCGTAACTCCATCCCTACTACAGAAACCCCTTCCCCTTCCCCCCATATCCCCTCATTGCAGAGCATCGGATTTGATCGGGAAAAATACATTAAGCTCCAGTCCCAGAAAATTCGGGAGCGCCGCGAAAAGATCGGCGGGAAGCTCTACCTGGAGATGGGCGGCAAGCTTTTTGATGATTTCCACGCCTCGCGGGTGCTGCCCGGTTTCACCCCGGATAACAAAATTGCGATGCTGGCCGAATTGAAGGATGAGCTGGAGATTGTGGTTGCCGCTAACGCGCGCGATCTCAAGGCGAAGCACCGCGCCGACCTGGGCATTTCTTATGAGGATGAGGTGCTGCGCCTCGTGGACGTATTCCGCGAAGCCGGCTTCATGGTCAATTCCGTGGTGCTCACCCAGTACGAGGAAGATAACCACGAGGCGCGTGATTTCCGCCGCCGTCTTATTAAATTGGGTCTCAATGTGGCGCGCCATCGCCGCATCCCGGGCTACCCCTCCAATACCGCGCTCATCGTTTCCGAGGACGGTTTCGGAAAGAACGAATACGTGGAAACGCAGCGCGATCTTATTGTGGTGACGGCGCCCGGCCCGGGTTCCGGCAAGCTCGCCACCTGCCTTTCGCAGCTCTACCACGACCACCAGCGTTCCATCACCTCCAATTACGCGAAGTTTGAGACTTTCCCGGTGTGGAATATTCCGCTGGATCATCCCGTGAATCTCGCTTATGAAGCGGCAACGGCCGATCTGGACGACGTCAATATGATCGACCCCTTCCACCTGGTCGCCTACGGCGTGCAAACGATTAATTACAATCGCGACGTCGAGGTGTTCCCGCTGCTCAGCCTGCTGCTGCGCGAACTTTCCGGGGAAACGCCGTACAAATCCCCCACGGATATGGGCGTTAACATGGTGGGATATTGTATTTCCGACGACGACGTTTGCCGCGAAGCCGCCCGCCAGGAAGTTATTCGCCGGTATTACCGTGCGCTTGTTGATGAGAAGCGCAGCGAATCTGAGCCGGTATGTTCCGAACGGATCGCCCTCATCATGGCCAAGCTCGGGGTGACCGGCACCGACCGGCCGGTGGTGCCCCCGGCGCTGCGCAAGGCCGAGGCCACGGGTGGGCCGGCCGCCGCGCTCCAGCTTCCCGATGGCAGAATCGTGACCGGGAAGACTTCGGAGCTGCTGGGTTGTTCCGCCGCTGTTTTGCTTAATGCTCTCAAGGTGCTGGCCGGGATTGATGATTCGGTCAAGCTGCTGGCCCCGGAGGCCATCGCCCCGATCCAGACCCTCAAGACGGAGCACTTGGGTTCGCGTAATCCGCGCCTGCACACCGATGAAGTGCTTATCGCGCTCTCGGTTTCCGCGGCTTCGGATCCCACCGCGGCGGCGGCGCTGAGCAAGCTGAAGGATCTGCAGAATTGCGATGTGCATACCACTACGATCCTCGGCTCCGTGGATGATGGTATTTTCCGTTCCCTGGGCGTGAATGTCACCAGCGAACCGCATTACCAGCGTAAAACGCTGTATCGGAAGTAGCCGAGCGGGCGAGTCAGCCTGCGTGGCGCGGCGGGCAGCCCGGGTGTTCGTATTCCCAGGTAGCCCGGCGTGCCGCTGAGGATAAGGCGCGGCGGCGCTAGCTGCGGTAATGAACCGTGAAGCTGGCGGCGTCACCCATATCTACCAGGTCCCCATCTTCCAGGCCGACCGCGTGATCAGGTTCGATGCGGCGCAGCGGGCCGTCCCCGTGCTTGAGGTAGGTGCCGTTATTGGAATGGCAATCCCGCAGGAATGCACCGCCCGCCTCCACCAGAACTTCGCAATGGGTGCGGGAGATCTCCTGACGCGGGGAAGGAACCGGGAGGAGTTGGGTAGCTGCCGGATCCGAGCCCGCGGCCGCGGCATCGAGGAGCGGGCGGCGCCCCATAATAATATTTTTGAGAGCCGGGCTCACCCCGCCCAGCACCACCGTCTCCCCGAAAGAGAAACGTAATTCGACCGCCGGAAGCGGGGCGGGAATGCCGGAGGAAGGATAGGGTTCGGTGGCCTGCACCGGGTAGGCTTCGGTAGCCGCGGCGTAGCTGGGCACCGGGGCGCTCTCCACCGCCGGCGCTGCTGGCACCGCTGAAGGCACCGGCGCCGCCGGTGGAAGTGGCGGTGCCGGAAGTTCCGGAACCGCCGGGTGGGCAGCCGAAGCTTCCGGGCGATCAACGGGCAGAGCTGCCGGGCGCTCAACCGCAGCCGCAGGCCGGCCGCTGAGAACCGGGCTGAGGCTAATGCGAGCGCCACCGGCGCGGGCCATGCCGCGCTCTAACGGGAGGGCCGGGCCAGGTGCGGGAGCTGCGCCGTCGTTCCCGGGGGTACCGGCGCCCCAGGCCGCGCCGTCGTTCCTACCGAATGCCGTGCTTTCCGCACCCGCAGCGCCCGCAGCGCCAACGTTCCCCACCGTCACCGTGGTGTCCTGGGTGGTGGCGGCTTCTTGCCAGGTGAGGGCGTTACTGCCGTCCGCGACCGCGCGGCCGGTGACGTCGCGAACAATGAGGCCGTGCGCGGCTACCCGCAGCAGCGGGCCGTCGGCGTAGAACAGCGCAAAATCCGCGCCCAGCGCGGACCACAGATGCGTGAGAAGAGT
Source organism: Actinotignum urematis (assembly GCF_051264595.1). NCBI lineage: Bacteria > Bacillati > Actinomycetota > Actinomycetes > Actinomycetales > Actinomycetaceae > Actinotignum > Actinotignum urematis. Next base: position 93,018 of record NZ_JBOZBG010000004.1, on the reverse strand, counting down.
GGGGAAATCGTGACCGGCGCGCATCGCTTCCCACACCGCGGCTGGATCGGCAGGTAGGGCGGGCGTGAACACCGCCAGGCCGGGCACGCAGGCCAGCAGCCCATCACCGGGATAAGAATAGGACGGCATGGCTCCTCCTCGACCTGGTTCCATGAGTCACATCTCTGCTTGCAAGGATACCGCGCCCGGCAAGCGGCCTGCGCCACTTTCTGCCAGAATAGAGGTATGTCGCTCATGAATTGGGCCCTCGAGGTCGCCACCGCTCATCCCGAACTCGCCGGCGCGCTGGTCAATGCCGACGGGCCGTGGCTGGATGTCCTGCTCCCGGACGGACGCACCTTCCGCTTCCGCCCCTTTGAGATGATCGATCCGGATGCTCCCGAAGACAGCCGGCGCGCACTTCTCAACCGCCTCATCACTATTGGCGTATCCGGGGCCACCACCCCGCAGGTCACCGAAGGTGCGGCCGGGTCCGCCCAGCCGGGGGCGGCGTCGTCGGCCCGAAACGGCGCGAACGCGGGCGGCGCAGCTACCGGAACCGGTGCGGCCGCGGGAAGCAGCGCGCCCGAGATGCCCGGCACCCCTCCGGGCCGCGGCCAGAAAAACCTGTCCTGGCGGGAAATCTTCGCGCAGTTCTTCGGGACCATGGATCCGAGCGACCCGGGGTTTCCGCACCGCGACCCCGCGCTCGATGAGCTCGCGGAGGAGCAGGGTGACGCCGAGGGGCCGATTATGCCGATTGTGCGCGCCGCGGATTATTTCACGCGCGTCAACCGGCGCGAGGATGATTCCTTTATCTACCTGCCGCTCACGGATTTCGTGGGCGTGGGGCTGGCGCGCGATACCCCGGATAACATCATTCCGCTGTATTTCTCGGATCTGGATCTCATTCCGGGAACGGATGATGTGGGTCCGCTGTTTGGGCACGCCGTGGAATCGCTGCGCGGCCTGAATGCGCAATCGGGCTACGCGGCTCTGGAGCTGGTGGTCATGATGTACGCGGGCGCGCGGGTGCTGGCTTTTACCGAACCGAATAATTACCAGAGTTCGTGGTTCGCGGATGTGGATCTGGTCCAGCAGGTGGCGTACTCGATCAGCAAGCAATACAACGGCGCGCTGCCGCTGTTCGTGCCGGCTTCGCGTTCGCGCCTCTTTGTGGTGCTGGCTGATGATCCGGAGCTTCCCGCGCTCTTCAACCGTTTGCTCCAGGATTACGATATCGACGACGCTATCTACCCGCTCCCCCACACCGTGGCCGCGGACGGCTGGATGGAATGGATTCCTATGCCGGATCACCCGGCCTACGCGCCGCTGGCGAATCTGCGCGCCACCTTCCGCGGGCGCATGTACGATCACCAGCAGGAATTCCTTTCGCGCTGGCCGGAAAAGATGGGCCACGTGGCCCTCTACGAGGTGCATGACCTGGACGAAGGCGCGGTGAGCCTCACGCAGTGGCGCCGCTCGGACCACTACGGGTCCATCCCGGCGGTCGCGGATTTCATTAACTATCTTGACGATGCCGATCCGGAAGCCGCCAATATCACCATTCGCCTGGACGTGGCCCGCGATGTGTGGCCCGAAGGCTTCCAGCCGCTCGAAAATGTGTGGCCGCCGCGCTACGAGGTGTCTGGATTCCCCGATCCGGAGACCTTCCAGAAGCTGAGCGACGCGGCGCACCGCGCGTTCTAGGCGCGGGGCCGCGGGCGTGCGGCGGACCGCGTGGGGCTGTTTACGTGTGCACGCGGAACGTGCGCCGCGCCTTTACGCGCCACCCGCTATAAGTGCCCCCGCTACGCCCGCCCCCACTGCCCGCGGTAGAAGCGCCCGAGCGTTTCTTCTTTGCAGGCCGCGTAATCGCCAGATTCGATGGCCGCGCGGATGGTATCCACGAGGTGCACGGTGAAGTACTCGTTGTGGATGGTGGCGAGCGTGGCCGCCAGCGCTTCCTTCGCCTTGAAGAGGTGATTGAGGTAGGCGCGCGAATAGTTCTGGCAGGTGTAGCATTCGCAGTCGGGCACCAGCGGCCCGAAATCGGTGCGGAACTGGGCGCGGGTCACGTTGAAACGCCCGTCTGGGGAGTAGATCGCGGCATTGCGCGCCACCCGGGAGGGATTGACGCAATCGAAAGTATCCGCGCCGGCTTCGATAGCGGCGAAGAAATCATCTGGCTCGGAAATCCCGAGGAGGTGGCGGGCTTTCGTTTCGGGCAGCTCCTCGCTCACCCAGGCGCAGATGGTCCCGAGCTTCTCCTTTTCCAGGGCCCCGCCGATCCCGAAGCCGTCGAATTCCTGCCCGTCCACGCACATCGAACCGAGGTCCCGCGCGGCTTTCCGGCGCAGATCCTCGTATTGCGCGCCCTGGATCACGCCGAAGAGCTGCTGGTAGGGCTTGCCGGCGCGTTCGATGGTGAGGCGGCGGTGTTCGGCCAGGCAACGCTCGGCCCAGCGGCGGGTGCGCTCCAGGCTTTTCTCCTGGTAGGCGCGGGAATTGAGGAGGGTGGTGAGCTCGTCGAAGGCGAACATAATATCGGCGCCGAGCTGGTGCTGAATCCCCATGGACACCTCCGGGGTGAACCGGTGGCGCGAGCCGTTGAGGTGGGAACGGAACCATACGCCGTCGTCGTCCACATTCGCGAGGCGCTCTTTATCGCGCGCGAGTTCGGTATCCGCGCGCCCGGCGTTTTTCCCGGCGTACTCGTTGCTGAGTACTTTTTTGAAGCCGGAGCCGAGCGAGAGCACCTGGAACCCACCCGAATCCGTGTAGGTGGGCCCGTTCCAGTTCATGAAAGCGGATAGGCCGCCGGCGGCATCCAGGATCTCCGGGCCGGGTTGCAGGTAGAGGTGGTAGGCGTTCGCGAGCACGGCCTGCGCGCCGATACCGCGCACCTGCTCGGGCGTGAGCGTTTTGACGGTCGCTTTCGTGCCCACGGGAATGAACGCCGGGGTCGCGATATCGCCGTGCGGGGTGTGAATCACGCCGGTGCGTCCCAGCGGCCGCCCGGTGAGGTCACCCACGCGCGCGTCCAGGCGCGTCCCGATCGTAAATCCTGTTGTCACGCTCTCACCTTTCTGTTGCGGTGCGGTTCTTGTGTGCGGCACGCGCGTTATGCCCGGGCGCCGTGCCGCGCGCTCGCGTTGTTTTTAGTACGACGACGCCGCCACCGGCCCGCTGCCTATCGTAAGCCTTCGTGGCGTTTCACCACACCAACCACGGCGTAGGTCAGCGGGAGGAACACCACTTCGATACCGACTTTATAGAGCCACCCCACCAGGGAGAGGTTGACGATGGACCAGAATTCGACGTTGCCGGCCGCGATATCCGCGCCCCAGGCCACGAAGCAGAAAATAATGGTATCCAGCAATTCGCCCACGATGGTGGAGGAAATGAGGCGCACCCACAGGGCGCGTTCCCCGAAGCGGCGCTTGATCCAGACCAGCACGTATGAGTTGGAGAGCTGGCCGAAGAGGAAACCGAAAACGGAGGCCGCCACGAAGCGCGGCACCACGCCGAGCACCGCTTCGAAAGCTTCCTGGTTGGCGTAATCCGGGGCGGGCGGGGCGATCTGCACCAGCCAGAAACAGCAGGAGGCCAGGATCTGCACCCCGAAAGCGAGGATGATCGTGCGGGAGGCGACTTTGAAACCGTAAACCTCCGAAAGAAGGTCACCGATGATGTAGGTGAGCGGGAAGAGCATCGCGCCGCCGTCGAAATAAAGATCAAGACCACCAATATTCAGAGTGATGAGCTTCGTGGCGCCGATATTGGAAATGAGGAGGAAGGAGACGAAGAAAACCGCCACGTACACAAAGAGATGGGAACGGGCGACGTCCGCGAAGCGTGCGGCGGTGCCGGTAGCGCCCGGGGTGGTGGCGGCGGTGCCGGTGGTGTTCGGGCTGACGTTATTCGGGGTGACCAGGCCGTCCGCGAGCGCGGGGGCAGGAGTGGCGGGGTGTGAATCAGGATGCGTGCTGGCGCCGTGCGGCGCGGTGGACTGCGAGCTCATCGTGACCTTTCCATGCGTGTCGAGAAAATATGGTTATGGTGTCCGGCTCTGCCACCGCACGGACGGTCATGATTATAGCGGGATGCGCGCACATGGGCATGCGTATCCAGATATTCCCGCGCAAGACCACTTCCACTAGGATTCAGAAGGAAGGAGGGCACTCGAATGGCATCTATTACACATGTGGCCGGATATATTTTGCAGCGCTGCGGGGATATGACCACCATGAAAATGCAGAAGCTCGCTTTTTACAGTCAAGCTCACTGCCTCGCCACGCGCGGGTATCCTCTTTTCCCGGAGGATTTCCAAGCATGGCGAGGTGGCCCGGTTAGCCCCGCGCTCTTCAACCAGCACCGCGGAAAGTTCATTATCCGCAAGGGCGAACTGGATAGCACGATCACGGCCGATGAAGCGCAAATCGTGAACGAGGTAGTTGATCGCCTTGCCCAGCTCAGCGGCAATCAGCTTTCGGCTCGCACCCATAGCGAGGACCCCTGGAAGAATATGCGGGAAGGGCTTTCACCCATAGAAATTGGAGACCGCCTCATTTCCAAGGAGTCGTTGCAAAGCTACTACAGTCAGCACCCGGTCCTCGGGTAGCGCATTCCCCTCGCCAAAGAATTGGTGAGGGGATTTTTCTGCGATCTTTGGGAGATAGCATCACTGCACTAGAGGACCCATGGTGCTCAAGGGAAGAACGTGAACACCACTTGGCAACGTGAATGCGGTGCGGCCGCCGGTCACCACCGCGAGGAAATCGGGGGCCTTCACCATACGGGCATCGCGCAGCCGGAGTAAATTGCGCTCCCCCGCGCCCACAGCGCGATCCGATTCGCCGAGTTTCACTTCGATGCCGGCCCAGTGTCCATCGCTGAACTCCAGCAGAATATCTACTTCTAGGCCGGTATTATCTCGGTAACCAAAACAGGTGGCACCAATCTGTTCTGCATAGGTGCGGATGTCCCGGACCGCCATTGATTCGAAGATTTGACCGAAATATTCGGGATCATTTGCGAGTTCTTCCGGGGTTGCGCGGAGGGCCGCGAGCGCCAGAGATGGATCGCAGAAATGCAGTTTCGCCTGTTTGCGGAGTCGGGTCTTTGAGCGCAAGGAGCCGCTCCAGGGCGGGAGTTCCTCGACGATGAAAATCCGGGTGAGTGCATCGAGGTAGCTTCGTACGCTTTGCGGGGAGAGCTGGCCGCCGTCCGCGGAAATGTCTTGGGAGAGGGTGGTAGCCGGGGTTTCACTTGCGATATTGCGAGCGAGGGAGCGCAGTAGGCGCCGCACCCGTTCCGGGTCGAAGCGGGCGTCCACCTGCGCGAGGTCCGCATGCGCGATATTGTCCACGTAGTTTTGGACGAATCGGATAAAGGCAGGATTTTGCGAGGAAACAAGGAAGGGCCAGCCGCCTCGCACCGCTTCGGTAGCGAGTTCGGGGTAGCTAAGGGCCCCGGGGACGTGGCGAACCTGTACGGCGGTGCGTAGCTCGCTCAGGGTGATGCGGTCTTCCCGCGGATACGCTTCACCGAGGGCCATGGGGCGCATGCGTACCCGAGAGAGCCTGCCGGCGCCGGTGTGGCGGGTAATCGAATCTGCCGGAGTGGCCGAGCCCGATAAAATAAACTGGCCCGGAGCACGCCGCGCGTCGATTTCATGGCGGATCTCGTTCCAGAGGATCGGGGCGAGCTGCCACTCATCAATAAGCCTGGGAACATTGCCTTCCAGAACTCCCTGAGGATTGAGTTCCGCCAGGCGCTGGTTAGATGCCTGGTCCACGCGAAATTCGGACTTAGCGTGGAATATGCCCGTTTCGGTTTTACCGCAGCCACGCACACCTTCAATCACCACGCCACCCATGATTGCCAGGTCTTGTTGCAGCATTGTATCGACCGCACGCCGAATATAAGCCATGTTTTGAGCGTAGTGACTCCTCGCCACTTTGTCACTTCTGCAAGTCTTTCGCTATCACTATTGCAACCATTTCGTTATCACCTTCGCAAGTATCTCGGTATTATCTTCGGACCGTTGAGAGTCTTGGCATCCACTCTCATGCACAGCAATCCAGCTCACGGGCCCGCCGGCTATACTTTTCGGCAGGAGCTCGTGACATACCGGGCGCAAGGAAAGATTGGATCAATGAGCGCTTTCGAACCGTACCCGCAGCGGGGACCGCAACAGAACCAGCAGTATCCACTTCCGGGGCAGCCGTATCAGGGGCCGGGACAGCCGTACCCCACCGCTCCGGAGGCGTATCCCACAGCCCCGCCCGCTTACTACCAAGAGCCGCAATTCCGCACGGTCAATAAGATCGTTTACGTGCTCCTTGCTTTCTTCCTGGGCGGCTTCGGCGTCCACCGTTTCCTGCGCGGGCAGGTAGGTATCGGAATCTGCATGATTCTCTTTAACTGGCTCACTATCGGCATTTGGGCGCTGGTGGAGTTCATTATCGGCTGCGTGAAGCTCAGCAAGTACCCCGGTGACGATTTCATCTTCACCCAGAGCGGGGATTGGATTTACTAAGAAAGGGGTAGCTTGTGGACACGATTCGTCTCACCTTTGACGCGGAGAATGACATCGTCACCCTAGAAACGGCTGACACCACCCTGGAAGCTGATTTCCCACCTCGCGATAAATATGACTTCGAAACGGGCGCAAAAGTATCCGTCATTGTCTCTGCCATGATGCACGCCTTGTCCCTGGATCCTAATACCAGCAATGCGGAAAAGGACTTGTGGTGGCGCCTGGACGTTAACCCCGAGGACATTCTCAACCACTACAAGAAGGAGAGTGACTGGGATACCACGTTCTCCTTTACCTTCGTTGGTAAAAATCCCCACGAGAAACGGGACGGGTGCATCCAACACGTATATATCGATGATGGGAGCGGAGATATTCGGGCCTTCGCGGATAGTTCTCCTGAAGATAAGTGGAACGATGATTACGAGACCATCGGCTACACGAATCGGAATTCCTATTTCTGCCCCGATTCAAAACTGGGATTCACCATGAATGAAGGGCTCAAACTCGGGTACAAAGCCATCGATTATTGGATGGTTCGTGCCACTACCGGGCCGGATAGCGGCCAGTGGAAGCTGGAGTTCCGCCTACCCACCGTCTGGAAACGTCCGCCGCTACAGCCATTGGGCTGGCATTAGTACACCAACCGCAGCGTGGGGGTGTCGCCGTCGCGGCTCTGGGCAATGGCGATGGACTCATCAGCGGCGGTGCCCAGAGTTTGCCCTGGCATGAGGGTTGCGCCGTCGGAAATAATATATCCGGCGGTGTTCGCGAGCAGTTCGTACACGGCCTCGCGCGGGCGGTGACTGTCCTTCACCTCGAGGTCGAGGTGCCCGAAAAGCGGCAGGCCCACGGTGCGCCCGGATACTACCTCGCCGGCGCGCATCGGCACGTAAATCCACAGTAGGAACGGGGCTGCGGCGTCGATCCGGTAACCGGTCACCACATCGGCGGGGTAGATGATGCCCAGCTCGGGGCGCGCCATGCCCACCGCGGCTTCCTCGCCCATGAGCGAGCGGATCACGGCCGTGTACACCCGGTGCAGCGTGTGCATGGAGGTACGACGACGCGCCGCGAACTCGTCACTCACCGGGTCGGGCATGTCCTCCCCGGAGCGCGCCATATCGGAGAAAAACGTCATCATAATGTGGAAAGCGTGCGGCGGGGTGGCGCCCTCCAGCGCGGCCGGCCCGGACACGGGCGTGAGCAACACCGTCACACCACTGGCCAGAAAATTGAAGACCTGCCCGCCGGGGAGCTCATCCAGGTGGACATCGAGGGCCTGGCCGTCCACTTCCACGCGTTCCAACGCCGCGCGCACGTCAATCGGCGCACTAAAAAGGGCGACGGCGCCCAGGTGGTCAGGGGCAACAGGATGAATAGCGGACACCGGAACTTGAGCCATGTGCCCTATCGTAGCGGCTTGGCCAAGGTGGGCGCGATGCGGGGAATCTCCCCGGGGCTGATGCGGGTTTCCTTTTTGCGCGCGTGCCGGTGCGGCTTCGCAGAAATACAGTCTTCCCTCCCCACGCGAGGCCCACTACACTGGAAACGAAAGAAACGAAAAGGAGGTGTGATGTGACCACTGTTTCACATGATGACAAAATCGCGCAGATTGATCCGGAGATCATGGATCGAATCCGCCGGCTTCTCGCTAAGTCACGCAGGGTTGGATTGACCTTTGACGGCGTCACTATCGAAATTCCGCCGCTGCTGCGCGCGCAGATTTCGATGGCTGTGCAGGAGGAACCTAATGGGGATAGGGAAATCTCCACTCAGGAAGCTGCCGATCTGTTGAATATGACCCGCCCAACCGTGGTGAAGCTATGCGAGGAAGGCGCAATACCGTTCCGGAAAATTACAACCCATCGCCGGCTCTGGCTCTCGGATGTTCTGAACTATCGCGAAAAGCAGCGGCAGCAAACTCGTGAAGCTCTCGATGCTCTCATGGCAGATTCCTACGCCATGGGCGATTACGACGAAGACCCCGAAGTCATCGACCAGGCAATCCGCGAGATGGGCAGTGGGAACTAATGCGCGCGGCTTTTCTCGATGCTTGCGTGATCGTCCCCTCGCGCCTGCGGGACGTTCTCTTTGAGATCGCTTTCATCGGCGTTTACCGTATCTCTTGGTCACCCGGAGTAGAAACGGAATTGATCAGGACTGTCTCGCGATTGCGGAGGGAACGCGGAATTCCTATACCAGCAACTATTGAGTATTCCGCCCGTCTGCTGCACCAAATGAATCATGCTTTTCCAGTAGCGCGAGTCGGGATCCTTTGTGACTCGATAGAGAATTATGGCGATCTGCCTGATCTCGGTGATGCACATATTATTGAGGGCGCTCTCCGAAGCGGATCAGATGTGATCGTCACGTTCAACCTCAAGCACTTTCCGTCTGCGCTTCTTCCCAATAATCTCACCGCGCAACATCCTGATGAATTCCTCCTTGAACTGTGGTGGGAGAGTCCTTTACCCATCGCCCAAGCTATTCGAAATATCGCGCGACGCACTGGGCACAAGGGTCACCGACTATCAGAACGCGAGGTAGCGGCAGGGATCGCCACCCACACACCGCACTTCTCCACGGAAGTGCTCAAATACCTTCCGCTTTAGAAGTCATAGGATTCCATGCACGGTCGATGGTTGGACTACTTTTCGACCGCTGCTTACAGATACAGTCTTCCCTACCCACCCACCCGGGCAAGGGCAGTTACACCAGAAACGAAAAGGAGGTGTGCCATGACGACTTCGGATGATCAGAAAAATACTCAGGTAGATCTGGAGGCGATGGATCGAATTTGCCAGCTCCTCGCTCACGCACGCAGGGTCGAATTGGTTTTTGATGGTATTGCTGTAGAAGTTCCGCCTCTGCTGCGCGCGCAGATTTCAATGGCCGTGCAGGAGGAACCCGATGGGGATAGGGAAATTTCCACTCAGGAAGCTGCCGATCTGCTGAATATGGCCCTCCCGACCGTTGTGAAGCTATGCGAGGAAGGCGTTATACCGTTCTGGAAAATTACCACCCATCTCCGGCTCTCGGATGTGCTGAACTATCGCGAGAAGCAGCGGCGGGTGGCAAAGGAAGCGCTGGACGATATCTCGGATATTACGTACGAGTTGGGTCTTTATGACCAGACTCCCGAGGATGTCGAGGTAGCGATGCGCGAACTCCGCAAGATCCGTAAAGGCATCTAAATGGGCGCGGCTCGCGTATCGGAGCCATAGATGCAAACACGAAGTAATTCACTTGAACGGACACAGACTTGCGTGCTACGGTCAAGCCAATAGTTCAGCCTGCCCAAGTTTTCTTGGTGTGGGCTGATCCTCTTTTCACTCTGCTTATCTCTGGCGCAACTGGATAACCTGCGATTCGCCACCGTCACCGAACTTGCCCACAGTAGCGGTATCGGCAGCGGAATCGAGATGCAGCCAGGAGTTGATCCATTCCGGTTTGAGCCCCAAAGTTTCGGACATCCTAAAAGCCAGGGCTTTCTTGCCGAATACTCGCTCCGCCGCTTGCCTGAACAAGGAAGGCTTTTCCGGAGGGACAATCACCGGCTCGCGCTTACGCCAGCCGGCATTGGCCAACTGAATCTGTAGGCTCCGGAAACGGTGCTGCGTAATGATCCCAAGGCGCTGGGCACGCACTGCGGTGGCTGCCACACTGATTCCGTATTCTCGCCTGATATCGAGCAAGCTACGTAGCAGCGTCGTTTCATTAATACGCGCCCGCGCCACGGACTCCGGAAGCAAAAGCGCCCCCGCAAAATCGTAGGCACGGCGTTCTTGCGGAGCGCGAGTGGAATGAATCGGCTGGGAAAGATCCTGATCGAATAGAAGGTGCCCAAGTTCGTGAGCGAGGGTGAGGCGCTGGCGCGCACCCTCCGTACGGTGCACAATACTGACCGCTGGGCGAGTATTTTCCCTGCTAGGCAGGGAAATCGCGAGGTGTCCGGCGTCTTCGGCGTCCTCCAGTAAGGGGTACACCACAGCAACCCCAAGAAGCCCGAGGATATGGGTGACATTCTGAATCGGCTCCGTGGCACTGAGCCCAAGAACCTTACGAGTCTGTTCAGCGACCTTTTCCACACCCAAGCCCGCAGCAAGCAAATCAGTACTGGGAAAATCGAGGTACCCAGATTCTCGTGAAACTACATCCCAGGCGCGGTTAACTTCTCGCGCGAGCTGATTGACCTTGCGTTCAGCGGTTACTGTGGCGGTACTAGATTTACGGAAAGTCGCGGTTGTGTTGGCGAACTTCGAATCATCTACCGCGAAGAAAGACAGTGGCGCATGGAGACCTTCCGCTGCCCGCACCGCGTGCTCCTCTGAAAGCATGTTTTCTTTCCGGAGCACCTTGGAGATAAAGGATTGGCTCACGCCCAGCAGGTCACTAAGATCCTGCTGACTCACTCCCGTGATATCTTTCAGAGCTCGAAGCCTCTCGGCTCTAACCCAGCCGTCCACTATTGGCTGCACTCCAATTCTCCGTTTGCCGGACTATCGTTTGCCTGCCTCCCATAGTAGTCGTAGCCATTGTCTTCGCTGGCGTACTGCCACTTTTCTTCTTCACTCACTGCAATTTCCGTAGAAATAGGCATTGATACCCACGTAGGTATCGGAATCCGATTTTCTCCAGGGCCTGTAATCATGACCAAGCGGCATTTACAACCTTCGATTTGACCATTTTGATCCCGATAATCCCAGTAGAAGACGAATTTATAAGGATTTTCGTGTGGCAAAGGTTCAACATCGATAGGTATACCTATCGCAACCTGAACCTCTGCGGAGTTGCATTTCTCCCGTTGGCTACCAAGATATTCTTCGATAGCCAAGGCCGAGTCGTTTGAGCGTTCTTTCAACATCCGAACTTCAACGCCCCATTCAGGCTTCACGAGTAACAGCTCTCCTAAGCACTGCGACTTCCCCCGAATCTGCCATCCTTCGAGCCGCTGAGAGTGCTTCAAGTAGTCGCGAAGTTCACTTCGTATTATTAGCCCAAAAGCATGCGGATCCTCTTTACGAGATAGTCCAGCTAACCGAATCCCCATATTCGCGAAAGCTGCCGCCATACCGTCACTAAGGACCTCGTTGAGTTCATTGAAAACATCGCGAGCAAGACCGTGAACCTCGTCAAAGGGATCCCGACCGAAGCTATTACTACTCATGGTTATATTATAACCATGAATGTAATACCCTTGCACACAGCTCCGCAGCGAGTCTCCGTCCCAGCGGACATGACGTAGATGACCGATTTTCTGTCGCAAGCCCCCTCTAAGATAGGAACGTATCGCCCAGGCCGCCGCACCTGCGCCGCGCCCGGGCCCGTCCGCGAAAGGAGCCGGCCGTGGCCATCACTCTCCAGAGTATTGAGGAGCACGTCAAGAAACTCACCTCCCGTGCGCCCTTCACCCGCGATTTCTTCTTCGACCTCCTCCTCGCTTACGGCATCTCCAAATCCAGCGTCACCCGCCTGCGTTCCACCACCGCCAGCTCGCTCAACGTCGCGGCGAACCCGGAGCGCGATATCGTGTGGAAAAACAAGATCTACCTGGCTGAAACCAGCCGTGACCTCATGGCCGCCGCGCTGGAAATGAAAACCAGCGAAGCCGCGCTCCGCTTCAATACCCGCTTCGTCATCGCCACGAATTACGAATCCCTCGCCGCAATTGACACCAAAACCGGCGATTCTCTCAGCATCCCCCTCGCCAAACTCGCCAGCGATTTCACCTTCTTCCTCCCCTGGGCGAATATGGAGAAACAACATTTCTCCTCGGATACCCACGCGGACCGCCGCGCCGCCGAACACATGAGCAAGGTGTACGACGAACTCCTCGCCGCCAACCCCAACCTCTTCCACGAGGACAAATCTCCCCACAGCCTCAACATCTTCTTCACTCGCCTTCTCTTCTGTTTCTTCGCGGAGGATACCGGCATCTTCGCAAAAGGCCAGTTCACCAGCGCGGTCGGCTCACACACCCAGCGCGACGGCTCTGACACCGCCGCATTCCTCACCGCACTTTTCCACGCGCTTGATACCCCAAGCTCCGCAGATAAACCCGTCTACTTGCAGAGCTTCCCCTACGTCAATGGTCGCCTTTTCCGTATTAATAACGACGACGCCGCCTCTTTGACAGTCCCCCAATTCACCAAGCACGCGCGCGATTCGCTCCTGGAGCTCGGCACCCTGGATTGGTCGGAAATCAACCCGGATATTTTCGGATCCATGTTCCAGGCGGTGGTGGATAAGGATCAGCGCGCTAATCTGGGCCAGCACTACACCTCGGTGCCCAATATCCTCAAAACAATCAAGCCGCTTTTCCTGGATGAACTCTGGAACGAATATGACAAAGCCTGCGAATCGGTACCCCGCCTCAAGAAACTCCTCACAAGAATTTCAAAAATCAAGCTTTTTGATCCGGCCAGCGGCAGCGGCAACTTTTTAGTTATCGCATATAAGGAATTGCGGAAGCTCGAGCATGCCATCCTAGACCGCATCGATTCCCTTTCTTCGGCAGGCCGCTGGGGTCTGCTCGGCATGGGTGAAGAAGAAAAGCTCGGCGCTGCCACCCTGGGCTTCGGATCCTCGGTTATCAATATTGAGAACTTCTACGGCATCGAAATTGATGACATCTCCGTGGAGATGGCCATCCTTTCACTCTGGATCGCCAAGCACCAGATGAACCAGGAGTTCAAAGCCAAGTTCGGCCTGGATATTCCCCTCATCCCGCTCAAAGAAACCGGGCACATCGTGCATGGCAATGCCACCCGCCTCGACTGGAACGAGGTCTGCCCCAATAACGGAACAGATGAAATTTACATTATCGGAAATCCGCCTTATGTAGGAAGTACGTACCAGACCAAGGATCAGAAAGAGGACTTCGCCTATGTTTTCGATAGCGCGAAGTACCCGAAGAAGCTTGATTACGTTGCCCTATGGTTCATTAAGGGTGCCAATTACATTCGCGGCAGCCGGGCCAAGCTCGCTTTCGTGACCACGAATTCCATCACCCAGGGTGAGCAGGTTGCCCTGCTCCACCCCCATGTTTTCACGGGCGGTATTGAAATCGGCTACGCCTACACCTCCTTCAAATGGAGTAATAATGCCTCCCATAATGCGGGAGTGACCGTAGCAGTTATTAGCCTGCGCAATGAATCTTCCGAGCCGAAATACCTCTTCACGGACCTGGTGCGAACTCCGGTTGAGAATATTAACGCCTACCTCATTAGCGGTCCGGATATTTATGTCCCTTCCCGTCGTACAGTTCTTTCACCCACATTGCCGAAAATGACCAACGGTTCAAAACCTACTGACGGAGGAAACCTCATCCTCTCCCCAGATGAGACCGCAGAAGCGTTGACAACAAACCCTGAACTCGACCAAGTTATTAAAGCTTTTGCGGGGGCTGATGACTTCATAAACGGAAAAGACCGCTTCTGCTTGTGGATCGAACAAGAAAATGTCCCGAAACTCGGTGGCATCGCTTTCGTGAAGAAGCATCTAGATCGCGTTGCTAAATTCCGGTTGTCAAGTAGGAAAACAGCAACTCAAAACCTTGCTAAGTCCCCGTGGAAATTTGAATTCACGAGCTACAAGCCAACCGACTCAATCATCGTTCCACGCCATTCTTCCGAACGCCGATCTTACGTGCCCATCGGATATCTTGATTCGAACACTGTCATCTCCGATGCTTCCTTCGCTGTTTACGATGCTGAGCCGTGGCTGTTCGCCTTGCTAACCTCGAAAATGCACATGGCCTGGCTACGTACCGTTGGCGGGAAGATGAAAACCGACTTCCGGTACTCGAATACCTTGGTCTATAACACTTTCCCCGTGCCAGAGTTGTCGGCGTCGTCGAAAGAAGAACTCACAAAACGCGCGCTACGCGTACTCGATGTACGCGAATACCACTGCGAAAAAACCTTAGCCGAGCTCTACGACCCGGACCACATGCCGCGCAACCTCCGCGAAGCACACGAAAAAATTGACGAAGCAGTCGATAGACTTTACAAGAGCACCCCGTTCGCATCCGATGAGGAACGCCTCGCGGTGCTATTCGCGAAGTATCAACAGATGATCGAAGCAGAAGGGAAATAGCCGTGGCCACCGAAAACGTTGTGGACGTGACCTATGCGCAAACCGGGAAATCGGTTGCGACCGATGAGCTCGGGATGCGGGAAATGCAGGCTCGTGCCTATGAACAGCGCGCCTCCCAGTACCTGCTCATCAAAGCGCCCCCCGCTTCCGGGAAATCGCGCGCGCTCATGTTTATCGCGCTCGATAAGCTCTTCAACCAGGGCCGGCGCAAGGTCATCGTGGCGGTACCCGAACGCTCCATCGGCGCATCCTTCGCGCCCACCGACCTCACCACCTACGGCTTCTTCGCGGACTGGGACGTCAAACCGGCAAACAACCTGTGTACACCCGGCAGTAACGAATCGAAAGTCGCCGCATTCCTGCGTTTCCTGGAAGGGCCGGATGCCACACTCGTCTGCACGCACGCCACCCTGCGTTTCGCCTTTGAACAGGCCAAACCCGAGGACTTCAACGGCTGTGTGATCGCGATTGACGAATTCCATCACGTCTCCGCAGACCTAGACAACAACCGGCTCGGTTCCGTGCTGCATGCCATTATGGAGCAGTCCGACGCACATATCATCGCCATGACCGGCTCCTATTTCCGCGGTGACTCCGTGCCTGTGCTGGACCCGAAAGACGAAGCGAAATTCACGCCCGTCACCTTCAACTATTACGACCAGCTCAACGGCTACCAGTACCTGAAAACACTAGGGATCGGCCACCACTTCTACCAGGGCCGTTATACCGACGCCATCGCGGAAGTGCTGGACCTCGACAAGAAAACCATTCTGCATATCCCGTCCGTGAACTCCGGGGAATCCACCAAGGACAAGTACGAAGAAGTTGGGAAAATCCTCGACATTATCGGCGAGGTGCTTTCGCCCGAAGAAGTTGCGCAGGTAGAGCCGCGTTTCCCCGGAGATGACTGCATGATCTTCGTGCGGCGGCGTGACACCGGTGCCGTGCTGCGCGTGGCCGACCTTGTGGACGATAGCGATGAGAAAGCGCGCGCTAAGACCCTGGTGTACTTGACTGATGTGGCCGCGAAGAATCGCGACGCCGCCGATATCATCATCGCGCTCGGCATGGCGAAAGAAGGTTTCGACTGGCCTTTCGCCGAACACGCCCTCACGGTTGGCTACCGTGCCTCCCATACCGAACTCATCCAGATCATCGGGCGCGTCACCCGCGATAGCCCCGGGAAAAGCCACGCCCAGTTCACCAACCTTTTGGCCGAACCGGATGCCACCCAAAACGAAGTGACACTTACCGTCAATAACGTTTTGAAAGGTATCACCGCGGCGCTGCTCATGGAACAGGTGCTTGCCCCGAACTACAACTTCCGAGCCAAGCGGAACACAGACGAAACCCCAGATCCCGGCACCCTGGAAGTCAAAGGCCTGGTGGAGCCCACGACGAAGCGTGCCAAGGAGATTATCGCCACCGGTATTGATGACCTCAAGGCCAATATTTTGCAAGATGACCAGGTGGCGCGGGCCGCGGCCGGAGCTGCGGAACCCGAAGTCATCAACAAGGTGCTTATCCCGCGCATCATTCGCCAAACCTACCCGGACATCACTGAGAAAGAAGTCGAGCAAATCCGCCAGCATGTGGTGGTCTCCTCCGTGATCAAATCTGGCGAAGTGCGGACCGTGGGTGACCGGCGTTTCGTGGAAATGGGGAATAAGTTCGTGGATATCGATGAGATCAATATCGACCTCATCGAATCCATCAACCCCTTCCAGAAGGCCTTCGAAGTGATGTCCAAGCAGGTCTCCAGCCCGGTGCTGCGCATCATCCAGGACGCCATTGCCGCCACCCGCATCACCCTGAAGCCGGAAGAAGCAATGGAGATGTGGCCCGCAATCACCGACTGGGTCAAGGTCAATGGCCGCCGGCCGGACGTCCGCAGCGACGACCCCACCGAGAAAATGTATGCCGAAGGCCTGCTCATCCTGCAACGTGAAAAAGCAAAGCATGATGCTGAGAAAGCCGCGGCCGAAGCAGCAGCTGAAGCTGCGGCTGGAGTGGAGCAGAGCGAACCCGCGACAGTGCGCAGCGGCGGCAAGCACGCTGAAGATGTGCCGGTGCCGGCACGTACCGCGAGCGCCGATGCTTCACAGGGAGATAAGAACTAATGGCTGATTTCGATTTTGAAGCGGAATTCGCGAAGATCCTCGCCTCCGATACCGAAGGGCTGCTTGACGCCCCTCCCGCCCCGCGGCGTTTCACCAGTGAAGACCGGCTAGAACGCGCCTTCCTGGAAATCGTGGATTTCCGGGCCAAAGAAGGGCGCGAACCCGATCCGCACACCCGCTCTATTGGGGAGCGCAAACTCGGGGCGCGCCTGGAGGGAATCCGTGCCGATCCCGAAAAGCTTGAGAAGCTCAAGGATCTCGACACGGAATTCGGGCTGCTCACCCGCGAAGAAGCCCCGCAGAGCATCGACGATGTTCTGGCCTCCGATGAATTCAACCTCCTGGACGACGGATACGGGATCACCGATGTGTCCCGGCTCCCCGCTGCGCCGCCGCGGACTAATACAGCGCCGGACTACGTGGCCAAACGCGTGAAAGCAAAAGAGTTTGAGAAGTTTGAGCCACTTTTCAAGGCGAAGCATGCACAGCTATCGGCCGGGGTCGTGGAGCAGAAGCCTTATAAGAGTCTAGACACCGGCATCAACGCGATTCGTGAGGGCCTGTACTTCGTACTCAACGGAGTCATGGGATATGTAGCTTTCCAAGGAGACGACGAAAAACACCTTACCGGCGGTGAAATCCGCACCCGGCAACGGTTACGCGTCATTTTCGAAAACGGGACCGAATCTGATCTCTTCCGCCAATCCCTCGCGGGACGAATGGGAGAGGAAGATGGCCGGATCATCACCCAACCCGCCGATGTTGCTTACGACCTTGCCTACGCCGAACCCTCGGCGGATGTTGAGGCCTCTAGTGAAATTACCAACGAAGCTTCCCCGGACGAAACTCCAACCGGGTGGATCTATGTGCTGCGTTCCCTCTCCACAGATCCGCAAATCTCCAGCCTGCGCAACCTCCACAAGATCGGGTTCTCGCGCGGGCCGGTAGAAAAGCGCATCGCCGGGGCGGAACAATCACCTACCTACCTCATGGCACCCGTCGAAATTGTGGACACATACGTCACCTACGATGTGAACGCCGCGAAATTGGAGCATCTGCTCCACCAGATCTTCGCGGACGTAAAAGTATCCCTCTCGCAAATCGATAGCGAGGGCAGAAACTACGACCCGAGCGAATGGTTCATCGTCCCCCGCGAAGCCATCGCCACTGCCGTTGAGCTCATTCAAAACGGGGAAAACACCCGATACCGCTATGACAAGGGGAGCGAGAGTTTTATCCGTCTAACTATCGACCGAGCCCTCTCATAAGGAGCCTAACCAAAATGACATCCCTTTCTATTATTCGTTTGAATGTTCACTTCGAAACTGTTTTTCATATCGTTGCAAATAACAGCACGGCACTCAAACAATCAACCGCCCAATAAACGGTCCGCGCCCCATCCGTAGGCTAGGAGAATCATGATTAAAAACATCAACCTTGAAGCTTTCCCCTGTTTCGACGTTGACGCCAGACTCAACAACCTCGAAACTATTAACCATATCTATGGACCGAACGGCTCCGGCAAAACGACAATAAGTGAGTTTTTGACAACCTTATCGCCTGAAGGTAACCAGGCGGTTCATTGGGGAGGCAACCCCGATACAATTCGCGTGTATAATAGGAGTTACGCTCGATCCGTCTTTGCGAAACCAGAAGGTGAAGAACCGGGTGTATTTCTTCTCGGTGAAGACAGTGCTGAAACCCTTAAGAAAATTGACAACCTCACAGTAGAGCAAAATAAAATAAACACCAAATTAGCGAATTATAAGGCCGACCACACCAACACCGCTGAAGAATTAGAGACCGAAAAGAAGGCCCTGCAAGAAAAAATTTGGGAACGGCTCGGTTCAATCCCCGATGTTTTAAGGCAGAAAATGCCGAAAACAAAAGGAAATAAAAGGAAATGCCTTGAGGAAGCTCTGCGTGTAGCGTCCGAACCTTACAACCCTCAAGACGGAACCTTTGACAGTCTCGAAAAAATGGCAAACGACCTAAACCAAATGAGAGAAACTGAAAGTGCCATTAGCACATGCCCGCCCCCTCCTTCGACCTTTCGGAATGCACAATACTTCTATTCCTTGCTCAGTAAACCGATCGTCGGGAGCGCTGACGTTCCGCTATCTGCATTGGTTAATTCCCTCTCAAATTCCGATTGGGTTAGGGAGGGAATTGACTACCTTAATGATCAACACAATATTGACAATGTTTGCCCATTCTGCCAACAAGAAGTTTCAGAAGAATTAAAATCTAAGATCGAGAGCGTATTCGACGCCACTTACCGAAACGCTATCGCAGCCATTCAAAGCTTCAGGACAATTTTAGATTCCGCACATCAGCAAATTACAGCTTACGAAAGGGAACATGTTGGAAAACTAGCTCGTTTCACACCGGTCGATCACGTTACTTTAGTTTTCGAGAATCTAAAAAGCGCAATACGCCAATTGCAAAGCAGCCTCACACAAAAACTCGCAAGCCCCTCGGCGCCAATCACCCCGGTAATGATCGCTGATAAATACGATGCGCTGGATCGACTCGTAACTGAGGCTAATCTCGATATCAGTAATTTAAATGACCGGTGGAAGAATTCGGAAAAAGAGTGGGAGAGAATCCAAACACAATCCTGGAAAGTCTTCGTGAATGAACACCTCAAGGATCTAATCGACTCATTTAATCGTTTGGAAGGAATACTAAATCAAAAGCTTGCAGGACTCTCCAAGAAGATTAACGGAATGGAATCCGACCTTACCGAGATAAGCAACAATTTAACGGATCTCCACTCGCGTTCAACCTCAAGTCAGCGCACAATCGAACTGATAAACAACCTTCTTGAGGATGCACGTTTCCGAAGTTTTAAACTCTGTTCCGCTTCCGGAAATTCGGACGGCTATAGGTTAATCCGACCGAATGGCGACCTGGTTGATATTGAATCATTAAGCGAAGGGGAGCGAACTTTCGTCACATTCTTATATTTCTACCACTCCCTATTTTCGGTTAAGCAGGATGACGAAACGGACCGCATAGTCGCCGTAATTGATGACCCTATTTCAAGCCTCGACTCTGAGATTATGTTCGTCGTTTCCTGGCTCATCAGACGACTCATTAAACAAGTTAAAGAAGGAACGCATGACCGCGTGAAGCAGCTTATTATCCTTACACACAATAGACGCTTTCATAATGAGCTTTGTGTGCAATATAGGAATCAAACTCCAAAAAATGTCGCTTTTTATCGAATTCGTAAACTTTCCCCCGGCGCAAATCGTATTCAGGGACCCGAGAAAAAGAATCCTATACGCAATTCTTACCAGGAGCTCTGGGACGAAGTAGCAATTGCAAAGTCTAGTCCATATTGCGGAAAACCCTGGCTCCCTAACGTTCTTCGTAGGATTCTAGAAACGTACTTTGTAGATCTTGTTGGCCTGCATAACTTAAATTACCTTGGAGAAGACCTCTCGCTCGAGGAACAGGTAATGCATAAGGCACTTATTGCCTGGACTAACACTGGGTCACATTCCATTATAGAGGCGGACGACTATCTACCCGAATCGGAAAATACCGATCTCTGGTTAGATCTTTTTAGAAATGTTTTTTACAAAGAGGGGAATGGTGCGCACAGGTATCACTATGACATGATGATGGCAGGAGCGGAAAATAATGGTAAATCCTAAGTCCGCCTCCAAAGAGCGGGTAAAAAGCAGGCCGTCAGATATGGCCCAGTGATGCTCTTTCTCCCCCTCGGCACCCCAGTTCGTGTGCGGTAGAGGCCTGGATCAGAGCTGACGACGGATGTCATTGGCAACCACTTTTCTATTAGCCCGAGATCCACAACAACACAACAGTGGCGGGGCCCGTTCGGTAGTACCCGAACAAGCCCCGCCACCTACGGGAGATACGCCAACCACTCTTCGGAACAATCCGCGCCGGAATGCCCAGGAAAGCAGGATGGCTTAGTTAGCTACCTTCACCTCCTCTTCCTCAGCGATCTTCAGGTCAGCCTCGAAACGCAGGAACAGCGTGCAGATGAATGCAACGAGGAAACCGACCAAGCAGGAAATAACGAACAGAACGAAGCCATTACCGAAGAACACCGGCAGCGTGGCAAGCGACGGAATCGCGAAGCCCCCGGCCTGTGCACCCGAGATACCAGCAATAGCGCCACCAACGCCGCCGCCAATACACACGGCAATCATTGGAGTCTTCCGCGGAAGATTCACACCGAACAACGCCGGCTCGGTAATTCCAAACAACGCTGAGATCACCGAAGATGCACACACCGTGCGCGTCTTTCCGTTCTTCGACCGCAGCAACACCGCCAAAGCGGCACCAGCCTGCGCGAAAATCGACGGGCCGAACAGAGCCAACACCGTATCGTGCCCCAGCGCAGCAACATTATTCATCGACACCAGCATGATGCCCCAGTGCAAACCGAAAATAACCAGAAGCTGGAAACATGCACCTAGAACCAAACCAGCGGCAGCCGGCGAAAGATCGTACAAGAACTCGTACCCGGCCGCCAGGCCGTTACTAATCAGGGTGCCGATAGGCCCGAAAGCCATCAGCGTGACCAGCCCGACCAGGATCACCGAAATGAACGGGGTGAGGAACCCACGAATCACCTCTGGGAAAATCCTGTCCAGACCCTTCTCAACAAAGGCCAGCAAACCGACCGTCATGAGAATCGTGATAACGCTGGAATGGTAGATCGCGCTAAAGACCGGGATGCCCAGGAAGTACATTGTTGTGCCGGATTCCAGCGTCTGGTTCAAATCCGGGTACAGAAGCACACCCGCAATCACCACAGCCGTATACGGATTAGCCCCGAACTTCTTAGCCGACGTAAATGCCAACAAGACCGGCAAGAAATAGAAAACGGCGTCGCCCATAGCAGCAAGAATCCGGTAGGTATCCGAGGCATCACTCAACCACCCGGCCGCCACGCAAATAGCCAAAATACCCTTGAGAATACCCGCGGCAGTCAGCAGATTAATGACGGGCAAGAAAATCGCCGCAACAGCGTCAATGATTTTATCGAAAGTCTTTTTCTCACTCATGGCTGTCCTCCTTTCGGTAGCCCGTGATTAATCAATCTCGCCCCGTGCCCACCGCACCAGGAATTCCCTCAGCTCATCGAAAGCAGGGCTCCGGCCCGCCCGAACATAGAAGCCGGAATTCGCTACCCCGAGAAGCAGCGATTCTTCGCTGGTGAGGCCAAGGGAGCGCCCAGTGAGGAACCCGGAGTTGAAATTATCCCCGCCGCCCGTCGTGAGCGTAGGATCGGCGCAATACGGTCCATCCACAGCCACATCCTCGCGGGCATTGCTGAGAACCGCACCATCAACCGGATGAATAACAATCTCGCTAATTCCAACCTTTTCCCGCAGGAAACACGCAAGCTCGTGAAGATCCGCGAAGTCATCCTTCGCTGCCCCGTAGCGACTAGCGACCTCGTAGGCTTCCTTCTTATTGAGGCCGAGCGTGGTATCGAAGAACTCCTCGTACTTACGGATCGTTGCCATAACGCCGAGAACGTCCTCAGTTGTGCGCTTAGTCGGATCGGAAAGATCGAAGAACATCATCCGCCGCTCACGGTTCTTCATCTTGGGAAGAACTTCCTCAGCAATCCCATCCCAGATACTGCCGACGTTGATCAGCAAGGTCCAATCAGCAAAAGCTACAAGATCCGCGCGGTCAAAGACCTCCACCAGGTGCTCAAGCGTCGTCGCCTCAAGGAGGTTCTCCCAGCTCACCATCTTGAGCGGCTCCAGCTGGCTGGAAATCACTTTGCCGTCGGTAAATTCCAGTGCGTCAGAAACCCCGGGGTCGGAGAAGGAAATAACCTCCTCGGCCATATTCGCAAAATCCTGGAAAACAGGATTCACTCCCCCCAGGCCCAGCGCACCCATATACGTCACCCGATTACCCAGGGTCGCCAACGAATTAGCCAGAATCGTTGCCACTCCCCCGAGCTTGGTAGTAACAGGCACCATCTCAATATTCATACTCAGCCCGGCGGCATCAATAAATTTTTGCCCGTATGCAGTCAGCGTTTCCACCCGCTGGTACTCATCCGGCCCGAGCCGTTTATCAACAACATGGGTAATACGGTCAATGAAACCGTCGTATCCAACCGGAATATTGGCATGAGGCGTCTTTGCCTCTAATTTCTTTGCCAGATCAATGATCGCTTCGTTGCTCATCATCTCACCTTTCTTGTGTTATAAATTTTCTCCGCGACTGCGGATCACATCGCGGTACCAGAAAAAGCTCTTCTTCCGAGTCCGTTTCCCGCTCCCGTGGCCTGCGTCGTCGAAATCCACGTGAACAAAGCCGTACCGTTTACTCATTTGCCCCGTTGATTCAGCAATAAGATCAATGCACCCCCACGTCATATACCCGCGCAGGTCCACACCATCGGCAAGCGCTTCTTTGAGTTGCTCGATATGTGCACGCAGGTATTCGATGCGGTAATCGTCTTCGATGCGCCCGTCTTCTGTCACAACGTCGACGGCGCCGAGCCCATTTTCAACGATGTACATCGGAAGTTGGTAGCGATCCCAGACCAGGTTGCAGGCAATCCGGATCCCAATCGGATCCACCAGCCAGCCCCACTCGCTTTTCTTGAGATACGGGTTGGGAACGCCAGCAAGATTATTACCCTCAACCCCGCCATGCCCTTCGGCGCTGATGCAGCTCGAGGAATAATAAGAGAAACCAATAAAATCAACAGTTCCCGCACGCAGCAGATCGGCGTCCTCGGGCTCCATCGTGATGGAAATACCCTCCTCGACCATATGGCGTTTCATATAACCGGGGTACTCCCCACGCACGGCCACGTCCGAACAGAACCAGCACTCGCGCTGAAGGGACTGTAGATTCGCGAGATTATCTTCCGGTGAGCAGGTCAGGGGATAGCTCGCCGGGCCGGCAAGCATGCATCCCACGTGGTTCTCCGGGTCGATCTGCCACGCAAGCTTCACCACTTTCGCGTTGGCAACGAAAATATGGTGCATAGCCTGATATCGGGCCTGGAGACGCTCGGGAGAATTCGTTTCCCGCGGGAACGGCCCCTCCGGCGGCAGGATTCCGGCCGAAGTGGCCTCACCAAAAGCGGTCAGGGTCAGATTCACCTCGACGAATGGAATCCAGTACCGCACTTTTCCACGAAACTCACGCATGATCGTTTCGCAGAACTTCAGATAAAAATCGATGGTTTTCCGGTTCGACCAACCTCCGTATTTTTGCGCTAAATACAGCGGCGGTTCGTACTGCGTGATCGTGACCATCGGGGTCATTCCACGCGCAATACATTCGTCAATCAGCGCGCGGTAGAAATCTAAACCTGCCTGATTGGGAGTTTCTTCATCACCCCGGGGGAAGATACGCGTCCAGCTAATGGAGAAACGGTAAACGTTAAATCCCATCTCGGCCAGGAGGGCAATATCTTCACGCCAGTGGTGGTAGTGATCCGCCGCAACATGGCTCGGATAATGCTTGTGCGGATCAAGCGAGAGGGAAAACTCCCGCTTCGTTGTTCTACTTCCTACACTCAGATGATCCCCGATTGAGGGGCCACGCCCGTCCTCATTCCAGCCGCCTTCGCACTGGCTAGCAGACGTGGCCCCTCCCCATAGGAAATCTTCAGGGAAACGAGTGGTACTTACATGAGTCACTTTTCTTCCCTTGTCGAGCTGTCATATCTATTTACCCGCCGGCGGGTTAATACCAAGAACAACCGGCGTGGAGCGATAACCAACGCCCATGCGATCAATACCAAGATCAATGAGCTCGAGGAAATGCTCGCGAGTGCGAATGCATCCCGAACCCTTCACAGCGATCTTGCCCTCAGCGGCCTCGATCATGGTTTTCACGACTTCCACCGTCGCGCCCTTGTTTTCAGCGCCGGTGAAGAACCCGGTGGAGGTCTTAATGAAGTCAGCACCCGCGAGGATTGCCGCCTTCGTTCCCTCCGCAACCTGGTCCAAATTCAGGGAATCCGTTTCGATAATGACCTTGACCTTGGTATTCCACTTATGGGCCGCGGCGACGACGGGTTCAAGATCCTTGACAACATCATCGAGACGGCCGGTGCGCAGCCAGCCGTAATTGGCAACAATATCCAGATCCTCAATATCCCACTTCGAGCAGTAATGCTCGGTGAGCATTTCCTTCGCCTCAGTTGTGGCGAGCCCGAAAGGGAAGTCCGCCACCACGCACAGGCCGGTATCGGTTCCCTCGACCATGGGAGCCACAATCGGGAGGGACGCCGGGTTAATGCAGATCGTCTTGCACCCGAAATCAATGCCTTCCTGGGTGTATTTGCGAATATCATCATCGGTGAATTCGGGCTTGAGCACGGACTGATCAATGTAGCGTGCCAATTCAGCCTGAGTCATATCTACGGCTTTGCGTGCGGGAATCACTATTTTCCTTTCAGTAGTAACACGTATTGAACTGCATTGTTCTATACGTACCGTACTTTTATGTTTTAAAATAACCCCGAAAGCATCGCCTGTCTACGAAATTCGCGGTAATGTTAGCTTTGTACCGTACAAAGCTAGGAGACCGTTGGATACCCTCACTGCCATCGCCAGCCAGCCGCTGAATACCGAGTCCGATCACCCGCTGTACCGACAATTACAGGAACGGATCGTGCAGCTGATCGCCACCGGGTTCCTCACCGAGGGAACCGCGTTGCCGACCGAGCAATCACTATGCGAGTCCTTTGGACTTTCACGGGCCACGGTACGTAAATGCTTCGAAGGTTTGGTGAAATCGGGGCGCGTGATCCGCAAACGCGGTAAGGGGACGTTCGTATCCAAGGGTAACGATAGGCCCGGCTTAGATACCGCCCTCAATTTTTCCGCTGAGATGGCGGGCTTCGGTAAGGCGCCGTCGTCCCACGTGGTGAGTTTCCAGCAAGTGGAAGCACCCGACTGGGTCAGCGAGCTGCTCGAATTGCGGGAGAGCAACGCGGTTTGGCAAATCGAACGTGTGCGCTTGGCCGATGATATGCCGCTACTCCTCACCACTGCCTATATTCCGGTGGAGCTCTGCCCGGAATTGAGTGAAGAAGAGCTGGAGCATTCGCTCTATTCCGCGATTTCGCGCCACTCTGGAACGCTTCCGGAACGTGCGGACGAGGTGTATGAGGCGACGACACTGAACGCCGTCCAAGCCAAGCAACTTCAAGTGCCCGCTGGTTCCCCGGCCTTGAGAATTCTCCGCCATTCCATCGATTCGCAGGGGCGGGTATTCGAACTTTCTGTCATTATCGCGCGTGCTGATCGCTATAAGCTCGCGGTAACAACCACGAGCCGGGGCGCTCGCCTGCGGAAAAATATCACGTAAAGTGACGCTGATTTTTCACGATTTCGAAAATAGTTCAGATCCCCTCAATTACTGGATTCATCTCCATCTACATGCTACGCTTTTTCCATCTGGTCTAAACGTTGACCCTCCACTATCCGGAGAGTGCCGATGATTAGACCTTAGGGGTTCTTACCCCTTATAGATCATGCAGTTCCGCCGCTGTGTAGCCCAAGGGAAGCCAGCGGCGGAACTTCCCTTATCCGGGAGGTGACCAGTATGGCGAACCCGCGAAAGACTTTCCCGAATGATCGAGTAGGTCGGGAAACCCTAACCGCGATCATGGTTGATGGCGGCTTCTACAGGCATCAAGCCTACGACCTCTTCGGTGATAAGACTCCTGAACAACGTGCGGTAGAACTATTTACATACTGTATGCGCCACATCGCGCATAACCACTCGAACTTGTACCGGATCTTCTATTACGACTGCCCACCCTCCACTAAGACAGTTTTCCACCCGCTGCTCAGAAAAACGATAAATCTTGGCAAGACCGAGCAATATAGATGGAGTGAAAGGTTCTTCGAAGAACTTGCATCTAAACGAAAAGTAGCTTTGCGAAGAGGCGAAGAACTCTCCACCGGAGGAGGATATCGGCTTCACCCCGATAAATTGAAGAAACTCTGCGCCGGAACCATGAGCGTCGACGAGATACAAGAAAGTGATCTAACTCTTGAGATTACGCAGAAAGGGGTTGATCTTCGCCTAGGAATAGATATCGCCGATATAGCAAATCGCGGTCTCGTTAATCAGATTGTCATGATCGCCGGCGATAGCGATTTTGTTCCCGCGGCAAAATACGCTCGGCGCAGCGGAATTGACTTCATTCTTGATCCAATGTACTCCCATATCACCAAGAGCCTCAATGAACATGTTGATGGACTATATTCTCCCGTGAAGGCCCCACCCGCAAATTCACAAGACGCTTTGCATGTGTCGAATTTAGGTGCTAGCAAGCGAGGATCTCGGTAGCACCCTCAGAGGCGACGACAACTCGCTTACGGTGTTTGCGGACAGGCCGCTCGTTTCGTCTCCGCGCCATCTTCTGCTCCTAAATCTTTCTAGGAAGCGCTCCGACGCGGCCACTCAGGTAGACATCCCGCAAAGACATCCCCTTGCGCAGCTCCTGCGGCGCATAGTCAGAAAGCGCCACAAGCTCAGATGCTTGGCCTGCGCCATCGACCTTTTCCGTCAACCACACCTCATCCCGGCGAATCAATTCCTGATCGAGTAGCTCCGTTTCATGCGTCGTAAAAATCAGCTGCGTGTGCGTATCCTTGGAGCACCCCTCCAAATAGCGTTCCACCAAAAGCCGGGTCAACGCGGGGTGAAGCGAGCGTTCCAACTCATCCACCACATAAACACGGCGAACGCCCGGTGTCTGCAAATCAAGAAGCATCGGGAGGAGGTCAATGAACCTCTGGGTGCCGTCCGACTCCTCGAGAATTTCGAAAGTGACGCCCTCAGCATGCAGAGTTTTTAGAGCCCTCACCGTCATCTCTTCCGGTGAGTCTTCTTTCTACGTAAAGAGATACCGCTCTTTATAGGCCGAAGCAAGAACATCCCTACCGCCAGCGGCGATCTCCATAATCTCCATGAGCTCTTTCGGCGTGAAAGGAACCCGAGATAGATCCACTTCCTGCGTAAAGAGCGATTGAATTCCGGTATCACTTTGAGAAAGTACCGCAGAAATAGCTCCACGGAAGGTGGAATCGCTGTCAAGATTACCGAGTAGTGGTATGTACTGGGAATCCGGTTCGACGATCTGCAAAGTATCGAAGAACCACCGGAAAGCCGCCTGAATGAAAGCCGGTGCGCGGTCGTCACGCCCAATCACTCCTAGGAGCGACGTACTCTGATACACGGTTTTCCCGAAGGAAAGCAGTACGTCATCCCCGGAATACTTCTCCCCAAAGGTAACGAAAGACGCGGGGGATCCCTGCGGGTTGTTCCGTTCAAAAACCAGATCGAAGCTGCCATCGAAAAGAACCTGATGAAGGGACTCTTTTACCACACGTGCATTCGTTGCCGCCACGTAATACCGCGCGATTTTCTCACGACCATCCACCGACACTGAGTATTCAATCGTAAATTCACACGGCAGCTTGGCATGCTCCCCAAAAGCATGTGGGGTGAGCGGTTCGCGGGTATCCTGCCGAACCGAAATAAGCCCGCGGAGCGCCTTGAAAGCGCGAACTAAGGCCGATTTCCCCGAGGCGTTAGGGCCGAAAATCGTGGTGAGCGGAAGCCACCGGGCACGTTGAAAATGCATCAGCGTTTCTGAATGCTGCCGCTCTCTGGTGGCTTGTAAATCTAGCGTTGCCTCATCCCTAAACGATGCAAAATTCTTGACAGTAAAGCTTCTCAGCACCCTCTCACCTCCTACAGCGGTTGTAGTAAGAATCGTACTACAACCGTATTAATTTAGGAGGCAATCCAAGACGATGACACGCCGGCACAAGACCCACTTTTATCTATCAGCCTAATTTCCTAACAGACCCAGCCACCTTGAAAATAAAGAGGGGCGGCGTTTGCACGCCGCCCCTCAACGGCGGGATCAAGCAACCCGCTCACCTCAGGTTGAGTGATACACATGCCGTGGTGTGCACGCCGAAATGGCGACACAGGTCCGTTAATGTAACAACGAGTGAGTACTTGTATAAGTCTAAACGCATGCGCAACAATACTTGCGATTATCGCGACACCAAGCGCCGTGCCATTACTCACATTTAATGGTGATTAATTTAAATTCAGCATATTGATGCCCTGGGGAGCTTTTAGGAGCGCCTTATTCCGCCATCTCCCAGGTAAATCTGCAAGCTACCTGAGTGCGTCTCTCGGCAACAGCGCCAGTTCAGGCCTCTTCCCCCTCGGGCTCGCGCTGCTGCGGCGCGTGCAAATCCAGGAAATGCGGCCCGCGCGCATCCAACTCCTCCATATAGGCCGCGCCCCATTGCATCCACGGGTCCTTGGAAAGATGGTCATTGGTGAAACGCAGATCGTCCGAAACTTCGGTGGCGCAAAAATCCGGAATTTTCAGATCCACCACCGGCGCGCGCCGCTCCACTTCCGCAATAATGAGCCCCGCGTTTTGCCCTCCAAAAGCATCGAATTCCCACCCGTCCTCATCAATCCACAGGGAGAAACGATTCTTGAGGACCAGGTCCACCGAGCGCCGCAGAATCTGCACGGCCACATCGGTATCAATTTCCATTTCCTTCTCGTAGCGTTCCGCGCTCACCACCGGGGATTTCACCGCCACCGAGGCGCTCGCCGGGCATCCCGCTCCCAGCATCCGCGCGAGCGCACGGCGTTCGTAACCACCGCGGAAGTCGGCTGCGTCGTCGAACTCATCAAAGGGCACGAACGCATCGGGGAAACGCACCCGCACCCGCACCGCGTAGCCGTCTTGCGCGAAGGTGTATGCCTGGATGATGACCTGGGTGGAAGCGTGCTCGGCGACGTCGTCGGGGAGCTCACGCACCAGGAATTTACGTTCGAATTCGAAATCGGCATCCGCGTCGACGCCGGGGCCGTGGCCGGGTTCCATCATGCTTCCATCGTAGACGCGCGCACCCACGTGGTGAAACAGCCACGCCATCGCACCCGCATCCCGGCACAATAGGAGGATGACTCAATTACCTTCACCCGAGCTCATCGCCGCAGCCGCCCGCACCCTCGCGGGCACGGTGCGCCGCACCCCGCTGCAGCTATCAGAGCGCCTCTCCGCCACCCTTGGCCGGCCCGTTTACCTCAAACGCGAAGATACGCAGGTTGGGCGCAGCTATAAAGTGCGCGGAGCATACAACGCGATTCACGCGCTCGGGGAGAAGGAACGCGCCGCCGGGGTGGTATGCGCCTCCGCCGGCAATCACGCGCAGGGAGTGGCGTACGCCTGCAACCACCTGCAGATTCACGGCAAAATTTTCCTGCCCGCCACCACGCCGCGCCAAAAACGCGAACGCATCCGCGATATCGGGGGCGCCTGGGTGGAACAGATTATTGGCGGACCTACGTTCGACGCCGCAGCCGGCGCCGCCCTGGCTTACGCCTCTGCGCACGGTGCAACCTTCGTGCATCCCTTCGACGCCGCCCCGATTATCGCCGGGCAGGGCACTGTCATCGCCGAAGCTTTTGAGCAGTGTGTGGAGCAAAGCGGACAGGAACCCGAAGCGGTACTGGTGCCGGTGGGCGGCGGTGGGCTGCTGGCCGGCACCGCGATCTGGGTGAAAAACACGCACCCGCAGACCCGCGTCATCGGGGTGGAACCCACCGGTGCCGCCTCCATGCAGGCCGCTCTGGCCGCGGGCGGGCCGGTCACCTTGGAGTCTGTCGATAATTTCGCGGACGGCACCGCAGTGGCGCGCGTGGGAGACCTCACCTACGCCGCGGCGCGCGATCTGGTGGACGGCTTTATCACCGTTCCCGAAGGCGCGCTGTGCACCGAAATGCTCGAGCTCTACCAGGTGGAGGGGATTATTGCCGAACCTTCCGGCGCACTCGCCCCGGCCGCGGTAGGGCGCCTGAACACCCTGGTCGAAACCCGCGTGGGCGCTAGTACCGGCGGCGCGTGCTCTAGTACCGGCGACGCGGGCTCCAGCGCGGGTGCCGGAACAGCAAACGGGAACGACGCCGCTATCTCCGGCAGTGGCGCAGATCCCGCCGCCACGCCGCGCCCGCTCATCGCGGTGATTTCAGGTGGAAATAATGACGTGTCCCGCTACGCCGATATTTTGGAACGGTCGATGGTCTACGAAGGGCTGCGCCACTACTTCCTCGTGACCTTCGCCCAGAAACCCGGGGCGCTCAAGGAATTCCTCGACCGCGTGCTCGTGGCCGACGAAGACATCGTGTACTTCGAATACACGAAGAAAACCAATCGCGAAACCGGCCCGGCGCTGGTCGGTATCGATATCCAACACCCGGAAAACCTCGCTGACCTGCTGGATCGCATGGATCGCTCCGGAATTGATATTCACAAGGTCGAACCCGGCTCGCCTGAATTCCGTTTCTTTATCTAGGCTCGGCACCTGGCCGGCGCTGCGTCGTCGTACTTAAAAGCCCTGCGCAAGAAGCGGGTACAATACCGGCCAGACGCCACCCTCCGCGAAAGGACCCCCATGGCATTCCGTAGCGCCGCCGCACGCATTTTCCGCGCCTGCTCCCGTTGGACGTTTGTGCACGAACCCCTCGCGCCGAAAACAATCCTCATCGGCGCCCCGCATTCCTCCAATTGGGATGGCATTTACGATATTGTCGCGTTTTGGAGTTACGGGCGCTCCATGAAATTCCTGGTCAAAAATTCGCTCGTGCAGGCCCCGGTGCTGGGTGCGGTGGTACGTGCCGTCGGTGGAATTTCGGTGGATCGCAAGCATCCCAGCGGAATCGTGGGCTCGCTGCTCGAACAGGCCGAACGCAGCCAAGAATTCTGCGTGGCGCTCGCCCCGGAAGGCACCCGGAAGGACGTTCAGTACTGGAAATCCGGTTTCTACCGTATGGGCCTGGCCGGACGCCTGCCCATCACCCTCGGCTTCATTGATTCGCGCACTAAAACATACGGGTGGTGGAAGCACCTCTACCTTTCCGGCGACGTCGAGGCAGATATGGACATCATCCGCGATTTTTACCGCGATTTCGTGGGGAAGAACGGCATCAAGCGCTCGGTGCCGCGCTTGCGCGCTGAGGACGACGCCGCAGCCCGCGCCCACCTCCTCGACGGCATCGACCTGGACGAAGCACGTGCTTTTGCGATTCGGATGAATCGGGAAACCGGCGGGGTGGGGATAACCGAGTAGCGGCCGGGGCCTACCGCGGTGGCGCGGCGTGAGCGGCCGGGGCCGCTGAGCTACCGTTTACCGCGCCCGGTGCACCGCCTCGAGCAGCGCACTGATCACGGTATGCGGATCACGACCCAGCGCATCGTGCTGGTAATCATCACTCACCAGCGCGGTCAGGCCGCGGATCCGCCCCGCGGTTTCCAGGGAAATATCGGCCGGCACGTACATATCCTCACGGAAAATCCACGCCGCCACCGGCACCTGGTTGCCACCCAGTACATCCGGGCGATACAGATCATGCCAGGACGTGCGGAAAGCCAGCTCATTAGCCGCGCCGCGCAGCGGGAGCAGCGCCGGATCCTGCTCGAACTGCCAGGGGAAAACACTTTCCCCTGAGAAGCGGAAACCGTGGCCTTCTTTACGCAGATCAGTTTCTCCCACCCCGCCCATCGCGAGCGCGGGAATAGCAAATTCGGGGAATTCCCCGCGGACCCGGTGCGCGGCCCAGGCCAGCGGGCCGGTGCCGGATTGCGCATAGATCGCTTCCTGGAGCGCGAAATAGAGCGGGGCGCGCGCGGCGGACACCGCTTCGCCCACGCGCTGAAGGAAACCGGGACGCAACCGGCGTTGCCCGCGGAAGGACCAGACCGGGTCTTCAAGCAGGTAGTGGAGCTGCTCGAAGCCGTGGGTAAAGCCGAGGCGCTGGCCGAGCTGGCGGAACCGCGCCGGGGTGAGGCGCTCCCCGGTAGGCAGAATTTCTTCCACATCCGCAAGGTGGGTGGCGATATACCAGGCGGTATCCTCGTCATCCGGGTAGCGCTCGAAATAGGCGCGATGCCGGGCGGCCAGCCGCGGGAAAGTCTGCCGGTACACGGCTTGCGGGCCCTCGTCCAGACTGGGCAGCCCGCCGGTGATCATGGCTTCACGCAGCCCCGCGGGTGCGTAGGAAAGATAGGAAACCGCGGCGAAACCCCCGAAGCTTTGCCCCAGCACACTCCACGGTTCATCGCCTTGGAGGTGGCGGCGCAGGTGTTCGGCGTCGTTCACAATAGAGTCCTGGCGGAAACAGGACAGCAGCGCGGCCTGGGCGGCGGGACTGCCGGCCGCGGTAATGGTGAGGGAATCGAGCGGATACGAATTGCCGGTGCCGCGTTCATCGAGCAGGACGAGGCGATAGTGGTTGAGTAGCAGGTCCTGCCAGCCGCTCAGCCCCGCCGGGCGCGGTGCCGCGTGACCCGGCCCGCCTTCCAGATACACCAATCGCGGCGCATCCTCGCGGCCGGCCCGCACGATTTCCCGCGCAAACACCGTGATAGTAGCGGGAACATGGGCGATATTTTCATCCGGGGGCAGCTCGGTGAACGCACCAAAGTAATCAAGGGGCACCTGGATGCGGTGCTCGATGACTGTGTAGCCCTGAAAACGATAGGTAACCGCGCTCATACCGTGAAGATTACCTGAGCGAGGCGCAGTTCTCGCCGGCTGTACGGTAGCTCTCATTTCTGCGGGGCCGCAACGGGCAAGAAGATAGAATAATAAATACGTACGGTTAATGCGAAGGCGCACGTTCAAGGAGGAACTGTGGGTAAGTGGTTCGATCAGGCTACGGAAATTGAGCGCTTACGGAAGGAAAATAAACGCCTGCACGCTGTTATTGCGCAGTTGCGGGCGCGGTTGGGCACTGTTTCGGGCGACGACGCCGCAGCTGACTACGGGGTCAGCGCTGAAGAACGTGCTTTGGCTGCCAGTGGGCGCACGGTTGAGGCCATCAAAGCCTACCGCGAGCGCACCGGCGCGGATTTGGTGACCGCTAAAAATGCCATAGATTCGCTCTGAGCTGTGAGTAAGCCGCCCAGGCGCCGGGGCGAGTGGCTCGGGGCTTCCCGGTAGCTATAACAGCTACTCTCACATCTACTCTAAACTACTCTAACGTCCGGTGTGAGAGTAGAAATCCGCGCCATAGCAACGTTTTCTCGGGGTCTCCCGAAGCTACTCTAAAGCTACTCTAACAATGTTAGAGTAGATGCATGCTGCAGCGTAGCGTGGAAAGCCTTCTCACTCTTCCGGTTCATGAAGCCGTGGAAGAGCTCCTTCGTTTGCCAGAAGACCAGTGGTACGAACGAAAAAGCGGATCCATCCAACCCAAGGATCTTGCGGAGGATATTGTCGGCATGGCGAATGCGGAGGGCGGCGTTATCGCCGTCGGTCTTCATAACGGCTCCCCGGCACCGGTTTCCGATAAAGCAGCAAATGCGATCCGGCAGGCGGCTATCGACTTTACCAATCCGCGGGTCCGGATTGTTATTGATGACATAGTTATCGAGGGCGGGCGGATAATGCTCCTAAGCGTTCCTCCTAGCCGCGATGTTCACGAAACTAATAAGGGTGATTGTTTCCAACGGATTGGGGACGAAACACGAAAACTCACTTTCCGGCAACGCCAAGAACTTGAGTGGGATCGTGGTTTCGTTGGCTTTGATGGCGCTCCCGTTCCCGGCGGAGAGCTGGATGATCTCGACGAAGAACAATTGGAAGCTTACCGCGCCCTCCTCAGCTCATCCTCGGGAACCAATGCGCTACGCGCCCGCGACCTCATTGATCGTGATGGTCAACTGCGGGTAGCCGGCTACCTTCTTTTCGCAAAAAATCCGCAGCAGGTTTTTCCGAACGCCTACGTGCGAGTGGTCAAATATTCCGATAATGAGCGCGGTGCCGGGCGTTTCCAGAACGTAGAAGCCGGGAAAGATATTCGCGTAGGCGGCCCCCTCCCGCAGCAAATTACGGAAGCCAGCCGCATTATTGAAGAATTCCTGCCGGGGCACCGCCGGCTCACAGATGCGGGCACATTTGCCGATGTGCCGATTATTCCGCGTGAGGCATGGCTGGAAGGCCTGGTCAATGCCGTGGTCCACCGTTCCTATGGCATCGCGGGCGACCATATTCGAGTGGAGATTTTTCCGAACCGTATAGAATTCACCAGCCCCGGGCGTTTTCCCGGTCTGGTTGATATTTCCCATCCGGAAAAAATTGGCCGCAAAGCCCGCAATCCGCGTATTGCCCGAGTTTTCTTCGATATGGGTATCACTCAGGAGCTGGGCGAAGGCATCCGGCGTATTTTCGAAGAAACCCGCCGGGCCGGGCTGGCCGAACCGCTTTACGTGCAATTATCCGAGGCCGTACACCTCACCCTGCTGGCCAGCAACGCGATTCCGGAGGAAATCATGCGGCAGATCGGGCCGAGCGGCCGCGCGATTCTCGACGCCCTGCGCCTGGCCCAACAGCCGTTGGGAACTGGGCAAATCACCGAGCTTGTGGACCTTGCCCGTCCAACTGTGCTCCGCCACCTCAACCTGCTGCGCGATGCCGGCGTGCTCCGCTGGAATGGCAAATCCCCGCGCGATCCCCGCGCCACCTGGGAGCTGCTATAAAGCTACTCTCACATCTACTCTAAACTACTCTAACGTCCGGTGTGAGAGTAGAAATCCGCGCCATAGCAACGTTTTCTCGGGGTCTCCCGAAGCTACTCTAAAGCTACTCTAACAATGTTAGAGTAGCTGGCCGGGTGCCAGAGTGCGGCTGCGCCGTCGTACCTTCTGCAAGAATAGAGCCATGGCAACAATCCCGCTCCTTCCCCTCAATTCCGGCCATTGGATTCCGCAACTGGGAATCGGAACCTACCGTATGGACGAGGCCACCGCGCGCCTGGCCGTGCGCGAGGCGCTCGCCATGGGCTACCGGCATATCGACACCGCGCAAATGTACGGCAACGAAGCCGCGGTCGGCCAGGCAATCGCGGAATCCGGCGTGGATCGCGAGGATATTTTCCTCGTCACGAAACTCGATAACCCCAATCACGCCCCGCGCGCCGTGCGGGAGACTTTCGCGCGTTCACTCGCGCAGCTCGGAACCGATTACGTTGATCTGTTCCTCATTCACTGGCCCATGCTCAGTGGAGATTACGTGGAGGCGTACCAGGTCATGGAGGAATTCGTGGCTGACGGCCGCGCTCGCGCGATCGGCGTGTCCAATTTCGAGCGCCACCATCTTGAGGCGCTGCGTTTCGCCGCTCATATCCAGCCCGCCGTCAACCAAATCGAAGCGCACCCCTATTTCCAGAACGCCGAGGTCACGCAGTACTGCATCGCCGCCGGGATTCGCGTGGAAGCGTGGGCGCCGCTGGCGCGCGGCGCTGTGAACGACGACGCCGTGCTTGCCGAGCTGGCGGCCGCTAAGGGATGTACCGTTGCCCAATTGGTATTGCTCTGGCACCTTTCGCGCGGGAGGATCGTCTTCCCCGGCGCCTCCTCCACCGCGCACCTGGCCGAAAACCTGGCCTGCCTAGATTTCACTCTTCTCAAAGAAGAAGCGGAGGAAATCGACAATATGGATCGTTTCGAAGCCGGGCGTACCGGGCGCCACCCCGATACCTTCCGCCGCAATGGGGAATAGCGGCTGAGCTGGGCTAATTGCCGAGACTTTGATGTCCAGCGCATAAAACGCCCCATAAATATGGCGTAGCCCTTCGCTAGCATAGAAGTGGTGAAAGGCAGGTCACGCCCCGGTGGGTTGGGGCGCAATATCAGGTGAACGTCACCGTGCCAGGAACCCGTAAGGAAAAGGAGCGGAATGTATTTTGCATACACCATCGCCGGGTCTGAAGCTACCGGCGGTGCTGGATTCCAAGTTGATTTGAAGACCTTCCAGCAGCTCGGGGTGTACGGCATGGGCACGCTCACGTGTATCGTGTCCTTCGACCCGAACAATAACTGGAACCATCGCTTCGTGCCCGTCCCTCCGGAAGTGATTAGCGCCCAGATGGAAGCGGCGCTGCGCTCCCAGAACATTCGCACCGCGAAGGTCGGCATGCTCGGCCACCCGGATACTATTGAGGCGGTGCGCGCCGGGCTCGCTTCCCAGGAATGGGACAATGTGGTGGTGGATCCGGTCCTCATCTGCAAGGGTCAGGAACCGGGCCAGGCACTGGATACCGATAATGCGCTGCGCACTAAGATTCTTCCCTTCGCCACCGTCACCACCCCAAATAATTTTGAGGCTCGTACCCTCTCCGGCTTGGATACGCTGGAAACTGAGGAGGATCTCATCGAAGCTGCCAAGCGCATCGGTGAGCTCGGCCCCAAGTACGTGGTGGTCAAGGGTGGGATTGATTTCCCGGGACCGGATGCCGTGGATGTGCTCTGGGATGGTGAGAAAGCCACCGTGTACCGCGCCCCGAAGATCGGTGAAGAGCGCGTATCGGGTGCCGGCTGCACCCTGGCCGCCGCCATCACCGCGGAACTGGCTAAGGGTGTGGAGATCCACGAAGCCGTGCAGCGTGCCAAGGATATGGTGACCGCCGGTATCAAGGCTCGCGTAGAAGCTAATACTCCCTTTGCCACCGTGTGGCAGGGTGCTTACCGGGATCAGGACTAGGCCATGTCCGGCATCGATCCGGCCGTTCCGGTCATTATTGTGCTGGGCGGCCGGATCGTGCACACCCGCCTGGGGTATCTACCCAGCGGTAGTTTGAAACGCCGCCTTGCACGGGCCCTGGCTGAATATCGCTACGCGTACTCGCGCGGGGCACGCCCCGCCCTCATCTGCTCGGGTGGGCGGGCCTCACCCGGAGTGCCCAGCGAAGCCCAGGTCATGGCCTCCTGGCTTGCCTCTCGTGGAGTGCCGCGCAGCGCGATCTTGGCAGAAAGCCACTCGCGCACCACCGAAGAAAATATGGGAGACTGCGCAGCGCTGCTCCGCCGGTACGATCCGGTTCCCGGGCTACTGCCCGATGGCACCATCGCCGCGGTCATCGTGACCTCCTGGCAGCACGTGCCCCGCGCCCGGTACTTCGCGGTGAAATTCGGATTTACCCCGGTCATGCGCGGGGCCAGCCTCGCGCCTTCCACCACCCCGAAAGCCCTTTTCTGGGAATTGGGCGCGGTGGGGATTTACCTGGCGCGGGTAGTGACGCGCCGGGTGCGTAAACGGCGTCGTCGTAGCACTTAAGTACGGAAGGGAGCTGGCACGGCGTGCCACAATAGAAACGTGACAACGAATCCGTATCTGCGCCCCGCCCTCGCGTTCCTGCGTCAGCACCTGGAAGGTGCCCCGGCCAGCCCGCGCGCCCGCCGCTATCGCTATGAACACTGTTTGCGGGTGGCGGCCATCGGGCGCGGAGTCGCGATGTCCGAAGGCCTCGCGGTAGATACCCTCGAAATTGCCTGCCTGCTGCACGATATCGGGAAATTTGATTCCACGCGGCCGGTGGATCACGGCCGGGCCGGCGCGCGAATCGTGCGCCCCTTTTTGGAAAGCCTGGGCATGCCGGAAGCGGAGGTCACGGAGATCTGCCAGGGCATCGCTATGCACACCGATGGCCGCAGTGAATATCCGGAAGATTCTCCCGAATATCGCGGCCAGCGCGAATATCCGGCGGAGGCCAGCGTGCTCGCGCGATCGGTCGGGGACTGCGATAACGTGGACCGTTTCAGCGTCTACCGCATCCACGACACCCTGCTGTATCACAATATGGACGCCATGCCACTGCCCGAGCAACTCGATTTTATTGACGGATACCTGGCGCGCCTGGGGCGCGAACGTAACTACCACTGCGCCACCCGCAGCGCGCAACGCCTCTGGATTGAAGCACTGGAATTTCAGGAGTATTACTTTTCCCGGATGCGTGAGCAGCTAGCCACCGCGCACCCGTATATGGACCTTGCCGAGGGAAAATCACTACCCTCGGCGCACTCAAGGAGGAATCCATGACAACATTCACGCAGGCGCGCGATTCCATTCACGGCTCCTACGCCCCGGAATTTGCACGGGTGGTGGACGCTTTCGCCGCCTCCATCGCCACCAACCAAGATCGCGGCGGGCAAATCGCGGTCCTCTGGCACGGCGAACCCGTGGTCAATATTTACGGGGGCTGGAACCCGCCCGCCGGTGCAAATACCGGGGGCGGCGTGGCCGATGGCGCCGTCGTTGAAGATCCGATCACAGAGCGCATACCCTACCCGGATAACGCGGTGCAGCTTATTTTCTCCCAAACGAAAGGCCTGACCGGGATTTGCTTCGCGGATTGCGTGGCACGCGGGCTTATCGATCCGGATGCCCGGGTAGCAGACTATTGGCCCGAATTTGCCGCCAATGGCAAAGAAGATATTCGGGTGAGTCAGCTGGCCAGCCACTCCGCCGGCCTGCCCGGTTTTGACCATATTCTGCCCGCGAGCGCGCTTTTCGACTGGGATCTTATTACGTCCGAGCTCGCCGCACAGGCCCCGCGCTGGGAGCCCGGAACGAAACACGGCTACCACGCACTCTCCATGGGCTATCTGGCCGGGGAGCTGGTGCGGCGGGTTTCTGGCCTCACCCCGAAGCACTACCTGGAAGAAAACTTCCGCGCGCCCCTCAACCTTTCTGTGTGGATCGGTTGCCCCGAATCTGAGCGGTCGCGCATCGCCAAGCATTTCTGGGGGCCTCGCACCCAGGGCTGGGGCGGGGCGCTGCGCCAGGCCCAGGCCGATCCGAAGTCCACAACCTCCTACGCCTACCAATCCCCGAAGGATACCGATTCGGCCATCACCGACCCGCATTTCCTCGATGCGGAAATGCCCTCTATTAACGGGCATGCTGATGCGCTCTCCTTGGCAACCCTCTACGCGATGTTCTGCGATGGGCGCTATGCGCGCTACGATGCCGAGCTCATTACCGCGGTATCGGCCACCCGTGCCGAAGGCTTCGACGAAGTCCTCTGCGATTCGACCTCCCGCTACGGGCTGGTCTTCCAGCTGGGTAGCCAGCGCGAACCCATGCTCTCCCGCGGCAGCTTCGGGCACAACGGGCGCGGCGGCTGCCTTTCCTTCGCGGACCCGGGCACCGGGATCTCCTTCTCCTACGTGGAAAACCAGCTTTCCTCCGAGCCACTGCCGCAGGCGCGCGTCTGCCGGCTCCTGGCCGCGGTACGGGACAGCCTCGAGTTAGCTTAGCTAACCCAGCGGCAGAGTGCCGATGGTAGAAAAAGTATTTTACGCGGGGGTGCGTTGCAGATCGGCAGCGGTACCCCCGCGATTTTGCTCCACAGGCTTAGTTTTCCGCGAGGTTCGCGAAACGCGCGTAATGGCCCTGGAAAGCCACTTCCACGGTGCCGGTAGGTCCGGAACGCTGCTTGCCAATAATGACTTCCGCCAGGCCGGCCTTCTCAGAATCCTGATGGTACATATCATCGCGGTGGATAAGAAGGACGACGTCGGCATCCTGCTCCAACGAACCCGATTCACGCAGGTCAGCCACCTGAGGGCGCTTATCATTACGCTTTTCCGAATCACGGTTGAGCTGCGCCACCGCAATAATAGGAATTTCCAATTCCTTAGCGAGCAACTTAATCGAACGTGAAAACTCCGAGACTTCCTGCTGGCGCGATTCGGGAACCTTCCCGGCCGAAGCCAAAAGCTGGAGGTAGTCAATCACGATCATCTGAATATCGTGCTGCTGCTTAAGCCGGCGTGATTTCGCGCGGATTTCCGGCAAGGTGAGATTCGGAGAATCATCCACAATGAGCGGCGCGGTAGAAATACGTTCGACGGCGCCGGCGACTTTGTCCCAATCCTGCTGTGTCATCTCACCTTTAATCATGCGATCTTGGAACACTCCCGCTTCGGCAGCGAGCAAACGCATCGACAACTCCGTACGGTTCATTTCCAGGGAGAAGTAGACCACCGGTTGGTGATTGTGGATGGCTGCCTGCCGGCAAAAATCCATCGCCAGAGTGGACTTACCCGCACCCGGGCGGGCCGCCACAATAATCATCTGCCCGGCGCGCAGGCCGTTGAGCTTGGCATCCAGGTCAATAAACCCGGTGGCCACACCTTCTAATTGACCCGCGCGTTCCGCGTTCTTCTCCAGCTCATCCAAAAGCCCGGGAACGATTTCCGCCATCGTGGCGTAATCCGTGGCCTCACGCGATTGCCCGAGGGAAAACACCTCCGATTGCGCCATATTAATGAGGCCCATAACATCCGCGCCGTCGGTAGTGTAGCCGAGCTGGGCGATGCGGGTGCCCACTTCCACCAAGCCGCGCAGCTGGGATTGTTCGCGCACAATATTCGCGTAATATCCGGCATTCGCAGCCGTGGGCACCGAAGCAACCAGGGTGTGCAGATACGGCAGCCCGCCGATACGCTCAAGATCCCCGCGTTTTTTGAGTTCCGCGCCCACGGTAATGGCATCTGCCGGCTCCCCGCGCCCGAAAAGCTCCAGGATGACCGTGAAGACCGTGGCGTTTGAGGGATGGTAAAAATCATCGGCGGTCAGTACGGTCACCACATCGGCAATGGCATCTTTGGAGAGCAGCATTCCACCCAACACAGATTGTTCCGCCGAGAGGTTTTGGGGAGGGGTACGTTCGAAAGATGACCCCTGCATCTTTGCACCGTTATTGACGACGGACATAGCTTCCCTTTCTCGGCGATAGATCTCCACTGGCTTTCGTAACCCGTTTACGAGGTGAATTTCAAGTTAATTCTCCTGCGCGGATGTGTAAACACGCCGGTGGATCCGTGCATAACCGGTGGACAAACTGTGGATAGCTTGGGGATTGTTCACCATTTGTACCCACAACTATCCACAACTGTGGATGGAGTGGGGGAAATCCCCGGTATCCCGTCCCCAAGTTTGTCCACAACTGTGGAAAGATATGACTTCGAGTTCTCCACACACATATGCGGTGATGTCGATCACGTTGAGGCTTTCCTCAAGTACTCATCGCCTTTGGTTGGTAGCACCGGTTCCGGACGACCCTCCCGGGCTCGGCTAAGCTTGCGGACGTGACGACACCCGAGAAGCATCCTGACGGCCCCGTTGGGGACC
This sequence comes from Actinotignum urematis, assembly GCF_051264595.1. NCBI lineage: Bacteria > Bacillati > Actinomycetota > Actinomycetes > Actinomycetales > Actinomycetaceae > Actinotignum > Actinotignum urematis. The sequence continues at coordinate 51,274 of NZ_JBOZBG010000004.1, read as the reverse complement.
GCACAAACAGTGCCAACAAAGACGAGTCCTACACCACTGACTCCGGTACGACCAGCTCCAAGACCCCCACCACCAAGCACGCTATCGACCGCGAGATCGCGCGCCTGGCCCTACCCTCCCTCGGTTCTCTCCTGGTCGAACCACTCCTCGTCGCCACGGATACCGTTATGGTCGGCCACCTGGGTACCGGGCCGCTTGCCGGCCTCGCCCTCGCCTCCACAATTCTCACCACCCTCGTGGGGCTGTGCATTTTCCTGGCCTACGCCACCACCTCCGCCACCGCCCGCTACGTGGGAGCTGGCCGCATGAGAGCCGCCCTGTCCCAGGGCATGGATGGGCTCTGGCTGGCCGGTACCCTGGGCGTGCTGCTCGGAGCGATCCTGGCTATTTGGGCACCCCAGATTCTGGCGGTCTTCGGGGCGGAGGGAGTCGTTATCACCGAGGGGGCACGCTATTTGCGTTTCTCCGCCGCGGGGCTCCCCGGTATGCTCGTCGTCCTCGCCGCCACCGGAACCCTGCGCGGGCTCGGGAACACCACCACCCCCTTCAAGGTTTCGGTACTCGGCGCACTCGTCAATATTCCCCTCAACTTCGTTTTCATCTACCCGGCCGGGCTGGGCCTGGCCGGCGCCGGAATCGGTACCGCGGCGGCACAAACGGTCATGGGCGTGGTCCTTACCGGCGTCGTCGTACATCATGCGCGCGAGCACCACGCGCCGCTCGCACCGCGTGGAGTGGGTGTGCTCCGCGCCCTCCACGATTCCGTGCCCCTCATCGTGCGTTCCGCGGTGCTACGCGTGCTGATCCTGCTGCAAATAACCGGGGCGACCCAACTCGGCACCGAAGCGCTGGCCGCGAACCAGATCACCATGACCATCTGGAATTTCGCCTCCTACGGGCTGGACGCCCTCGCCATGGCCGCGCAAATCCTCGTGGGCCAAGCCTCCGGGGCCGGTGATGAATCGCGCCTGCGGGTAGTGCTCGGGCGCTGCCTGAGCCGCGGTATGAGCGTCGGTGCTGTACTGGGGGCCGCCACCGTTCTCACCTCACCTCTTATCGTGCGGATTATGAGCACCGCGGGGGACGTGCGCTGGCTGGCTTTCTGGGGCCTCCTCGTGATTGCGGTATTTTTCCCCATCGCCTCGGTGGCATTTATTCTCGACGGCGTCCTCATTGGCGCGGGTGATCTGACGACCCTGGCGTGGATGATGTTTATTCCCCTTGCCCTGTACGGGCCTATGGTGCTCGCTCTGCTGGAATGGACATCCGGACAGCCGGGATTCATCTGGCTGTGGATCGGCTATGCCGGGGTGTGCATGAGCGCCCGGGCCCTGCCCATGTACCTGCGGGTACGCGGGGAAAAGTGGGTGCAGCTCGGGAGCTCGAGCTAGGCCATGGCCCAGGGCCGGGGAGGTAGGGCGCCGGACCCGGTATGTGTTTTCCGGGGTGTACTGCGGATGTCGTACATACGAAGTACACCTCCGAAAAGACCTAGCACCCTCGCAGGTGCTGGTGTGATTTCTGAGGTTCGTGTGGACGGTGACTCGGGGCCCGTGATTCGTAGAGCCCGTGACGCGTGGCCCGTGACTCGTACTCGTGGAGACCGTGGGAGTGCGGACAGGTGTTGTACGGCAAGTGGCACGGTAGCAGCGGCGGCACGAAACTTGCCCGGGCAGCACAAAGGCGGGGGAGACCACATCCGGTTCTCCCCCGCCTTCGCGTGCTGATCAGCTAGCTATCAGCTATTACTTCTTGGGTGCGCGCAGCACATCCACCTGAAGGGATGCCGTGACATCCTCATGCACCCGCACCTTGGCGGTGTAGCTGCCCAGGGACTTGATCGGGGAAGCAAGCGTGATCCAACGCTTGTCCACCGGCTTGCCCACGGTTTCGGTGGCGGCTTCGGCGATGTCCTTGGAGGTCACCGCACCGAAGAGGCGGCCGTTTTCGCCGGCGGCCTTCTTCACCTGCACCACGGCTTCGTTAAGCGCATCGCGCAGCGCGTGCGCGGCTTCCAGATCGGTGATGGAGCGCTTGCGGCGCGCTTCGGCCATCTGGTCGATCTGCTTCTGGGCACCCTTGGTCCACGGAGTGGCGTAGCCGCGCGGCAGCAGGTAGTTACGGCCGTAGCCGTCCTTGACGGTGACAACGTCACCGGCGGTGCCGAGGCGTTCGACGTCGTGCGTAAGAATGAGCTTCATTATGTGCCTCCTTAGCGAGCGTTGCTCGAGTAGGGAAGCAGAGCCATCTCACGGGCGTTCTTAATCGCCTTGGCGATCTTGCGCTGCTCCTGAACGTTGACACCGGTCACGCGGCGGGCGCGGATCTTGCCGCGGTCCGAAATGAACTTGCGCAGCGTAGCGGTGTCCTTGTAGTCAATATTGCCAACCTTGATGGCCTTCACCGGAGCGGTCTTCCGCTTCAACGGCTTGCGAAGATGTCCCTTCGCCATAGTTTTCTCCTAATGTTGCTGCGACCCGGGCCTAGCGCAATTCCCGCGAATCCCGCGAATCCCGCGTGTCACACTGTGCGGCGCGCTGCGGGGCGGTAGCCCGAGTCAAAATGTCAATAACTGGTGTGTGCGTAGTCCCGAAAATCTAGAACGGAAATCTAGACGAAAATTTAGAACGGGGGCATATCGTCAAAGGCGGAACCGCCCTGCGGGGCTTGCGGCTGCTGGCTCCACGGATCGTAAGCCGAGCCGCCCTGCGGGGCGTTGTAGCTGGCCTGACCCCCGTAGGAGCCCTGCCCGCCCTGGCCGCTTGGCGCACCCTGACCGCCCGGGTTCTGGCCGTAGCCACCCTGGTTGCCGCGGTTGTAATTACCGCCGCCACTGGTTTTCGTGACCTGGGCCTTGGCGTAGCGCAGCGAGGGCCCGATTTCATCAACCTGAAGTTCCAGACCTTCGCGCTGTTCTCCGTTCTGGGTCTGGTAACGGTTGACCGTAAGTCGGCCCGTTACCAGCACGCGCATGCCCTTCGACAGCGATTCGGCGACGTTCTCCGCGTAGTCCCGCCACGCCGAGCACCGCACGAACATTGGTTCGCCATCTTCCCACTGGTCTGTTTGGGCATTGCGCTTGCGCGGGGTGGAAGCAACCGTGAAGCTCGCGACCGCCACACCACCTGACGTGAAACGCATTTCCGGATCGGCGGTGAGGTTACCGACGATCGTAATGACCGGTTCGTTTGCCATAATCGCTCCTATTACCCCGTTGTTTTCTCAGATTCGGTTCTTACGCTGGCGGTACGTTTACTTTGCTTCGCGACGCAGGAGCTTGATGCGGAGCACGTCCTCATTGAGGCCGAGCTGGCGGTCAAGTTCGCTTGCGGTTGCGGGAGTCGCCTTCATATCGACGACGACGTAAATGCCCTCCGAGTGCTTGTTAATGTCATAAGCAAGCTTCCGGCGGCCCCAAATATCGACCTTTTCCAGTTCGCCGCCCTCATTGGGGACAACCTGGAGCAGCTTCTGAACGTTGGTCGACAAATTACGTTCGTCAACGTTCGGAGAAAGGATGATCATCATCTCGTATTCACGCATGTCTACCCACCTCCTCTGGTCTAAACGGCCGCGGTCCGTCCGCGGCAGAAGGGTTATGCGTTGACCCGCCCATTCGCATGCTTAGGCCCGCGAACAGATAGGTCAGTCCCTCAGTCTAGCCGGTGCCAGCACTCTTTTCCAGATGGTTAAATATGGAGCGGCCCACGCCTTTTCGCCTGTATTTCCATGAGAATCCCGGCCCTGAACGCAGGGGGAACGGTAGACTTTCCCTAGGTCGCTCCACCGCGATTGTGGCGGCCTACCGGGCACAAAAACAGGAGCGAGCTATGAGTGAAGGTGAAGCACCCACCATGCAGGAAAAGCTGCTGGATGCGGCCCGTGCGCAGCTTGACCGCGCCGGTGCCGAACAGCTTTCTATGCGCGCGATTGCTCGCTCCCTTGAGCTTTCCCCGGGTGCTCCCTACCGCCACGTACGCTCTCGCGAAGAACTCCTCACCACCCTGGCGGCCGAAGCCTACCGCGACCTGGCCGGGTCAATGCGCCAGGCGGTGGACCAGAAGATGTCGGGGCGGGAACGCTGGGTGGCGGCCTGGCGTGCCGCCCACACCTGGGCCCTTGCTTACCCGAATCGTTTCTCGCTTATTTACGGTGCCAGCGCCATTGATTTTTCCAATCCGGAAATGACCACGGCCGCGGCCCTGCGCGTCCCCCTCGAATTGGCTCGCATCGCGAAAGGTGGGCGCAATAAGGCCCTGACCGGCCCGGAAACCCGCGCGCTCGGTGTGGATTTATGGCGAATTCGCATGACCTTCGGTTCCCTCGATGCGGAGCTGGCCGAGCTCCCGGACGGCCTCATCGTCTCCGTGATCCGCGCGTGGACGGAACTGGTAGGAACCATCACCCTGGAGATGACCGAAAGATACGCCGGCCTGTTCGACGACCACCTCGGCTACCTTGATACGGTCGCCAACCAGTGGGCGGGAACCCTTCAGCTCTAGGTCACCGTGCAGGAAGCCGAAAGGCCCAACTTGAGGCGCCCGGCGAGCTAGCTCTAGGCGAGTGGCAGTCCGGACTCCGCTCCGGTCACGCGCGCGTGCAGCTCGACCACCTCCGCGGCTCGCCCGGTGGGAGCGGGCCCGAACGCAGCAATGAAGCGCGTGGTGGCGTGGCCGGTGCGGGCGGCGTCGTACTGCGTCAACCACCGGAGCATTTCCTCGTGCGCAACCGGATCGCAGAGCGCCGACGACGCATCGTACTCGGGCCAGCGCACGCTGGGCGCCGCGATCCCAACTCGCCAAGGTTTGGCGGTGAGGCGCGCCCGGTACGATTCGTACACCCGGCACAGGCGCATATAGAGCGGGTCGGAACCGAGCTGGTTGAGGATCATCTGCGCTTCCCCGGAGTCCGCGGCAATACCTTCGACCGCCACGATGACGCGGAAACCTTTGAAGGTGCGGTAGACGAAAATCGGCCATGCTGCATTGAGCCGCGCGAAATGTTCAATCCGGTCAAAGGCAATGAGTTCAGCTTCGATCATGTACTGGCGTACCGGCGCCGTTTCGGTGATGAGCCCCGGGATGGAGGCGGGATCGGAGGCGGTGTTCGACACGGTAGTCGATGCCGGTTCCGGTGCGGGATCAAAAGCCGATCCGGCGGGCCGCTCCTGTTTCTGCGCGCCGAACCCGAAAAGTCGAGCGAAGAAACCGGGCTTCTTGGGGGATCCTGCCGCATGTTCCCCGGCTCGCCTACCGGCTCGTTTGCGGCCGCGGGCGCGGGCTGCTTCTTCTAATTCGGGAACGTCCACATCCGCGATGAGGATATCCGACGTATTGAGAACTTCGGCTCCGTAGCGGTTCCGCGTGACCGCACAGGTAGGAGTGCCGTTCTCCGTGCTGAGAACAGAAAGAATCTCTTCGCGCAGCGGGGTGCCCGGATAGTATTCCGCGCGCGCTTGGCGTTCGCGCGGAAAATGACCGAGTTCAGCAATGCGATCAACGAGGCGCTGCAGCCGCACCCTCGCGACTTTTTGCGCTTCTTCTTCCGAATTCGCGGACCAGCCCCATTGCGCCACCGTGGCCGGCCCCGAGGTGGTAGATACCGGGGCGCTCTCCCGCGCCCAGAAGGGATAGATCTTCATGACTCCAGTCTAAAACGCGGGTGGCTCACACTTCGAGAGCGTGGAGCGCACTAGCCCGCGCTTAACCAACCGCACCGGGAACGCCCTCACGTTCGGCCGGCTCTGTAGGCAGCGGGATCGTTTCCGTGGGCGGGGCGGGCATCCGGGTGGGCTGCAGCTCCGGGGGCACGGTCGCGCTCGGTTCAGGCTCCGGCGCCTCGGTGGCCGGCGCGGGCTGCTCGGTAGGCTCCGCGCTCGGTTCGGGCGTCGTCGTTACTTCTTCCACCGGTTCGGGGCGCGTGGGGCGGTAGCTGGGGCGCTTATCCCCAATAAGCTCCGGTTCGGGGAATTTCGGCAAATCCATACCGCCCGTAACGGCCTTCATGAAGTCCACCCACATATCCACCGGGTAGCCGTTCCCGCCGATACCCCACGGGTAAGCACCCCAGCCGCCCAGCGATTCTTCCTCACCGTTCGGCCCGATCTGGAACATATTCACCGTGGTAATAATCTTCGGGTTGTAGCCCACGAACCACGCGGATTTCAAATCCGTGGAAGTCCCGGTTTTCCCGGCCACCTGGAAGCCGAGCCGCCCGGCCCGATCCGCGGTCCCGCGCGGGCCGGTGGGCTCCTGGAGCAGTTCGTTGAGATTATCGGCAACACGCTGGTCGAGCACCCGCTTACCGGCCGTATCCGCGCGGTACACCACGGTTCCCTGCGCGTCACGCACCTCGCTGACCAGGTGGAGGGGCACACTCACCCCGCGGTTGGCGAACCCTGCGAAAGCCTGGGTGAGTTCCTTATTGGTGGGCGAAGCCGAACCGAGCACATTGGTGAGGGAATTATCCAGGCCCGGCGTGGTCTCCGGGATCCCGGCCTCAATCGCGGCGGCGCGGGTATTGCGCGGCCCCACTTCCTCGTTGAGCTGCGCATAGTACGTATTCACCGAGTTCGCGGTAGCTGTGCGCATATTGATATTGCCCATATTGGCGTCGTCGAAATTACTGATCGTGATATCGCCAATTTTTAGTTCCGCGGGGGAATTGTAATAGGTGCCGTCGATGGATTTGCCCTGCTTGAGGGCCGCGAGCGCGCCGAAGGGTTTGAATGTTGATCCGGCCTGAGCGCGATCCTGCGTGACGGTATTGCGCTGGCGTTCCTGATAGTCCGCGCCGGCGTACATCGCGTAAATACCGCCGGTGGAGGGGTCCGCGGAAAGCATGCCCACGTAGTTGTTCTCCGGGCGGTCCTTGGGGAGCGCATTGACGACATCGACCGCGGCCTGCTGCATGGTCGAGTCAAGTGTGGTGACAATCGTATAGCCACCCCGGTTGAGGCTGTCCTCGGTGAACTTTTCCGTGGCGATAAGTTCCTGCTGGGCGGCGGCCAGCAGGTAGCCGTTCGTTCCGCTGAATTGCTTGGCTGCAACATACTCGATGGTCGCGGGCATGGTGGCACCCGCGGCCTGGTCAGCGGTGATATAGCCGTCTTCGAGCATGCGGTTAATGACCCGGTCGAAACGTTGGGCAGCTCGCTCCGGATCAACCGCCGGGTCCCAGGCGGAGGGCGCCGGAATAACCGCGGTGAGGAGCGCGGCCTGGTCCAGGCTCAGCTGCGCGGCGGGAATCCCGAAGTAGTTCTGGGCCGCGCTTTCGATGCCGTAGGCGCCGCGCCCGAAGTAAATCGTATTGAGATAGTTTTCCAGAATGTCCTGCTTGGAGGAATTGCGATCCACCTTGACCGCGAGTACGGCTTCTTTCACTTTGCCGATGTAATCGGTGGTGGTGCCCAGGTAGTAGTTTTCCACGTACTGCTGGGTGAGGGTGGAGCCGCCCTGGCGCGCCCCGCCGCGGATATTATTGACGACGGCGCGCGCAATGCCACCCAGGTCAATCCCGGAATTGGAGTAGAAGGTGCGGTCTTCGGAAGCAACCACCGCATTCCCCACGTAATCCGGTAGGGATTCCAGGGGGACCGGGGTGCGGTTCACCTCGTACATGCTGCCCAATTCGGTGCTGCCATCGCGGTAGTAGAGAGTGGTTTTTTCCGCGGTCGCAATATCATCGGGGCTGGGGACAGGTAGGAAAATGTAGAGGGTCACCAGGGCAACCAGCCCGCCGAAGCCCAGGGTGAAGAACAGCCCGAGCACGAAACGCCACGAGGGAATCCAACGGTGAATCGGCCCCTTACCACGGCGCGGATAATTCCATACGGAGCGCTTGCGGCGCGCGCCAGCGCCCGGTCCGCCCCGGCGCGCTCCGGCACGACCCGCGGGAACTGCGCCGCGCCCAGCTTGCGTGCGCGTGCGCTCCTTCTGTGTCCGACCCGTTCGCGTTCCAGCCATCGTTACTCCCTACCGGCGCGCGGTCGCGCCGCGTATCTAGTCTGCCTCAGGTCACGCGCTCGTGGCTAACCCGCGTGGCCCAAGCTACCCGCAACGCCTGCGACCCGCCGCCCCGCACTGAACCGGAGTTGCGCGGCGCCGCAACCGCAGCTACCCGCGGATCCCTTTCTTACGACGCCGCGAAATCTTCCGCAGGTCCCGCATCTTGGTTCGCACCTCCGAATCCCGCGAGGTGAAATCACGATAAATTTCCCGCACCGGTTCATCAAGATCGTAAACGCCGCGATCGGCGCGCGTTTCCGCATTCGATTCGGGCACGAGGAAAGCCTCCACCCAGCGCGAACGCGAAGAAGAATCCACGAAAATCGCCTTGATAAACAGGGTGAGCGGAACAGCAAGAATAGTTCCGAGTGGCCCGAGCACCACCGCCCAGAACAGCAGCGACAGGAACGTGACGGTAGTGGATAGTCCCACCGCATCTCCCACGATCTTCGGCTGCAGCACGCCCTGAATCGTGACATTAAGGAAGGTGAAAATCACCAGAATCCACAGCGCGGTGGCCGGCCCACTATCCACCAGGCCCATGAGCGCCGGAGGGATCACACCGAGGATGAAACCAATATTCGGGATGTAATTCGTAACAAAGGTCCACAGCGCCCAGGCCAGTGCCAGCGGAATCCCCAGCCACATCATGACGAAATAATTGAGGGTGGATACCAGCAACCCGAAGAGGGTGGCCACCAGCCAGTATTGGCGCACCCGCCCCTCGAAGGAGGCCAGGGCACGGTAGAGATCCGGATCGTGATCGCGCACGATCCGGGCGCGCGCCGGCACGGACAGCGTGTCGATCGTGATGAAGAAAATCGCGAGCGCCAGCACAAACATGAGACTCCCCACGCTCATGAGTGCCCCGGACGCCTGGCTGAGCAGCGAAATAATCGTGTCCATATTGAGCACGTCAGCCAGGCGCTGGCTGAGCTGATCGGTGCTGAGCCCCAGGCTTTCCAGCCAGGTCATGGTGTCCTGGAAGAGCTTGGTGAATTTATCTTCGTAGCTCATGAGGGTGCGTGGCAGCCCGGCCAGGGACCACGCCGTCAAACCCACCACCGCGAGGAGCACCACCACAATAATGGAGACGGTCAGCGTTCCGGACAGCCACCGCGGCACGCGGTGGCGCAGCAGCAGGCGGTGTATCGGGCGCACCGTCAGCACCAGGGTGAGGGCCAGGAACACCGGCCCCACAAAATCGTGAATGAGGTAGAGACCCACGCAGACGATGGTGAGGAGCGCCGCCGCGTGCAGCAGCTTCACCCCGAAATCCCCGCCGCTACTCCCGTCCGCGCCGCGGCCGGCCTCCGAGTTCCCGGAGCCGCTTTGTTCACCGCTGCCGGAATTCTCCGCATCGCCTGCCCGTACTAAGGTCGACGACGCTGCCCCTCCGGCGCTCTCCTCACCGCCACTATCGCTACCCGCCCGGGAGCCAGCAACCTGGGTGGGCAGGGTGTTAATAGCCTGAGCGATACGATCACGTGGAATATCACCTGGTCGAGTGGCGGCCATAGGATCCTCCGTCCTGGTGGGAGTCCCGGTGGCGGATGCGCGCCGGGTCATTTACTTCTTATCTTGCCAGTTTTCCGCGCCCCGCACGGAGGTCCCGCGCCCCCAGAAAAGTACCGCGCGGGCCGCGGTGGCGTCGTCGTACCGAAAATGTGGCGCCCAGGGTGGAACCGCCGCGGTGCAGCCGAAGCGCTCCGGCTAGAGCTCGACCGGGGTGGGCCGCCCGCCGCTGGAACGCATGAACAGCGCGTAAGAGCCGGCCACGCACCAGACCATGACGATGAGGGCGAGCTGCACCTCGCGCGACCACCCCATGGTCGGTAGCACCAGGATCGCCACCCCGGCGGCGATGCATTCCGAGATATTGAATAGGACGTCGTAAATGGAGAAGGCGCGGCCGCGGAAAGCATCCGCGGTATCGGATTGCACGATGGTATCGACGGCGATTTTGGCGCCCTGCACCCCGATCCCGAAAATAAACAGCCCGACCATCACCCAGGTCAGGTTCGTGGTGACCGCGATGATCGCCTGCCCGGCGGTGCCGCCCACCAAGGCGCACACCACCCACCAGCTTGGGCTCATGCGTTCGTGGGCGAGGGGCGTGAGGATAATCGACATCCCGTGCCCCAGCACCATCATGCCCAGCAGCATGCCGAAGTAGGCGATGCCGGCATCGGCATTGGCCGGGTCGGCGTAGAGATTACGGCCGGCCAGCACGATGGTGATGAACTGCATTCCGTAAACGAAACGGTGCAGGGACATGGTGGCAAGAGCCGCGGCCGGGGTGCGCCGGGCAATAAGGTAGCGCAGCGCCGCCACCAGGTCACGCGCCGCCGCCACAAGTGCGGTGCCGAAAGAACCGCGCGGGCGGGTGTGTGGACCCAGCTCATCGCGCCCCAGCAGACTCGCTACCCCCGATCCGCCCAGGTAGAGCACCAGTGCGCACACCAGCGCCCCCACTTTTTGCATCGCTTCCCCGGGTAGCGCCAAACGCAGGAAGAACGCCAGAATCGCGCCCAGCGCGGTAGAGGCACCCCCGAGGGTCGGCACCAGGGAATTCGCCACGAGGAGCCGCTCGCGCGATTCCACCACGTTCGGCAGCCCCGCGCTCATGCACGCCAGCAGAATCCGGTTGAGCCCGAGGGTGACAAGAGCTAGCACATAGGTGAGCCACACGATATTGGCCAGGGTGGTGACCACCAGCGCCACCGTGAGCCCAGCCCGGATCTGGTTGCCGTACACCAGGATCTGACGGCGGCGCCACCGATCAATAAAAGGGCCGGTAAAAGGCCCGACCAGGGAGAAAGGCAACAGTAGCACCACGAGGGAGAGCGCCACCCCGTGCACATCCGCGCTCGCGGCCGGGTTGAAGAAGAAGAGCGAGGCCAAGCCGATTTGGAACATGCCGTCCCCGCATTGGGTGACGAGCCGAACCGAGAGCAGTTTGAGAAATCCCCGCGAACGGGCCAGGGAGCGCAGATCGCCAACGAGTTTCACTGAGCGTCCCACCATTCCAGCAGGCGCTTTTCGGCTTCCTCCACGCCCAGCGGGCCTTCGTCCAGGCGTAGGGAGAGCAGGTACTGGCGGGCTTTGCCCACCTGCGGGCCGGGCTCGAGGCCGAGCAGCTCCATAATGCGGGTGCCGTCAATATCGGGGCGCACCGCCTCGAGTTCCTCGCGTTCGCGCAGCTCGATAATGCGGCGTTCCAGTTCGTCATTCGCGGCGTGCAGGCGCGCCACCCGCCGCCGGTTCTGGGAGGTGATATCCGCGCGGATGAGGCGCAGCAGGCGCGGGAGGAGCTCCCCGGCATCGCGCACGAACCGCCGCACCGCGCTATCGGTCCAGTCGTGTTCGCCAAATCCGAAAGCCCGCAGGTGCAGCTCGACCAGCCGCGCCACGGCTTTCGTCGTCGTTTTATCAAAACGCAGTTCACGCATGCGCGCGCGCGTCATTTTCGCGCCCACCACATCGTGGTGGCGGAACGTGACCGAACCATCGCTTTCGAAACGGCGGGTGGCCGGTTTACCGATATCGTGGAACAGCGCGGCCAGGCGCAAAATAAGATCCGGCCCGGGCACCTCCTCATCCTCCAGCGCGATCGCGTTATCGACCACCTGGAGGGTGTGCTGGTACACGTCCTTGTGGCGGTGCTGGGCGTCCACGGTATCGGTGAGCGCCGCGATTTCGGGCAGCACGCGCTCAGCCACCCCGGTGTAGACCAGCAGCTCAATGCCGCGGCGCGGGGCGGGCGCGGTCATGAGGCGTTCCAGTTCGGCGCGGATGCGTTCCTGGGAGACGATCTCCAAGCGCTCGGCGTAATCGGCCATGGCCCGCAGCACATCGGGAGCCACATCGAAACGCAGCTGCGCGGCGAAGCGCGCGGCCCGCATAATCCGCAGCGGATCATCATCGAAGGACTGCGCCGCGGTCACGGGCGTGCGCAGCTGCCCGGCGAGGAGGTCATCCACCCCGCCGCACGGATCCACCAATTCGAGGCTGGGCAGGCGCACCGCCATCGCGTTGACGGTGAAATCGCGCCGGGTGAGGTCACCTTCGAGGTTGTCACCAAAATCCACATCGGGTTTGCGTGAACCGATGGTGTACGTATCGGAGCGGTACGTTGTTACTTCGACGACGACGCCACCGCGCCGCGCCCCCACCGTGCCAAATTCCCGCCCGATATCCCAGGTGGTTCCCCACTGGGCGAGGAGTTTTTCGGTGGTTTCCGGGCGGGCGGAGGTGGTGAGATCGAAGTCGTGAATGGGGGCGCCGAGGAAGGCATCGCGAACCGGCCCGCCCACGAGGGCCAATTCTTCTCCGTGATCTGAGAAGATAGAAGCTAGTTGCAAGATGTCGCCCGGGATATTCGCCAGGGCGCGCTGGCCTGCCAGGAGCAGGAGGGCGCGGCGCTGGCCCGGAGGCATATCGTCCGTTGTTGGAGTCTTCGGAGTCTGTTGAGAAGTGGTCACCCTTAAAGGTTGCCACATCTGGGGGCCCTGACCGTTAGTTGTAGTGTTAGAGGTATGTCGAAGTCAGCACCGTTGCCCTCCAAGTTCGGGGGCCGTAGATCCTGGAGGCGCGCCGCTGCCGTGCACCAGGCTTCTGCGCGGCGCCACTCTCTTCCGGTGGTGAACGAAACGAGTGCCGGGGGAATTGTGATCGGGGTGCGCGGCGGGAAGGCCTACGTGGCGGTGATCGCGCGGCGCAACCGCGGCGGGCGGCTGGAGTGGTGCCTGCCCAAGGGGCACCTGGAAGGTAATGAAACACCCGAAGAAGCCGCCGTGCGGGAAATCGCGGAGGAAACCGGGATTACCGGGCGGGTGCTCATGCATTTGGCCACCATTGATTACTGGTTCTCCGGTACCAACCACCGCGTCCATAAAGTTGTGCACCACTTTTTATTGGAGGGGATGTCCGGGCATATCACCGTTGATAACGACCCGGATCACGAAGCGGAAAAAGCCGAGTGGGTACGCCTGGATCGGGTGGCTTCCCGCCTCGCCTATCCCAATGAACGCCGTATCGTGGCCTCGGCCCGCGCGATTCTCGCGGGGGAGGAATGATGTGGCGGGGCGCGCTGGCCGGGGCCGTGGCGGCCTGGGTGCCGCTGGGTGCTGTTGGGTTGGCGGGTGCGCAAGGTCTAGCCGCGCAGGTGGGGCCCGCGCAGGTGGGGCCCGCGCAAAATTCGCCCGCGCATGTTCTTCCCGCGCGTCCGGCGGCCGTACCTAGCGTAGACATCGTGGACGTGGGTGCCCCGGTGCTCGGTAAGGACGCCACCCTCACCCTCACCGCCACCGTGACGAATTCCACCACGGAAACCCGCCATCTCAATTCGGTGTCGCTCTATATCCAGCGCTACGTGCCCTCCTCGCGCAGCGCGGTGCTCAGCTTCATGCGCGCGGAACCCGCCGGCCTGGCCCTGTATGACACCCTCACCCCCGATGCGGATATTGCACCGGGCACCTCCACCCGCGTCACATTTTCGATTCCGAGGGAGCGGATTCCCGCCGAGTGGGGGCCGCGCGGGGTCCAGGTGAGTGCCGTGGTGGACGGGGAAACTGCCACCGACCGTAGTTTTATTGTCACTGCTCCTGGCGACGACGCCGCTCCTGCCCCCATCAGCGCGATTGTGCCGGTTACGCGCTCCCTGAGCGATGTGGGCAGCGCCCCGGCTCTCGAAGAGCAGGTCTACACCAGCCTCACCGCACCCTCGGCCAGCCCGCAGCCGCCGGCTCCTGCGCCGGCTCCGGCTTCAGCTTCGGCAAGCACGCCCACGCCGAGTACTCCGGTCGGCACGCTCGCTTCTCCGCCGGCCGCCTCCGCCACCGCGGGAAGTTCCGCCGCGCCGAGCGCCACATCCGATGCAGACCCGGCAGCGAGCGCCGCGCCTTCCGCGCCGTCAGTTTCGCAGGGGGCGAGTTCCCCAGCTGCGCCGTCGGCCCCAAGTAAAACGCCCACGGCTTCGGCTCCCTCTTCGCCTTCGGGTTCCGCGGCGGAGGCCGGGCAGTTGCCCCACCGCTTGCAGACTTTGAACTATTTTGCGCACCCGGGGGTGAGCGCCGCGGTTGATCCGCTGCTCATCGCGGGTGATCCGGAACGGGCCGCGTTGCAAACTTTTGCGTCCGCGGCCGGGACCAGCGTGTTCTTCGGTTTGGGCGCGGACGTGGATGCCGCGGCGCTCACCCATGCCGCGCGTGCGGATAAGCTCGCTCTGGCGCGGCAGGATGCGGTGCAGGCGGCGCAAACTTCCGGATTTGCGGCGCGGTCCGATATTGCGGTCACGGCGCTGGGGGTGGATCGGGCCACCGCGCGGGCGCTGCGCGATGCCGGGGCCGCGGCGCTTATCACCACGGATGTGGATGCGGAGCACGCCTCCTGGCTCAGCCCGAGCGGGCGGGTGAATATTCCGCTCGCCGCGGACGGGAGTGATACATGTTCGCTCAGTGATGCTCGCGGTGATGTGGAGGATTCCGGGGCGAGTGCCGCGGGCGGCGCGAGTGCGGGCGGCGCGGGCGATGCAAACGAAACCGCCGGTGCTGATGGCGCCGGTGCTAATGAAGCCGCGGCGCTGCGCGCGGACGGCGTGCTCTCCGCCGTGGTGCAGGGCTATTTACCCAGTTCAGACGAGGCAAATATGCTGGCCTCCGGGGGTGGGGAAGGTTTGCCGGAAGCGGCCGGGAGCCGGCTCTCCGCCATCGACGCCCGCCAAACTGCCCTCGCGCTGTCGGCCGCCACCTACCGGGAACTGCCGGCCGCGCCGCGCGCCCAGGTGGTGCTGGTGGATCGGCCGGAAAGTGGAGCGCTGGCGCGGGCCGGAGCGTTGCCGGATCGCGATATTGGGGCCGCACTCGGGGCACTCACGAGCGCGCCGTGGTTGGCGCCCACCGGAGCTGGCGATCTTCTTGATAAGCCGGCCGCCGGGTGTGCCCAGCTTCCCGAGGAGCGCGTGCTGCCTGGCGAGATTTCCGCGGCAATGCTGGCCCGCGGCGATGCGCATGTCACCACCATTTCCACCACCGCTGCTCTTACCCCGGTGCCAGCTAGTATCACCGGGCCGGTCACCCATCACGCCGCGCAATTGGCCGGGGTGGCGCTCCGCGACCACCACGCGCAGCGCGAGGAGCTATCCGCTCAGCTCACGCAACTCGCCGAGGAGATGGCCGGGGCCGTCACGGTCCAGCCCTCCTCCACGATTAACATCATTTCGGAAAACGCGGATTTACCCGTGCACGTGCATAATTCGCTGCCTGTTCCGGTGGGCGCGGTGGTGGAATTGCGCGCCGAAGATTTCCGCATTGTGCCCTCCGATCCCGTTGCGGCAACCATCCCGCCGGCCGCCTCCGTCACGGTGGCGGTGCCGGTGCAGGCTTCCGGCTCGGGGAATGTTACGGTCACGGCTGCGGTCACCGATCCGGTGGGCACCGCGATCGGCGCGGTTCAGGATATTAATGTGCGGGTGCGCGCCGGCTGGGAAACCACGGGGACGTATATTATTGGCGCGCTCCTCGGGGTGCTCTTGCTCGGTGGGATCGCACGCAGCCTGCGCAGCGGGCGGCGTTCGGGCGGCGTCGACCCTGAAAAACATCTCCACAATTTACGTGAGGCTAGCGCGGCGGAAGAAGCCGGGCCGCGCGCCGTCGATAAACTGCGCGAGGAACACGAAATACCATAGGAGTAATGTGGCCGCGAGGCACGGCAAGGAGGAACTGTGAGCGCCATCGGAACCAGGGGCATGACTCTCGCCGGTCGCTACCGCCTGGAGAATTTGTACGAGGAGCAACTCGATATTGCGGGTACCGAGCAGTGGTACGCCGTGGATGACGCGCTCGGCACCGCGGTGCGGGTGCTGCTCATCGGGGATATTCCCACGCGCGCGGATGCTTTGGACGCGGCGCGGCGCACCGGGTTGCTCGATGACGCGCATATCGTGCGCACGCTCTCTGTTGGCGAAAATTTCGTGGTGAGCGAGATTCCGCTAGGCACCTCGCTGACCGGGTACGTGCACGGTGAGGGTTTTGCGCCCGAGCAGGCCAAGGCCGTGGTGTGCGAGCTCGCCGCGATTCTCACCCAGGTTTCCGGGCGCGGTATGCGGCATTTGCGCATTACACCCTCGCGCGTGCGGGTGGGCGATGCCGGCGACGTGTACCTGGACGGCATCGGTATTGACGCAGCTCTGGCCGGTGCGCGCACGGATGAATACGATCCGGCCAGCCTCAATAACGCCGAGGCCGCGGACCTGGTGCTGTTCCTGGCGACCCTGCTCGAGGGCGCCCAGGCGGATGAGACCACCCTCGAAGCGCTGGCCCGCGATGATTCGCTGCCCGACGATATTCGGGAGGTTTTCCGGCGCACCCTTTCCCCGGAGCGCTTGCTTTCCCCCGGGGAGGTATTGCGCAGCCTTGTGCCCTTCAACCGGCCTGACCTGCGGGAATTCCCCGATCCGGTACTGGTGGCGCCACAGCTGCCCGGCGGCGGGGATTCCCGTTTCGGTTTCGACCCGCTGGGCGGACACGTGCGCGGGGGCGCGATTGGCCGCGTCACCTTGGGCTCCAGTCACGTTTCCTTCGGCGCCGAAGATTCTGAGAACGACGACGCCGCAGCTGCCACCAGTGCATCTGGCGAGGCTTCCGAAACCGGCGAGCGATCCGATGATCCTGGTGAGCCAGTCGAAGCCGGCGAACGATCCGAAGCCGATGAAACATTGGAAGCTGATGCGACTCCCGTGGCGCCCTCCGCAGCATCGGCCTCCTCCGCTATTGGATCCCAGGAATTGGATCCCGAGGGCGTATACGGGGCGAATTTCGAGGGCGACGTTGATACTGAATTGGGTATTACCGCAGCTCCGGAGGTGGAGCTCCACCCGCAGTGGGTATCGCCGGAGGAATTCCGCGATGAGGAGGAAACCGAGAGTGGTTCGGAGAGTAGTTCTGAACTTGACTCCGAGAGTGGTTCCGAGGGCGATGTTGAGCCTGGTTCCGAGGCTAGCTCCGTGGCTGGATCCACGACCGGCTCTGAGCTTCACGGCGAGCAACTTCCGGCACAGGATTCCCCCATCGAGGAAACCGAAGTAAACACTGTTTACGCCCATCGTGGTGAAACCAAGACTGAGGAAACTCACCCCATCAACATTGATAGCCACAGTGGTCATGCTGCCGGTGGCGGCGTCGTCGCTCAAGATGCTGCAACGCCGCGGTTCCAGCCGCATTTCCCCTCGCTGCGCGAAGCGGAACGTGAGCTGGAAGAATGCGAACGCGAGGCGGCGGAACACGAAGCCGCTGCGCGTGCCGCTGCTGAACGCGAAGCCGCTCGGCACGAAAACGCAGAACGCGAAGCTGCCGCAGCGGAACGCGAGCGCGATTCCGCTCCCACGGTTGCGATAAACAGTGTTCACAGCAAGGCGAGCCCGCAGCGGCGTTCCATTATGAACGTCGGCGATGAGGAGGATGCGGGCCAATCTGAGCGGGCGAATATAACCACCGCGGCGGCCGGAGCTGCCGTTCCCGCAACCGCCACACCTGCGTCCACCGCTCCTCAGGCGGCACCCCGGATTCACCCGGTTTCGGCAGCCGCGCGCGCGAGCGCAGCTCCGGCGAAAGTCGCTGCCCGCACCCGCGGGGATCGCAAGCCGGCCACCCGGCCGCCCGCTCCTTCGCGTCCGATTATCGCCGATGAAGAAAACGGGCGGGCTCTCGGCTCGCGCATTTTTGATTCCTCCAAGCTCATTGTTGCGGGCGCAATCGGCCTGGTCGCAGTCGCTTTGTACTTCGCCGTGACAACCTTCTTCCGGCCCACGGATGTGTCCACCCGCCCGCCGGTGATTTCCGCCGCGCCTTCTGCCTCGGCCGATGCGCAAGGTTCGGAGGTCCAGGGCGCCCAGCCGGGTGCCAGTGCCGCGCCCTCGCCCAGCTCCGCAACGCCGCAGATCGTTTCGGCGAATCTTCTCAATCCGCAGAAGAGTGAGGCGGATGAGGATTATCCGAAGACGCTCCCGCTGGCCATTGACAAGAATCCGGCAACGGAATGGGCCAGTTGGGAATACCTGCGCAATCCGAAGTTTGGCCTGCTCAAGGATGGAGTCGGGATTGAGTTGCGCTTGGCGAAGCCGTCCACCGTCAAGGAAGTGACCTTGCAGCTAAACGGCCAGGGCGGGAATGTGCAGTGGCGTGACACCACCGCGGATCAGCCTAGCGGTGGCACTGTGGTAACCGAGGGCCCGATGAGCGCGAAAACAACGCTTACTGCACCAACACCAGTAAACAGTGATCACGTGGTGTTGTGGTTCACTGAATTGCCAAAGAATGCGGCCGGGCAGTTCAAGTTGCAGATTTCTGAGATCACCGTGAAGTAAACGGTGTTTACAGAAGGTGTTTACAGCCGGCGTTTATAGGCAGTGTTTACATCCGGTATTTACGGCCGGCCGGGAATAGCCATGTACCCCGGGACGTTGTACCCAATGATGTGCCCGATGGGGAGCGGTGTGCTCGCGCAACGCGGCACGCTCACTCACAAGAACACAGGAGAAATATGACCGAGAGCGATATTCGTGACGTCATCATTGTCGGATCGGGGCCGGCGGGCTGGACCGCCGCGCTGTACACCGCACGCGCGGGCCTGAAACCGCTGGTGATCGGCGGCGCCATCGATGCCGGCGGCGCACTCATGACCACCACCGAGGTGGAAAACTACCCCGGCTTCCCGGATGGAATTTTCGGGCCCGACCTCATGGCCAATATGCAGCAGCAGGCAGAAAAATTCGGTGCCGAAATGGAGTACGACGACGCCCTCTCCATGGACCTGAGCGGCGATGTCAAGATCGTGCGCACCGATGAATCCGAATTCCGGGCCCGCACGGTCATCCTGGCTCTCGGGTCGGCCTACAAGAAGCTCGGTCTGGATGGCGAAACCATGTTCGCCTCCCGCGGGGTTTCCTACTGCGCCACCTGCGATGGCTTCTTCTTTAAGGATCAGGAAATCGCCGTGGTGGGCGGCGGGGATAGCGCCGTCACGGACGCCCTCTTCCTCACCCGCTTCGCGACTAAGGTACACGTGATCCACCGGCGCGACGAACTGCGCGCCTCGAAGATCATGGCGGACCGCCTCCTGGCCGACCCCAAGATCGTCATGCACTGGAACAGCGAAGTCACCGATATTCGCGGGGAAGACGGCGGCTCCATGAACGCGCTCACCCTCCACAACAACGTGACCGGGGAAGATTCGAACCTCGATGTGACCGGCCTTTTCGTGGCCATCGGTCACCTCCCGCGTACGGAAATTCTTGGGGGGCAGCTTAAATTGGACGACGGCGGCTATATCGTCGTGAACCACCCGCACACCGAAACCTCAATTCCCGGAGTTTTCGCCTGCGGGGATGTCGTGGATCGGTACTACCGTCAGGCCATTTCCGCAGCTGGCACCGGGTGCCGGGCGGCTCTCGATGCAGAACGCTACCTGGAGAACCTCGCGGCCCAGCAGGCTGCCGCAGGTGGGAGCGCAGCGTAACTCAGCGCGGGGTACCGCTCATTTATATATGTGGAACCGGCGAGGTGAATATCTGATCCGCCTCGCCGGTTCGCGTTTAGGATGGTGGCTAAGGTTCCCACCCGCCGGCCGGAAGAAGGTGCCATGCCCACGTATCGACCCGAGGTTCCAACCTTGCTGCTCTTTACAGCTTCGTGGGTTCCCTATGATGGGCCAATGCGCGTGATTTTCGAGGAGAGCGTCGTCGACCTTCATCGTTTAGTATCGGACGTAAGCTTCGACGCGTGGTGCGTCAATCTGAACGTTCTCACCCAGCCACCCGTAAGCCCACGGCGCGGCTCCGAAACCACTGCTGCTACCGGAGCGGATGCCGAGATGCAGCACATTCTGCCCGGCGGCGCTCCAGAACATCGGATCGACTTTTCCGAGCTCTCCGCGGAAGTAACCCGCGCAATTCAACATGCTCTGGGCTATGGAGGTATCGATCCCGCGGAAGATGAGCCGGCCGCTGGTGACTTCGCTGATAGTAACCCCGCGAATAGTGATCCCATCGTTAGCGACCCCGCACATACCGATTCCGGCGACACTTGCGCCACAGATACTGGCACTTCCGATTCTGGTGCTTCGGATTCTCGCCCTGCGAATGGTGGCGTTCCAGAAATTCGCTCGGCAAATCCGTGGGAGGAAGTCGCTTCTTTTATCCCGCGGCTCGAGTGGCTGCCGACCCTGCTCCTTGTCTACCAGGGCAAGGAATATGCGCGGTTTGCGGGGCTGGTTCCCAAACTTGAAATCCGCGCTGAACTTATGGCCCAGCTCCCCGGCCTCGCGAGACTTGCGAAAGTCGGGAAACTCGGGAAACTCGCGGCTTCCGAATAAACGCGGTGCTGACACGGGCCTTTCTTTGCGGGTACGCTACTACCCCATAGGACTCACACGTCCGGGCCGGCGATAGTTCCGCGGTCGCGCCGCGGGAGCGCCGCGGTGGTCCCGTGATTGTCTCGTGGCAATACTGTGGTGCCTCGCGATTGAGTGACGCGCGAAGCACACCGGCGGACATTGTTTTATCGCAGCCCCGAGCGTGGCACACTTAGTGTGTTAAAAGAGAAGGAGAACGTATGGGCGAGCAGCACGCCGGTCCCGGATTTACCAGACTTGATCCATGGTACAATGTCTATGCTGATCGAGCTTTAGGAATGAAGCAATCTGAGGTTCGTCAGCTTTTCGCAGTTGCAAATCGCCCCGAAGTTGTATCTCTTGCAGGGGGAATGCCTAATATTAGCGGGCTACCTTTAGACTTCCTCGCGGATATGACCGCGCGACTCATCCGGAACAATGGCGCTAAAATGCTACAGTACGGCGGCGGTCAGGGCACCGAAGAGCTTCGCGAGATGATCGTGGAGGTCATGCGGCCCGAAGGTATCCGCGCCCATCCGGACGACATCAATATTACGACCGGTAGCCAGCAAGCCCTCGATCTCGTTTCCCAAATCTTCATTAACCCGGGCGATGTTGTTATTGCCGAAGCGCCTTCCTATGTTGGGGCGCTGGGAACTTTCCGGGCGTACCAAGCCCATGTGGTCCACGTGGAAATGGATGCCAACGGCCTGATTCCCGAACAGCTTGAGGAAACCATCAAAGATCTGGAAGCCGTCGGGAAGCCGATCAAGTTCCTGTACACCATCCCCAATTTCCACAACCCGGCCGGTGTGAGCCAATCCGAGGAACGCCGCCGGCGCATTGCCGAGATCTGCGATGAGCACCATGTTCTTATCGTGGAAGATAATCCCTATGGTCTGCTTGGTTTCGACGGCGATCCGATTCCGGCCATCCAGACCTTCAACCCGGATGGTGTTGTGTACCTGGGATCCTTCTCCAAGACCTTCGCGCCGGGATTCCGGGTGGGCTGGGCGTTGGCCCCGGCTGCACTGAGCGCGCGTCTCACCCTCGCCGCGGAAAATGCGATTCTGTGCCCGACCACCTTCGGCCAGCTCGCTATCGCGGAATATCTGCGCACCTATGACTGGTATCAGCAGGTCAAGGAATACCGCGGCATGTACGCCGAGCGTGGGCAGGCCATGCAGGCCGCGCTCGAAAAGTACATGCCCATGTGCACGTGGAACAAACCGCGCGGTGGCTTCTATACCTGGGTCAAACTACCCGGCGGCCTCAATGCGCATGAGATGCTTCCCCGCGCGGTGAAGAACCTCGTCGCGTATGTTTCCGGCACTGCTTTCTTCGCCGATGGCCAGGGTACTGACCATATGCGGCTGTCCTTCTGCTACCCCACCCCGGAACGCATTACCGAGGGCGTGCGCAGGCTTGGCGAAGTTATTAGCCAAGAAAATGACCTGGTCCAGATGTTCGGCGTGGATGATTCCTCGCCACAGGCAACGAAATAATTCGATTGCTATCGGTTCTCATCAGTGATGAGTAGAGTGAAGTCCGGAGGGAAAATGGACAATATTCTTACCGTTGCTATTCTTGCCGGTGGTCTCACGCACGAACGCGATGTGTCGCTAAGTTCGGGGCGTCGGGTCGCCACGCTCCTGCGGGAGGCGGGCGCGCAGGTCAAGGTTCTCGATGTTGATGCAACCCTGCTCCAGCGCCTCAGCTCCATGAATCCCACGGTGGTGTGGCCTTTGGTACACGGTGCGACCGGAGAAGACGGAGCTCTTCAAGATCTGCTCTCTCTCAGCGGGTACCGTTTTGTAGGGTCGACGGCGAACGCCGCCCGAATCGCCTCTAATAAAACGGTCGCACAATCGCTTTTGCGCCACGCCGGGCTTGCGGTGCCGTGGTCGGTCAGCTTCCCGGAAGCTCTTTTCCGTGAAGTCGGAGTGGCGCCAATTCTTGATCTCCTCGGAGAACGCTATGAATTCCCGCTGGTCGTGAAGCCGAATTTAGGTGGGTCAGCACTGGGAGTGACCATCGTTGACAAGCCGGGGGACCTTCCCCGCGCGATGGTCGATTGCTTCGCCTACGGGGAAGAAGCGCATGTCGAAACCTTTATCGACGGAACAGAAGTTTCCGTTTCGGTTATTGACGGGGCCGACGGGCCTATCGCGCTTCCCCCGGTCGAAATTGAAACCGATGGTCCTTATGATTACGACGCGCGCTACTTCGCCGGCCGAGCTAAGTACTATGTGCCCGCTCGTCTTTCTGACGAGGAAAAGGCGCGGGTTACCGAAGCTGCACTTACGGCACATACCACCCTCCGACTTCGCGATGTTTCCCGGATTGACCTCATCGTGAAGGACGGTACTCCGTATGTCATCGATGTGAATATTGCACCGGGAATGACGGAGACCTCGCTGCTTCCCCAAGCCGTTGAAGCATATGCGCGGGAGAATGGGACAAGTCCCGAATCACTCTACCTGCAAATCCTGCACCGGGCAGCGAATCGGGATGTCAGCGAGCCGGAAGACCTCCCCGAAATGGCGAAGTAGCAGCATAGGAACTCCAGGCAAGTCTCCACCCGGCGGGCAATGTTTCACGTGAAACATTGCCCGCTTTCGTTTTCGTAATGCTAGGCGCACGTTCAATCTGCGCGATTAGCTCCGTGGGAATTACACATTACCGCCGGCAAAATGCAAATTCGACCTACCCTTCGCGCAATGCAGTATTCGCTGTAGTAGTCACTCAAGCCGCGAGGACTCGAGCTACGTAGATGTGTGCGCCAGGATGTTTCGCGTGAAACATCCTCCGCAAAACTTCACCTATCCGATTCTTCTGTGTAAGCAGCGGTCGAAAAGTAGCCTAATTTCTACTGTCGGTAACAGCACCGCGAACCGCCGCTCCGATCACTCCCCAAACCCCGAAAACCAAAAAACCGGGTCACTAAAATTGCACGAGTCATGCGTGGTTTCTCCGTTAGTTTCCAGCCACACCTGACGGCATCGATCCCGCATAAAGGATCTCTGTTTAAATAAGGAAGCGGGGCAATGTTTCACGTGAAACATTGCCCCGCAATCAAAGGACCCGCTGTCTACTCTTTGTTACTGCCCTCTTCGGGAATTTCTACACCTGTAACATCCGGCGCCAGCACGCTCAAAATACGATTGAGATCCTCAAGTGAACCGAAGTCAATGCGCATGGTTCCCTTGGTTCGGCCCATATCGACCTTCACACGAGTATTGAGCCGGTCGCCCAATTGCGTTGCTACCGAACTCAATTCGTTTTCATAGCGCTTCACGCGCACTCGGCGAACCGAAGCCGGGGTCGATTCATCGCCAAGAGCAACGATCTCCTCAACAGCGCGGACAGATAATCCTTCTGCCACGATCCGCTGTGCCAGCCGCTCCATTGCACCAGCGTCGGCAAGACCGAGAAGTGCACGCGCATGCCCGGAAGATAGCACGCCCGCTGCTACTCTGCGCTGCACCAACGCCGGAAGTTTCAGAAGTCGCAAAGTGTTAGTGATTTGCGGGCGCGACCGTGCAATCCTCTTCGCCAGTTCGTCTTGCGTACATTGGAAGTCCTCAAGTAACTGCTGATAGGCAGCCGCCTCTTCCAAGGGATTGAGGTCAGCGCGGTGCAGATTCTCAAGAAGTGCATCACGGAGCAAATCTTCATCAGAGGTGCGCCGAATAATGGCAGGAATACGCGTCAAGCCCGCCCGCTGGGTCGCCCGCCAGCGCCGCTCGCCCATAATGAGTTCGTATCGAGCATCCGGATGGTTATCCAAAGGCTCACTAAGTGGGCGAATAACAATAGGCTGAAGAACGCCCACTTCCTTAATGGACTGTGCGAGCTCTTCTAAATCGTCATCATCGAAATTCGTACGCGGCTGCGCTCGATTGGGTACGATGACATTGACATCAATCTCGCCGTAGGTGGCACCCGGTACTGCAACAAGGTCATCTTCCGATGTTTCACGTGAAACATTGATCGCCTGCGCTGCATCCGTTTCCGCGACACCCTTAGACTCCGTCGTACTATCAGTCGCTTCAACAACGGAAGTTCCCTCGGTTACCGTAGTGTCCTTAAGACCCTCAACTTCACCAGCCTTCGCCTCGCTTATCACGGCCGGTGATTCGACTACACTACCCGGGATCTCGACAGCTCCATTACTGGCCTGAGTCTTCTTGCTAGCCACCTTCTTCTTAGATGCAGCGGCCGACGGCTTAGAAGCCGTACGCTGAGAACCACCCGATGTTTCACGTGAAACATTCTCACCCGCCGAGCCATATCCAAGATCGAGGGGATTAGCATCATCCTGCTGAGAATCGTCGTGCTGCCGTGAGCTCGCAGCCTCCCGCGAACCCGCATCCTCCGGCGAACCCGAATCCTTCTTCTTCACCGTACCGAAAAAGATATCAATTGGACTCTCGGTATTCTCTGCCTGTTCCGGTGGAATGAGGGCACCGAGCCCACTGCCTAAACCACGCCGTTTACGAGTTGCCACGATGGCTCCTAACTATGAGAGAGCTGAAAATTCTTTTGCCGCCGCAAGATAGGCAATAGCCGCCCGATTCCGGGGATCGTGGGTGAGCACACTCTTCCCAAAGGACGGCGCTTCCGCAGCAGCCACCGACCGAGGAATCTCCGTATGGAGCACTCGGTCACCAAAGTGCGAACGCACTTCCTCAGATACGTCCTTCGCCAGATTTGTGCGGGTATCCACCATCGTCACAATGAACGCCGAGATATGTAGCTTGTCATTGCGAGACGAGCGCACATCCTCAACCGTCTGTACTAATTGAGCCACACCCTGGAGAGCATAAAACTCCGCCTGAATCGGTACCAGCACCTCATCAGCAGCCACCAGCGCACTCACCGGTAACAAAGCCATGCTCGGCGGGCAATCAATAAACACAAAGTCAAAAGCCTTGCCCTGCGCCGCGAAACTATCCATTGTTTCCCGGATCGCGTCGCGCAGAATAGAGTACCGCCCCGGCACCTGGCCTAACTCAAAATCAACGGCTGCCAAAGTAATACTCGAGGGAGCCACATAGAGATTCGGAATATCCTCGAGTTGAATAAGAACATCCTCGAGCCGTGCTTCACCCTTAAAAACTTCGTAAACGTCGTTGCGTTCTTCCTGTGGGCTAATACCCAAACCGGTAGAAGCATTACCCTGCGCATCCGCATCAACAAGCAAGACCCGCATCCCATTGAGTGCCAGCGCAGCCGCCATATTCACGGCAGTGGTGGTTTTGCCGACGCCGCCCTTTTGATTCGTCACTGCAACAACGCGGGTATGTTCCGGCTTCTGGAATTTACTCGCCTTCACCTTCTTGAGGCGCTTAAAATCCTCTCGAAGTTCGCGGGCGATCGGAGTGTCCCGATCCTGTGGTGCAGGCGAAGGTGCCGAACTCGGCGCAGCACGACGTCCAACTTTTTTACGGGGATCACTCATAAATAACGCCCTCCTTACCTCAGAACATTCTAGCCGGTATCAGGCCGTCTCTGTGCCGCCGTCATCTGCATCACGCACGTTATCCACAAGCACCACCCACTACGAACACATGTTCGATACACGCGGCCAAACCAGACTGCGTCCCTTATAAAACCGGCACACTTCCTTTATGAAACCCGACCACAAAGCCGCACAACTAAGTCATGGAAAACCAAGTCCCGAGCAACCAAGTTCCGAAGCCCAGTAACTCAGTAACCCAGCAACCCAGCAACACGCCCGCCTGACTTACGAAGCCTTCTTGAGCACCTCGACCACCCGAGTAGCCTCGTCTGTTCCAAAGGGCACCACAGTATGAACCGCAACCTCCGCAACACCGTAACGCTGCAACTGCGCTGCGGCGTCGTCAATTTCTTGGGCGGCTCGCTCGCCCTTGAGCGCAACCAGGCGTCCGCCGGGTTTGACCAGCGGCATCGTCCACGGCAGTAGTTTCTTGAGTGCAGCCACCGCGCGGGCGGTCACGATATCCGCCGCGAACCGGCCTTTGAGTTGCTCAGCGCGGGCGGTCCGCACCTTGACGTTCCGCAAACCCAGCTCGCCCACCACATAGCGCAGCCATTCGGTGCGCCGCTCCATGGACTCAATCAACGTCACGGTCACGTCCGGCCGCGCAATCGCCAGCACAATTCCGGGGAAACCAGCGCCGGAACCCACATCGCCCACCGTGGCATTCGCCGGGATGAATTCCTCAATAGCGAGGGAATTGAGTAGGTGCCGGGACCATAAACGGCCCAGTTCGCGCGGCCCCACAAGCCCGCGCACCTCGCCCTCTTCTTCGAGCAGGCACGCAAAATGAAGCAAGGTTCCCCATGTCGCCGTGCCGAAATGCTCGGCACCGGCGGCAGGAGGAACCTCGATCATCGGATGTTCTTCCGCCATATATGCGTATTAATCCTCGCCTTAGTCTTCATCCGCGGGCTTGATAACCACGTGACGCCCGGCGCCCACGCCTTCGGAATCGGAAACGAGCCCGGCGGCAGCAGCGGCGTCGTGCACAACCTTGCGCTCGAAGGGATTCATGGGATCCAGCTCGATTTCATCGCCGGTTTCCTGCACCTCGCGGATGGCTTCCGCGGCGATTTCCTCAATCTTGGCGCGGCGTTCATCGCGATAGCCCGCGATATCCAGCATGAGCCGCGAGCGTTCCCCGGTCTTTTCCTGAACCGCGAGGCGGGTCAGATCCTGGAGCGCGTTGAGAGTGGCACCGTGCCGGCCCACCAGGCGGCGCAGCCGCTCATCGGCTTCACCCTCGGTGACAATGGCGATCGTGGCACGATCTTCGTCAATCGAGATATCAATATCGCCGTCGAGATCAGCAATATCCAGCAGTTCTTCGAGGTAGTCAGCCGCAATATCGCCTTCGCGATCAAGCTTCTTAATATCCTCAGACGTTTCGCTCATTCTTTCTCCTGGTATCCGGGGGATCCCCTTCTGGGGCTGCCAAGATTTTGCGCAACCCGTCCGTTCCTTTTCTTTGACTAAGTTTAGCTTGTTCTACGCCGGTCGCCGGGTGTTATTTCCCGCGGTTTTTCTTGTTCTTCTTGGCGCGGGCCCGGGCCCGTTCTGCCTGGCGGCGTTCGTAGCGCTTGCGGGCGCGTTCTTCATCCGTCAAACCATCTTTGCCGACGGCGGGCTTATCGTCCTCATCCTCATCTTCCGGGCGCGGCATATAAGCATCCGGACTCAGCCCGGCTTTCTTCGCGCGTTCCTTGCTCATCGGCTGGTAGCGCTGGCCGCCCTTCTGCTCCTGCTCTTCCAGTTCCGCAATTTCCTCATCGGTGAGCCCCTTGCGCTTGCGCTTTTCCAGGATCCGCTTTTCCCGCTCAATATAGGCCCGCGAACCGGGAGTCGGATTATGGCGAATGAACCAGCTCTGCTGACCCATATTCCACAGGTTGCCGGCGCACCAGTAGATGAGCACGCCCACCGGGAACACCGCGCCGGAGAACACATAGATCAGTGGCATGCCGTAGAGCATCATGCGCTGCATGCGCAGAGCAGCGTTATTCGGATCCTTTTGTTCCGGCATATTCTTCGTCATGAGCTGACGCTGCGTCCAGAACATGCTGAGGATCATGATGATCACCAGAACGACGGCGACAATCCGCACCTGCGTGGCATTGGCAAATTGGCCCGCGGTTGAAATGGTGGCCGACATGGGGGCGCCGAAGAACGTGGTCTCCTCGAAGGACTGCGCCACCGGCTGGGTGATCGGCCCGATGGGGCCACGCTTGCCATTAGCGATGGAGGGGAAATTAATCAGCACCCGGTACAGGGAGAAGAGAATCGGCATCTGCACCAGCATCGGCCAGCAGGATGCCATGGGGGAGGCCCCGTGTTTGCGGTAGAGCGCCTGCAGTTCTTCCTGCTGGCGCTGCATGGACACCTGGTCCCGCTTCCCCTTGTACTTCTTCTGCAACTTCTGAATATCGGGTTGCAGCACCTGCATTGCCCGCGAAGCACGAATCTGCCGGTTATACAGCGGCAAGATGAGCAGACGAACCACAATGGTCAGCCCGATAATGGCGCAGACCCACGCCGGCCCGGCGCCCTGGTTCATTCCCAGGAGTACGAGTCCTTCGTGGATGCCGTACATCACCCACGAGACCGCCCACATAAACGGAGCGAGAATTGTATCCACTTAGTTTCTCCTCACGCTGCTGGGTGTTCCCGCTGGGGATTACCCGTAGCGTTGTTCGTATCGTCTAAGGCGTCTTCTTTGGCGTAAAGCTCGAGAAGCTCATCTTGGTCCAATGGTTTGCTTGGCCACTGACCCGGCGGTGGCACTCTATCTACGCCGCCCTTCGTCAACGGGTTGCACCGTAGCAAGCGCCACACGGTTAAAAGTGTACCTTTGCCGGTCCCGTGAATCTGTATGGCTTGTATCGCATAGGCCGAACAGCTCGGTGCGTAGCGGCACCGCGGGGGGCGCGCGGCTGAGATCGTGCGTTGGTACCAGCGCACCGCCCGCACCAGCAGGCTTTCTTTGCCGTGCCGTTCCGGTTGCGCGCTTGCCGGCGTGTGCGTCATAACGCTTTCACCGCCCGCGTTTCTTGCGTGCCCGCTCTTTGCGTGTGCCCTGCTAGATCCGCACTTTGGTGCGTGCGCGCTTCGTGCGTCCGCGCTGCTTGCGCCCGTGCCTTGGCAAGCGCGCGGTCCAGGTCCTCACCGAGTTGCGCGCTGCTGCTTCCCGCCGCGGCGGGAAAAGCTCGAACGACGACGAGATCGCCGTCGTCGAAAAAACTTAGGCGCGCACGCATAAGATGGCGCAGTTGCCGGTATACCCGATGCCGCACCACGGAATTTCCCACAGCTTTGGATACGACAAAACCGACCCGCACAGGGTGAGGGCCGGTTAGGGTCGATTCCGACTGGGAGCCGAGGATGACTTGGACGCGCCGGGCAGAGCCGCGCGCTCCGGAAAAGGCCGAGTCGAAATCCGCCGAACTCCGCATGCGGTGAACGGCTGGAAGCATTTACTGAGCCGAAATCTTGGCGCGACCCTTGCGACGGCGAGCTGCCAGAACAGCGCGACCCGCGCGGGTCGACATGCGCTTGCGGAAACCGTGTACCTTAGCGCGACGGCGATTATTCGGCTGGAAAGTCCGCTTAACCACGGTGATCCCCTCCACTAGATATTGACGGGCTTATCCACAAGCGGTGGCGGCCCTTCTTGACAAATAACGCGCGGCTGAACCACGCATGGACTAGATGACTTTACGCGAGATCAGGCCGGTGAGTCAAAGGTTTTTAGCGCGCGGTGACCGTTATCTCAAGGATGATCACTGTGAGAAAACACGTACCAAAGCAATTTTTTCGGCCTATACACATCTGTGGAAAAATCTGAGGATAGGTTTTTAAGGCTCCACAGCGCGCAAGTGACCTGTGAATAACAGAGATGTAATTTCCACAGGTGTGGAGAAGCCTGTGGATAACTCGTTAGCGTGTTGCGCGTCATTCACCTACGATAGGCAGACAGATAGGGCATGGCCTCACCAGATACCGTGAAACTTACAGTCGTGATCATCAACGGCGCTCGGATCACCTGGCTGCGAGGCTCGCCCCCTTTTTTCTTGAAAGAGTCCTCAGGAGGATGTCATGGCGGAGATGAACCCCGCGCGCGATGCTTGGCTTGCCGCCTTGGAATTGCTGCGTATGCAGGGCGATCTCTCCGATTCGCAATCCGCTTTTGTGCGCATGGCCCACCCGCTGGCCACCGCCGAGGACATTTTTATGATCGTGGTGGGATCCGAGTTCGTGAAGAACTGGATCGAGGAGCACGTTGCCGATCTCATGACCGGGGCGCTCTCCAATATTCTGGGCCACAGCATTCGCCTGGTGATTTCCATTGATCCAAGCGTGAATGAATCCCCGCTTCCGGCTACTGAGCGCCGCGAATCCCGGCCCGTTGAGGCCGCTCCGGCTCCGCGCCGGGCGGAAACGCCCACCGCGCTTTCCCCGGATTCGGAATGGAATAAATCCGCGACCTACCGGGATTTCACCCTGGAGGAACCGGGAGCTTTTCCTGATGTGCCGGGCGAGCCGGTGGCTCCAGCTGCGCCGTCGGCCCTCACTGCCACCCACGCAACCGCGCCACATACACCGGCACCACATATAACCGCATCGCACGTACCGGCGCCACACGCGGCCGCGCCGGTCGAAACAACCGAACCGACCTCGCTCGCCACCCAAACGATGGCCTCCGGGGAAGAAAAGATTTACGGGAACTCGGCCGATCCGTCGTTTGCGGCGATGTCGACGGCCGCCGGGCTCAACCCGAAATATACTTTCGATAATTTCGTGATTGGGGATTCGAATCGTTTTCCCACCGCGACCTCGCTAGCGGTCTCGGAAGCGCCCGGGACTACCTATAATCCGTTGTTCCTCTACTCGGATTCCGGGATGGGGAAAACGCATCTTATGCACGCGATCGGGAATTATGCGATTTCGCTCTACCCGAATATTCACGTGCGCTATATCAGCGCCGAAGAATTCACCAACGCTTTTATTAACGCGGTGCGTGACGGGCGACAAAGCGAATTCAAGGATTCTTTCCGCAAGGTCGATATTTTGCTGATCGACGATATTCAGTTCATTGGCGGGCGCGATACCACCGTGGAGGAGTTCTTCCACACCTTCAACGCCCTGACGAATTCCAATAAGCAGATTGTTATTACCTCCGATGTGGCGCCGAATCTGCTCAACGGTTTTGAAGAGCGGATGCTCTCGCGTTTCAATTCCGGGGTGGTGGCCAGTATTGACCGCCCGAATCTGGAAACTCGTATCGCCATTCTGGAAAAGAAAGCGCACGTGGACGGCATTAGTGTGCCGCGCGAAGTGCATGAATATATCGCCACGCATATGACCACGAATGTGCGTGAAATGGAAGGGGCGCTGCGCCGGGTCACCGCCTTCGCGGATCTGTCCAAACAGCCGGTTTCGCTCACTCTTTCCGAGATGGTTCTCAAGGATCTCATCACTAATCCGGACTCGGTGGATATTAAGCCGAGCCTCATCATGGCGCAG
The DNA here is from genome assembly GCF_051264595.1 of Actinotignum urematis. NCBI lineage: Bacteria > Bacillati > Actinomycetota > Actinomycetes > Actinomycetales > Actinomycetaceae > Actinotignum > Actinotignum urematis. Next base: position 19,834 of record NZ_JBOZBG010000004.1, on the reverse strand, counting down.
ACCGCGAATTACTTCTCCATCACCATTGACGACCTGACCAGCGCGGATCGTTCCCGAATCCCGGTGACCGCGCGGCAAATCGCCATGTACCTGTGCCGCGAAATGACGGATCTGTCCCTCCCGAAAATCGGTTCGCTTTTCGGCGGGCGCGACCACACCACCGTCATGCACGCGTATCGCAAAATCGATAAGCAGATGGCCGAGCGGCAGACCACCTACAACCAGGTCTCCGAGCTCTCCGTGCGTATTAAGCAAGCCGCCAGCCAGGCGGAGTAGCGCTGTAACGCCGTAGCTCGCGTTTAGTACGACGACGACGCCACCTGACTAAACGGACTCCACGCCTTCGAAGCGACTTTTCGGCTTATTCCCGCGCTTTCCCCATGCTTTCCTGTACCAATCCGGCGCGCCCGCCCGTTAAAATCTGACTAAATGAGCCAAGTCATGTTTCACCTCTGGCACCTCATCTGCCACGTGCGGCGCACAGCCCGCTCACAGCCCGCCTCACAAACCGCTCTGTTTCCTCACCCACATGACCTGCGCGAACGCTATCCACAGGGCTTGCGGATAAGCTGTGGACACGGGCGTAAATTAAGCGGATCGGCGAGATTTAGCGGTGGATAGCCGAAAGCCCAAAGTGTCTCATCCCCCGAAAACCCATATTATCCACAGCGCCGTCCACAGGCTCATCCACAGCCCAGATCCGCATGCTCACGCCGTTTCGAACACATTTCCACAGTGTCCACAGCACCTACTACTACCACTACCTATTAACACCCGCATGAACAACAAACGGTTGCCGAGGGCCGGTGCACCCGCGCACCGTAAATTACACTGGTGTAATTACAAAGCCGCTAAATTCTTTTCCTTCCGGGCCCTCCCTCGCGTAAAGTAGCCCTAGACGTTTCTTGTTATTGGGAGGAAGGTTCGCTGTGAAATTGCGGATTGAACACGATGTCTTCGCGGACGCCGTCTCGTGGACGGCACGCACTATCCCCACCCGCCCTTCGCTGCCCATCCTCTCCGGGATCAAAATCGAAGCCAAAGACACCGGCGTCATTGCGCTTTCCTCCTACGATCCTGATATTTCCTCCTACGCTGAAATCACCGGGGATGTGGAAGAAGCCGGAACCATTTTGGTGCACGGGCGCCTGCTGGCCGAATACGCCCGCGCGTTGCCCAATAAGCCCATTGACCTCACGGTTGAGGGCACCAAACTTGATCTGCAATGCGGTTCTTCGCGCATGGTGATGACTTCGATGCCGCTGGAAGATTACCCGGCAGCCCCGCCTCTCGATGGGGTTTCCGGCGTGGTGGACGGTGCTGCCTGGCAGCACGCGGTGGCCCAGGCCGTCACCGCCGCCTCCACCGATGACACCCTCCCGCTTCTCGTCTCGGTCTGCATCGAAATCAATGGCGAAAATATTGCTCTCATGGCAACGGACCGCTATCGCCTGGCCATCGCTAACCTTACCTGGGAACCGGAAGATCCGCAGATTTCCGCGCGTATCCTGGTGCGGGCCAGCCGCCTGTCCGATATTGCCAAGTCCCTCAGCTCGGTGGGTAATGTGCGTATGACCCTGGATACCAGCGGGCGTACCGGCCTCATCGGTTTCCGCGCCGCGGACCGCCAGAACGTAGCCCGCCTTATCGACGGGGATTACCCGCAGGTGCGGGCCCTTTTCCCGGATACCGTCAATGGGTACGCCGTGATTGATCGCCTCATGCTGCTCGATGCCATCAAGCGTGCGCGGCTCGTCGTCGAAAAAAATAGTGCGGTGCGCTTGAGTTTCAGCGAAGGCAGCGTGGTTTTGGACGCTGGTCAAAACGATTCGGCACAAACCAGCGAAGCCCTGCCGGCCACCCTTACCGGGGAAGATATTGCGATGGCTTTCAACCCGGCCTACCTGCAAGACGGCCTGACCGCGGTGGATACGCCTTTCGTGCGCCTGTCCTTCACCAGTCCCACGAAACCAGCGGTTATTACCGGCCAGCCCGAAGAAACCGGCTCCGATACGGATGAGTTCCGCCTCCTCCTCATGCCGATTCGCACCTACTCCTAAGGCGCGGGTGTGAGTGTACATCTCTGACTTAGCGCTGGCGGATTTTCGTAATTACCGGCGTGAAGTGGCTCGTTTCCGCCCCGGGGTGACCATCCTCGTGGGCGAAAATGGCCAGGGGAAAACCAATCTGGTGGAGGCCATTGGCTACCTGGCCACCCTCACCTCCCACCGGGTCTCCTCCGATAATGCGCTGATCCGCCAGGGTGCCGCCGCCGGCGTGGTGCAGGCCCGGGTGCTGCGCGGCGAATCGCCCACCACCGTGGAAGTGGAAATTTACGCCGGGCGCGCCAACCGAGCCCGCCTCAATCGCGGGAACGTGCGCCCGATAGAAATTCTGGGCACGATCCGCGCGGTGCTTTTCGCTCCCGAAGATTTGGCGCTTGTGCGCGGCGAACCCGCGGTCCGGCGCGCTTTCCTGGACGACCTCATGGTCCAGCTCCGCCCGCGTCTCGCTTCCGTAAAAAGCGAATACGAGCGGGTGATCCGCCAGCGCGCCGCCCTCCTCAAAACGGCCGGGGCTGCGCGCCGCCGCGGGAAAGCCGTGGACCACGCCGCGATTGATGTGTGGGACGAGCAACTAGCCGCGCTCGCCGCCCAGATCGTGGCCGCCCGCGCCGAATTGGTGGCGCGCCTGCGCCCGTACGTCACCGACATGTACAACGTGGTCTCCGGCAACCGCGGCCACGCCCGCCTCGATTACGCGGCGAATGCGTGGCGCGGTACCTTCACCCTGCCCGATGCCGCCGCGCTTTTAAACGACGACGACGCCAGCTGCCACGCCGTCACCGCCCAGGAAGAAGCACTGCGCGATGTGGAAACCGCCCGGGCTTTGCTGCGTTCCCAGCTGGATGAACGCCGGGATCAAGAAATTGAGCGGGGCGTGAACCTGGTGGGCCCGCATCGCGATGATCTGCGCTTATCTTTGGGGAGTCTGCCGGCCAAAGGCTATGCGAGCCACGGGGAAAGTTGGAGTTTCGCCCTCGCGCTGCGCCTGGCCTGCTGGAAATTACTGAGTGAGGATGGCGAACCTATCCTCCTCCTCGACGATGTTTTTGCCGAACTTGATGCCCGGCGCCGCGAACGCCTGGCCGAGCTGGTGGCCGGCGCGGAGCAGGTGATTGTGACCGCCGCGGTGGGTGATGACCTGCCCGAAAGCTTGCGCGGGGACCGCCTCCATATCGCGGCCGGCAGCATTACCGGGGAGGTTCGCGATGGTGCGGTGACTGAAGAGGCCTCCGCTAGCGTGATACCGGAAGAAGCCGCTGGCAGCGCGATTCCCAAGGAGGTGGGCGATGGCGCGTGATGCCGGCGATCTTTTCGCGCTCCACGCCCTGGATGCCGCCCGGGAAGCCGCGTTCCGGCGCGGAGATGTGCGCACCCGCCGCCCCGCTGCCGCACCCCGCTACCTCGCGGCGAGCGGCGCGGGAGCGCCCGGTGAAAATGGCGCGGCTGATCGCATCGGCGACCCGGTGGCCAGCCCCGGCCCGGGCTGGGGCGATGTGGGATCCGGGGCCAGGCCCTCCTGGCGCGACCCGCATCCGATCGGTGAACTCCTGGCCCGCACCATCCGCGACCGCGGCTGGCAAAGCCACCTCGATATCGCCTCCGTCTCCGCGCGCTGGGATGCGATTGTGGGACCGAATGTGGCGCGGCACTGCCGTATCGAAGATTTTTCCGACGACGGCGTTCTCACCCTGCGCGCCTCGTCCACCTCGTGGAAAACTCAGATGCGCGCGCTTCTCGCAACCCTTTCCGGGCGGATTGCCGCCGAAATAGGGGAGGGGATTGTCAAGGAGATTGTGATTTTGGGCCCGCATCGGCCCAGCTGGAAGCACGGGCCGCTCTCGGTTCCCGGCCGCGGACCCCGCGATACCTACGGATAGTACTGGATACTCACGGATAGCCCGGCCCGCTTATCCGTAGGCAAACCCGAACCGTCAGCCCCGATACCCACGGCCAGCCCGGCGCACCGATGCTGGCTATTCCCAGCCCAGGGCGTGCAGGGCGTCGTCGTTCAAACCGTAAAAATGCCCGACCTCGTGGATAATGGTGACCCCGATTTCCTCCACCAATTCTTCGCGCGTTTCGCACCAGCGCATGAGTGGGCCGCGGAAAATAAAGATGCGGTCGGGAAGTAAGCCGGCGTCGTCCCCGCGCTCGGTCAGCGCTACTCCGTCGTAAAAACCGAGTACCGCGGGCAGGCCGTCCTCATCGTAATCTTCCGGGCGGAGCATATCGGGCTCGGGTTCCTCCTCCACCAAAAACACCACATTGGGAAGGGAGGCGAGGAAAGCCTCGGGAAGCAGATCGATGGCATCGGCCACCGCCTCCTCGAATTCTTGCTCGGACATCTCCAGCACAGCGGTCCTCCGTCTCAGTTTCATAGCTGCTTATAGGCTAGAATAGACGAGGGACTCTCCAGCGTAGGTACCTACCAGAACGGCGGTCAACGCGGGAGAGGCCCATTTTTGAGAGTTAGCCTGAAGGAGTGTTCCGCGCGTGTCGGAAACAACGAGTCATCCCGAACCGGTGCAGCAGCCGGAACAAAACCCGGCCTCGCAGCCGGAGCAGAATCCGGCCCCGCAGGGCCCTGCGCATCACGTCGGCGAAGTATCCCCCGATCAGTCCTATGACGCATCGAATATTACCGTCCTCGAGGGCCTGGAGGCGGTGCGCAAGCGCCCCGGTATGTATATCGGCTCCACCGGGGAGCGCGGTCTGCACCACCTGGTCTACGAAGTTGTAGACAATTCGGTTGATGAGGCGCTGGCCGGCTACGCGGATACCATCACGGTGACCCTGCGTGAAGATGGCGGGGTGCGCGTGGAAGATAACGGGCGCGGTATTCCGGTGGATATGCATCCCACCGAAGGGCGCCCCGCGGTGGAAGTCGTCATGACCGTGCTGCACGCCGGCGGAAAATTCGGCCAGGGCGGCTACGCGGTGTCCGGCGGCCTACACGGCGTGGGTGTGTCTGTGGTGAATGCGCTGTCCACCCGGATGGAAACCATCGTCAAACGCGATGGCTATGTATGGCGCATCGCCTACGAAAACGGGGTACCCACCCGGGAACTGGAACGCGGGGAAGAAACCACCGAAACGGGAACCACCCAAACCTTCTGGGCTAATCCGGATATTTTCGAAACCACGGATTATGATTTCGAAACGCTGCGCAAGCGTTTCCACCAGATGGCCTTCCTCAATAAGAACCTGCGTATCAACCTCATTGATGAACGCTGCTCCGCCACCTCGGAAGGCGATGAAGTCACCGGGGCAGAAGGGGAAAGCGCCGCGGAGGTTCCGGCTAAGCGCGAAGTGTCCTATTGCTATTCCGGCGGGCTGCTTGACTACGTCAAGTTCCTCAACTCGATGAAGAAATCGGACATCATCAATAACGACATCATCTACTTCGAAGCTGAAGATGATGAGAAGCAGATCGAAGTGGAAGTGGCCATGCAGTGGACCTCGGCCTACTCCGAATCGGTCAATACCTTCGCGAATACCATTAACACCACCGAAGGCGGGATGCACGAAGAAGGCTTCCGCTCCGCCCTCACCTCGGTGATTAATAAGTACGCGCGCGAACACGGGCTCCTCAAAGATAAAGACCCGAATCTTTCCGGTGATGATGTGCGCGAAGGTCTTACCGCGGTGATCTCCGTGAAATTGGGCAACCCCCAATTCGAAGGGCAGACCAAAACCAAGCTTGGGAATACCGAAGCGCGCACTTTCGTGCAGCAGCAGATGTACACCCAGCTCAGCGATTGGCTTGATTCTCACCCGGCGGATGCCAAAGAAATTATCCGCAAGGGTACCCAAGCTTTTGCCGCGCGTGCCGCGGCCCGCAAAGCCCGGGAAGCCACCCGCCGTAAATCCGTGCTGGAATCGGCCTCTATGCCCGGCAAGCTCAAGGATTGCACCTCGAATAAACCCGAGGAATGCGAAATTTTCATCGTGGAGGGTGATTCCGCCGGTGGTAGCGCGGTGAACGGGCGCGATCCGGAACACCAGGCGATTATGCCCATCCGCGGCAAGATCCTCAACGTGGAAAAGGCTCGCCTGGATCGGGCGCTTTCCTCGGATACCATCCAATCGCTTATCACCGCTTTCGGCACCGGCATCGGCGATGAATTCGATATCGATAAGCTGCGCTACCACAAGATTATTTTCATGGCCGATGCGGATGTGGACGGCTCGCATATCGCGACCCTCCTGCTCACCCTGGTGTACCGCTATATGCGCCCGCTGATCGAAGCCGGGCACGTCTTCCTGGCCATGCCCCCGCTCTACCGCATCAAATGGACGAACGCCCCGCATTCTTACGTGTTCTCGGATCGGGAACGCGATGAGGTGCTCGAAGAAGGCAAAGAAAAGGGATGGCGGCTGCCCCGCGAAGAATCCCAGCGCATCCAGCGCTACAAGGGTCTGGGTGAAATGAACGCGGAAGAACTGTGGGATACCACCATGAATCCGGAATTCCGCACCCTCAAGCAGGTCTCCATCGGGGAGGCCGCCGCAACAGACGAAACCTTCAGCGTTCTCATGGGCGAAGATGTGGATTCTCGCCGCGGCTTCATTCAACGTAATGCGCACGACGTGCGCTTCCTCGATATCTAGGATTTGTCATCATTATGAGCGAAAGCGAAACGACGTCCACGTATAATCACGGCGCGATTATGGAGGTGGATCTCCAGCGCGAAATGGAGAGTTCCTACCTCGATTACGCCATGTCCGTTATTGTGGGTCGCGCGCTGCCGGACGTGCGCGACGGCCTCAAGCCCGTGCATCGGCGCGTTATCTACGCGATGTACGACGGCGGATACCGGCCAGATTCCTCCTTCTCCAAGTCAGCGAAAATCGTGGGCGATGTTATGGGGCACTACCACCCCCACGGCGACGCCGCGATTTATGACACGATGGTGCGCCTGGCCCAACCCTGGTCCATGCGCTACCCGCTGGTATCGGGCCAAGGAAACTTCGGTACCTCCGGTGATTTGGGGGCGGCCGCCCCGCGCTACACGGAAGCGCGTATGGCCCCCCTCGCCCTGGAAATGGTGCGGGATATCAAGGAAAATACGGTTGATTTCGAGCCGAATTACGATGGCTCGCTTATGGAACCGACCATCCTCACCTCCCGCTTCCCGAACCTGCTGGTCAACGGCTCCGAAGGTATCGCGGTGGGTATGGCCACCCGCATTCCCCCGCATAACCTGCGCGAAGTGAATGACGGCGTGCAGTGGTACCTCGCCCACCCGGATACTTCCCGGGAAGAACTCCTGGGTGAGCTCATGCGCCGCATCAAGGGCCCGGATTTCCCCACCGGGGCAACGATTCTAGGTACTCGCGGTATCGAGGATGCCTACCGGACCGGGCGCGGGTCTATCACCCAGCGCGCCGTGGTGGAAGTCGATGAAATCGGGGGCCGCACCTGCCTGGTTATCACCGATCTGCCCTACCAGGTCAATCCGGATCGGCTGCTGGACAAAATGGTGGAGGGCATTAAGGATGGCCGCCTCCCGGGCATTGCTGATATTCGCGATGAGACCTCCGGGCGGGCCGGCCAGCGGATCGTCGTCGTTCTCAAACGCGACGCGGTACCGAAGGTAGTCCTCAATAATCTCTACAAGCATACGCAACTGCAAAATAATTTCCCGGCGAATATGTTGGCGCTGGTGGACGGGGTGCCGCGTACGCTTTCCCTGGACGGTTTTGTGCGGCACTGGGTCGCGCACCAGATGGACGTGATTCGCCGGCGCACTGAATACCGCCTCAACGAAGCGCTCAAGCGCATGCATATTCTGGAGGGCTACCTCAAGGCTCTCGATGCTCTTGATGAAGTTATTGCGCTGATTCGGGCTTCGGCCACCGTGGATGTGGCCCGCACTGGCCTTATGGAGCTCCTCGATATTGATGAGGACCAGGCCAATGCGATTCTGGAAATGCAGCTGCGCCGCCTGGCCGCCCTGGAACGCCAGAAGATCCTGGACGAATACGAAGAAAAGCGGGCCCTCGTGGAGGATTACCGCGGGATTCTGGCCTCCGAGGATCGCCAGCGTTCCATTATTTCCGAAGAACTCCAGGCCATTACCGATAAGTACGGTGATGAGCGGCGCACCACCATTCTTCCCTACGACGGGGAAATGAGCGTGGAGGACCTCATCCCCGAAGAGGACGTGGTGGTCACGGTCACGCGCTCGGGCTACGTCAAGCGCACCAAGGTGAGCGAATACCGCGCTCAGCACCGCGGCGGCAAGGGGATTCGCGGGGCCTCGCTGCGCGTGGACGATGTGGTCGATCACTTCGGGATTGCCTCCACCCACGATTGGCATTTGTTCTTCACGAACCTCGGGCGGGTGTACCGCCTCAAGGGTTACGAGCTTCCCGAAGGTGGGCGCGATGCCAAGGGCCAGCACGTGGCGAATCTGCTGGCCTTCCAGCCCGGGGAAACGATTGCGGCGGTGCGTTCGATCCGCAGTTACGACGACGCGAAATACCTGGTGCTCGCCACGAAGTCCGGGCTGGTGAAGAAGACCCCGCTCCAGGATTACGATTCCCCGCGCTCGGGCGGTTTGATTGCGATTAAGCTGCGCGAGCTGGCCGATGGGTCCAGCGATGAGGTGGTGGCCGCTTCCCTCGTGGATGAGGCCGATGACCTGCTGCTCGTCTCCCGCCACGGGATGTCCTTGCGGTTCACCGCGGATGCGGAAGCGCTGCGGCCGATGGGACGGGCGGCTTCCGGGGTGACGGGTATGAAATTCCGCGGGGATGATTCGTTGCTGACCATGGACGTTGTGCATGATGACTCCCAGGTATTCGTGATGACCGAGCAGGGCTTTGCCAAGCGGACCAGCGCGGATGAATACCGGGTGCAGGGGCGTGCCGGCATGGGTATTAAGGTGGCGAAGCTGACCGAGGCCCGCGGGGATTTGGTGGGCGCGCTCATGGTGTCCAGCGGTGACGAGGTGCTCGCTATTATGGAATCGGGCAAGGTGATGCGCGCCGCGGTTGATGAAGTGTCGCTCACCGGCCGCAACACCCAGGGCGTTACTTTCGTGCGGCCCGATAAGGGTGACAGAATTATTGCTGTCGCGCGTAATGCTGAGGTGGAGATCGAAGAAGAGGTCCCCGCCGGAGGCGAGCAGCCGGCAGCGGAGGCATCCGCGGAATCTTCGGAAGCTGCTGAGGTGACGGAACCTACGGCAGCTGCGGAAGTTACGGAATCTACAGAACCGGCCGCTGAAACCTTGGAGAACTGAGATGACAGATACACAACACACTCCGGAACGCGGGCCCGGCCGCGGGCGTGAGGGCGCGGGGCTGGAGGCCACCCGGGTGCGCGGGGCCATGCCCGCGGCGGCGGAGGGCCACACCGGTCCGGCTGCTTCCACTGCTTCCGTGCCGGCGCATTCAGCTATGCAGTACGACGGCGCTGCTGGCGGCCCGGCACGGGCCACCAGCGGATCAGCTGGCCCGGCCGCGGGCGGGGCAGCCACCGGGCATCGAGCCAGCGCCTACCCGCGGGTTTCCGCCCCGGAAGGTGCTGCCCCCGCGAAGCAAACCGTGGGCATTCGCCGGATCCGGATGACCATCGCCAAGGTGGAGCCGATGTCCGCCATGAAAATCGGCTTCCTGCTGTCCGTGGCGATTGGCGTGATGATCGTGATCGCGATGATGCTCATCTGGTTCGTGCTGGACGGCATGCACGTGTTCTCGCAGATGTCGGATCTATTTGAGACCCTCGGCAATGAAGAATTGCTGCGGGTGGGCGAATACATGGAATTTGGCCGCTGGATGGCTTTCGCCGTGCTGGTGGGGATTATTCATATTGTGCTTCTGACCGCGCTCTCCGCGATCGCGGCGCTGATCTACAACCTCTTCGCGGCTCTGGTGGGAGGACTGCGCTTGACAGTCACCGATGAGTAGGGCGCGCGCCCCGTGGTGGCTGTGGGTTATCCGCTACCTGGTGCTGGCCCTGGGCCTGTTCATTATGGGCTTCGGTATCCAGCTGGCTATTGCCTCCGACCTGGGGACCTCCCCAATTTCTTCCCTCCCCTACGTGGTTTCGCGCATGACGCCGATCTCGGTGGGCACCCTGACCGGGTGCATGCACGTGGTCTTCATCGTGATCCAGCTGGCTTTGCTGCGCCGCGAATTCCCGCCGCTGGAATTCCTGCAATTACCGATGGCCCTGCTCATGGCCACCGGTATCGACGCAGCCGGCGCGATCCTCGGGCCGATCACGTATTCGAGCTACACCCAGCAGTGGCTGCTGTGCCTGGGCGGGGTGGCGGTGCTCGCGGTGGGTATCTGCGTGGAGGTGAGCTCCGGGGCGGTCGTTAACGCCGGTGAAGGCGTGGTCATCGCGATCTACCGGAAAACAGTGCGCCGCTTCGGCGTGCATCGTTGGACTAATTTCGGCGCCATCAAGGTCTATAACGACGCCGCCCTGGTTGCTCTGGCCACCACATTGTCCTTCGCGGTGCTCGGGGAGCTCGTGGGCGTGCGGGAGGGCACCCTGGCGGCGGCCGTGCTTACCGGCCCGGCCATCCGCCTGGTGACTCCCTGGCTCGGGGTGCCGCTGCGCCGTCTGCTGCGGCTGAGCTAACAAGTGTGACGCGAACCGCAAGCGAAACGATTTGGAAACGGCGGCTCGCCGGTGTAAACTCATGTGGTCACCGGGCCTATAGCTCAGTTGGTTAGAGCGCAGTCCTGATAAGACTGAGGTCGATGGTTCGAGTCCATCTAGGCCCACGGTTACGAGGAGGGTTATGAAACGGGTTGGTTTCTTCCTCGGCTCGCTTGCTGCTGGATGTTGTGCTGTCGCTGCCCTGGTGCACGTGATGGATGAGCATTCTCGTTGGCACCACGTTCCGGATCCCGCGCCGGAATCTTAGGGGCTATGGCGCAATTGGTAGCGCACCTGCTTTGCAAGCAGGGGGTTAGGGGTTCGAGTCCCCTTAGCTCCACCAGATTTTCCTTTGATATCAAGCTTTTGTATGTGATGCGCTCAGTCCCGCTGGGCACGAAATAAGTGGTGATTCTGGCACGTAGAATGTGATGGACGGGGAGGTGCGTCATGGCTGGAGTTGGTAGTCACGTTGCGGCGATGGTGCGCGCCTACGGGGCCGGCGATGATGAAAACTTTTATTCTGTTGCGCTGCAAGTTGCTGCCCGGGAGGCGAAAGCAGGTCACCACGTGCTTGCCGGAGATATCAAGAAAGCGGTTGATTCTTCTCGTGAACGCCAACCGCTGAGCAATGTTACTTTCATCAGGCGGCCGGCGGGCGATGTTGCCGAATTGGTGGATACCAGTGCGCCGCAGGTGAAGCTGCAGGATTTGGTTGTTAATCCGGCGTTGCTGGCGCAGATAAAACAGGTGCTATCGGAACAGCGGCAAAGAAAAACTCTGCTGGATCACGGTTTTACGCCGGTGCATCGGCTTTTATTTGAGGGGCCTCCGGGAACCGGTAAAACCATGACGGCCGCGGTATTAGCCAGTGAACTCAGTCTTCCGCTGGTCTCGGTGCGTTTGGACAGCTTGCTGAGTAAGTACATGGGTGAAACAGCCGCGAAGCTGCGGCTGGTTTTCGATGAAGTTGCGCGGGTTCGCGCGGTGTATCTTTTCGACGAATGTGATGCTCTGGGTGCGGATCGCAGCGGTAATGACGTGGGCGAGGCGCGGAGGATTCTCAACTCTTTCCTTGTTTTTCTGGAGGAAGCTAGCTCGCAGTCGCTGGTCATTGCTGCTACGAATGATCGGGCCATTCTTGATCGGGCACTTTTCCGGCGTTTCGACGCGGTTCTCACCTATGAACTTCCGGATGCCCGGCAGGCGGTGTCCGTGATGAAGGCTCGGTTGGGAAGTCTTGTTACGGGAGTGAGTATGGCGAAGCTGGGTGAGTACACCACCGGGTTGAGCCACGCCGAGATTGTGAAAGCCGCTGAATCCGCCGCGAAAACAGTGCTGTTACGCGGGGAAAGTCGGGTTAGCCGGGAGGACCTCATCGCGGCGTTGGTAGCGAGGAAGGCTGCGAGCTTTGAGTGAGAAAATGGCGAACTGGGATCATCTTTCCATAGATAGATGTGTACGGACAGAGAGATTTAATAGAACAGGAGGCGGAAGACCACACGTTCGAGATGTTGATCGTGGTACGCATGGTAAGAAGCTTCTGAGATCGGCCGAGCAGGCCTTTGCTGAATTTGATCATAAGGCCACGTCCATGTTCCCCAACGACGAGGAACTACGTGCCACTGGAGCAGTGGTGGTTCTTGAGGGAGCGGAATCTTGCTATCCCCTCAAAATCGATTCCTTGACCGCACGAAGCGGTGGGAAACGCAGTGAAATGAAATGGATGGTGCTGTCTGTACAGGAAGGTCATGACAGCCAACCTGAAAAAGTCACGGTATGGGTATCTCACCGGTATCGAAAAGAGTTTCTTCAGTTATTTGAAGACTATCTCACCAAAGAAAGCGCTAAAGGGAAGCCGAAGAATAACAATCTTGTTGCGAATATGTCACGTATTCGGAATGCATTTCTTCAAGACCTGTGGACATCGGACCAGGAGCCTGATCGTGACGGCCCGCAGTGGTGGGAAATCTGGCTAGATTCGCAGCGGTTTGATGCTAAGCAATGGGATCGGTTTGTAATAGCTTTTCGGCTGCACGAACGTTCATGGCGAATGCAATTCAATATTCACGTTGTCGCATGGATCAAGGCGAAATGGAATGATTTAGAGAATTTGCCATTTAGCTGGGTGCCCGTCACTGAGATACGCTACCCTACTCTGATTGACGGGGTTAGAGATCTCTGCGTTGCCGAGCGAACGGACTATGTCCAAGAACTGAGCTCGCGAATTACGTGCGCTTCAGAAGATGCTCCTGCTGTTTGTCATCTGGATACGGGCGTGCTTCGCACGCATCTGCTTCTCAAAGATTCTCTTTCAGCTTCGGATCATCATTCTATTTTGGGAGGTTCTGGAACTGATCTACACGAGGGTGGGCATGGTACCGCGATGGCAGGGCTCGCCCTTTACGGTAACTTGGATCCGTTATTCTGCGGTACAGATGATATTTTGCTTCACCATAGACTGGAATCGGTTCGAATTTTCTCAGAGGATAACGCCAAGCGGCTCGACCCACTTGATTACGGAACTGCAACCGTTCAGGCTGTGGCACTTCCGGAAATCGCTCGACCTGACCGAAAGCGCGTTTTCTGTTTAACATTGACGGCACGCCCTGATAACCCGGGTGAGCCAACGTTATGGTCGTCTGCGGTGGATGCTCTTGCAGTGGGTACAGAGATTGTCCAGACCGAAGGGGAAATTAAACTCCTCTCCGCGCCGCAAGACGATATTAAGCGTCTGATTCTCGCTGCCGCTGGCAACGTGAATTTATACAAGGATGACTATGTGGCCAATTCTCGCAACCATCCTATTGAGGATCCGGCACAATCCTGGAATGCGCTTACAGTGGGCGCGTATACGAACATGACCGATGTTCCATCCACACCGGAATACGACAATGGATGGTATGCCGTCGCTACAGCGGGAGATATTTCACCGCATACCAGGACATCAACTGGATTTGATCACAACCGATGGCCAATCAAACCCGATATTTGTATGGAGGGTGGAAACACGCTGAGTGACGGTAGTGGCCTCTGCGAGACCCGCGTCAAATCATTATCCCTGTGTTCTACAGGTAAAGCTTCCGATGTTTCGCTGGTATCCGCAGAGGCGACGAGTGCAGCAACTGCACAGGCTGCCAGATTAGCGGCGTTGATCATGAGCCGTTATCCGGATTACTGGCCGGAAACTGTACGTGGATTACTCACTCACTCGGCAGAGTGGACGGATACCATGAAGCACAGGCTGGAGGAAAAGCAGAGTAAGGGTGATCGCCAGTCACTTCTTCGTGAATTTGGTTGGGGTGTTCCAACTGAGTACACGGTTTTGAATTCAAACGCTCATTCCGTCACTTTAGTGGTGCAGGATAGTTTCGTTCCCTTTCAGGGGGAGCGCTTCATGATGCCTTCTTTGAGGTTACATCAGCTGCCCTGGCCGGTGGAGGCACTTAGAGCTTTGGGAGAACAAGAAGTACGTTTGCGAGTAACTCTTTCTTATTTTATTGAGCCATCTGCTTCTCGTCGCGGTTGGAGAAATAAGTATTCCTACTCTTCATACGGCCTTCGTTTTGATTTGCAAGGTTCAACGGAAACCCCTGATGACTTTATCCGGAGGGTTAATCGTCAGGCTAATGACGAAGATCGCCCGAGTGATAGTAACAATTCCCAGCGGTGGTTTTTAGGTGAACAAGCTCGAAGCCGTGGTTCATTGCATCAGGACGACTGGCTAGGTGCGGGAGTGGAGTTAGCGCATTGCAAGAATATTGCCGTATATCCCGTGGGCGGTTGGTGGAAGAATAACAATCGTAAAGATCGCCGTGATCTAGCGGTTCGATATGCTCTCATCGTTTCATTGAAGACAAGTGAGCAGGGGGTAGATCTATACACGCCGATAGCTAATCAATTGAGCATTCCGGTAGAAACGTGGGTATCAACACCGATTTCTATATAACTTGCTTGCGATACAGGGATGTAGCGTGTGGTTCAGTGGTAGACGTAACCCCGGCGATTCAGCCGAGGCTGGTGATCGTTCCGGGGTCTTCGCGAGCGATCCTACGGGAAATCCGAGCAAAGTCAACAGTAGGATTTACCTCCGTTGTCGCTTACGACGGTGCAAACGGCTGAATCGCATAAATAGGAACTTGTTGTACACATATCACCCGCGGTTTCTTACTTCTCATCTCGTCGGTTCCGGAGTTTCCAGTAAACGAGATCGGAGATTTCTTTGATGATCTGGTTGCGCCGGTGTGAGCTTTCAAAGAACTTCTCCATGATGACGTTCTGGGTATCTTGATGGTCGAGCACTGCGTTGGTGACTGCGGTTTCGATTGTTTGAGACTCTCGGAATTGTTCTTTGGTATTCGCGTTAACCTGGTCCTTGATTTCATCGTTTTGCACAAGGATCGTGACCACGCCTTGAACCCAGGATTCCACTGAACCGGGATCGAAGTCTTCATCCTCAAACAGTGCGTTGATATTGTTGAGGATCTCTTGCCACGCAACCATGTGCGGATCGCGCGAGCGCCCGCCACCAACCCCCATGGGCTTGAGCTTGTCGCCTTCGCCGACGAGCGGGATAGCTCCTTCGCTCTTTCGAGTCTGCTTGATGTGCGTCAGCTCGATGTTGGTGAAGTCAATCTCTTCTGGAGTTTTACGTCCAGTCAAACGCGGCTTGAGCAGGCGAAGGAATAGTGCGAGTTTCGCCAGGTCGGTGTCTTGGTAGTCAACGATCTGCGACAAGAAATCGTACAGGCGCACAAAAGAGCCAACGTCTTTGCGGAACAGGTCGAGTTCATCAATCTCAGCTTTGTTCTTATCCATTACCGCAGCCACATAACGGTCATTGAATCTGTCAGCTGCCTGCTTCAGTGGCGCAGTGTGTTTTCCGTGTGCTTTGTCGATGACGAACGCCTGGGCGAACGCATCGACTTCATCGCCGGTGTAGATCCCCGCAGTTTCAAGTTTTCGTGATAGGTCGTGTACCAGATCCGGGTCGGTGGTCTCAACGATTTCGGCGGTCCGGTAGTACGGCAGGAAAGCCTGCAAGATGGTTTCGGCGTCGTTGACGAAATCAAGGATGAACGTGGTGTCCTTGCCTTTAGCTGGCAAGGTGCGGTTGAGCCGGGATAGGGTCTGGACGGCCTCAATACCGTCGAGCCGCTTGTCGACATACATCGCGCACAGCAATGGCTGGTCGAAGCCGGTCTGGTACTTGTTTGCTACGATCAATACTTGGTATTGGCCGCCAGCGAAGGCTTGTGGAATGCCTCGCCCGCGCAAGCCGGGGTTCATAGTCACCTCGGTATATGGCTCTTGTACTCCGGGTACGGTGTCGTCAATCTGCTTGGAAGTAAGGCTGCCGGAGAAAGCAACGAGGGTGCCGAGCTGATAGTCATGTTTATCGATGTAGGCATCAATCGCTATTTTGTATTTCAACGCTGCAGCACGACTCGACGTGACCACCATTGCCTTGGCATACCCATCAAGCAGATGGGCGACATTTTCGCGGAAATGCTCAACGATGATCTGTACTTTTTGGGCGATGTTTGTTGGGTGCAGGCTCACCCAGCGCATGAGTCCTTTCGTAGCGGTGGACTCATCTACCAGTTCATCTTCGCTCTTCACATCCCCAGTTTTCTGCGCGAGCTGGAAGGCTGTCTTGTACGTGGTGTAGTTGCGCAGCACGTCTAAAATGAAGGCTTCTTCGATGGCCTGCTGCATGGTGTAAACGTGGAAAGGTTCCGGTTTACCGTCCGGGCCGGGCCGGCCAAACATTTCCAGGGTTTTGCCCTTTGGTGTGGCGGTAAATGCGTAGAAGGAAATGTTATGGGCGGTGGCACGCGCCGCCATCTCAGCGGCAAGCACGTCCTCCACGCTGACTTCTCCGCCATCTTCGAGGGCTTCCACTTCTGCTTGGGAGAGCACTTGGCGTAGCTTCTGCGCACTCGTGCCAGTCTGCGAAGAATGGGCTTCATCCGCGATCACCGCGAACTTTCGATCTGCGAGCCCACCCTGTTCCGCTAGAGCGTCGAGCACGAACGGGAAGGTCTGCAACGTGACAATAATGATGAGCTTGCCGCCAGTGAGTTCCTGAGCAAGGAGTGCAGACTTCGAGGAAGCCGAGGCTTTGCGTACTTCATCGGCATTGATAGTGCCGACGACTCCTTTCGTGCCCTCGATAGACTTAATAGCTTTCTGAAGCTGGTCATCAAGCACGGTGCGGTCAGTAACCACAATGACAGAGTCGAAGGTTTTCGAGTTGTCAGCGTTGTGGAGGTTTGCCAGTCCATGTGCCAGCCACGCAATCGAGTTCGTCTTGCCAGAACCCGCAGAATGCTGGATCAGATACTTGTGCCCGGCTCCTTCCTTCTGGGTTGTTTTCAGCAGACTGGTTACGGCTTCCCACTGGTGGAAACGCGGGAAGATGATTTGCTTACTGCGCGTGCGGGCACCCGTAATCGGATCAACTTTCTCGGTGATCTGCAGATTCACAAACCTCTCTAGAATCTGCAACCAGTTATCGCGCTGCAGCACCCGCTCCCACAGATATGAGGTTGTGGCCCCATTCGGGTTCACGGGATTACCGGCAGCGCCATCGTTGCCTAGGTTGAACGGCAAGAACACGGTGTTTGCACCGTCAAGTTTTGTAGTCATCTGCACTTCGTCAGTTGAGACTGCGAAATGTACGAGTGCTCGGGAACCGAACTTCAACAGGGGTTCGCCCTGGGGTAGGCGATCCTTGCGGTACTGGCGTACCGCGTCATTTACGCTCTGGGTGTTATCGGTTTTCAACTCGGCTGTGGCTACTGGCAGGCCGTTGACGAAAAAGACTAAATCAATGGAGTCGTGTGGGCGTTTTGTGGAGTGATGTACCTGCCGCACCACCCGCAACTGGTTGAGCGCGTAATGCTGCTGCACAACCGGATTCATTGAGGTAGCGGGCCGAAACGCGCACATGTCGAACTTCGCTGGTGTTTTTCTGAACCCACCGCGCAGAACAGCCAACGTGCCACCCCCGTGCTCGAGGGGCTGTTCAAGGGACTTCACAAGTCGATCAAGCAAGAGGTGTTTAGCTAACTGCGCTTCTACCGGTGAGGCATCTGCTGGTACCACGCGCGCCCATTGCTCTGGTTGGGTGGCCTGCAACCACGCAAATACATCCTCCGGGATCAGCGCCAGCTCTTGGTCATAACCGGAAAAACCTTCCTCATAGAGCCAGCCATGCGCGCCGAGATACTCGCAGATCTCGGTCTCGAAACTCTTCTCGTGCTGAACACCCATGCTCTATCTTCCTAAACCTCGATCTGACCTGTCACCGCCGCAGTAATCAATGCTGAGCGCCGCTCCTGTGCGAGTTCGATATGACGCTCGACGATGTTGATAAGCTCATCTCTGTGCTTATGTATCTTTCTAACCTCTTGCACAATCTCCTCTTGATCCTCTTTCGGAGGAATCGGCACCGGTAAGTTGTCCAGATCGATCTGCTGGATTCGTCGATCAAAAGTCGTGCTGGCACGCTCAAACAATTTCGACTGGTGTCTATAGCTAACACTGCGTAAAATTTCATGCGCGTAGCTAGGTAGCAACTGATCTGCTATGGCGAAAACACGATAATCAGGGCTTACTGCGCCTGCACGCTCAGAGACGCCGATTGCTCCACCCGTCAGCCACATAGGGTTTACAACTAAATCACCCGAGGACACTGCAAGATATTTCGGAATAGATGCTTCGCTTGGTTCTTGGCTCTGCCTAGTTTCAGATCGGGGCACAACGGCTCCAGTTTGGCGCAGCGAAAGCATTTCCAATACTAGATCAGTGTTTCGTTCATCCTTGCGAGTGAAGACCCACTTAAAACGCTGTACGTCCCACGTCTTGGGTAGAGTAGCCAGCCGACGTTCGAGTGCCAAACTCGAGATGTTCCGTGGATAATAAGATCGCTTGATGATCTCCGACTCCTGATCCGTTTCAATTCTTTGCCCCCAGATTGACGCTTCGATATCAGCATCGGCTCTTTCCTTCGTGAGATCAATCAGTTCTTGTTGTTTGGTGATGAGGAGGTCAATCTTCGCCGTCTCAACATCAAGATACTCGGCAATGCGCTCCTGTTGCACCTCGGATATTACTGGAACTCGAAGTTCCTTATACCGAGAAGCGGAGAAGTTTTCGATTGTTGATTGAACCGCTGTAGACCTTACCTGGTCTATAAAATGGAGGGACTGCGTCCAATATGATAGAAAGCGTCCTTCTCTAATTGATTTAGGTCTTACTCGAGTCAGGAAGCCCGCGTAGCAGGCAGGATTATGACTCATATACAGGACGCTTTTCCCGATAGAAGCTCCCGCTGATACAAGCAGAAGATCGCCGTATTTGACAGAAGCTTTCCTAGCGATATCAGCTGGTTGCGAGACGAATGTGTCATCTTTCAGTGTCGTTGGACTCGCAATATCAGTCGTTCTTATGTACCTCGGATCCAACGGCTCAGCATTATTTCCGGGAAGACCTAGTCCATTAGCGATTGGCACTGTGCTCAGCCTTCGCAAGGCTACTGTTCTCATTCGGTCACCTCGTTGAGGAGATCGAGGATTTCGCGGGTCGCCTCGTGGAGTTCTGCGTCGATGTCTTCGAGTGGGCGGGGTGGTTGATAGCGGTAGAAGTAGCGGGTGAAGGGGATCTCGTAGCCTATTTTGGTTTTCTTCTCGTCAATCCAAGCGTCGGGGACGTATGGTTTCACTTCTGCCTCGAAATACGCCTGGATGGTTTCGTTACGTCCGGCGTCGGCGTGGGTGTTGCCGTTATACGTGAATGGCACGCGTTCGGTATCCCTTAAGCTTGCATCTGGTTGTTTCTTACCGCGAGCGTTAGTGATAATCTCGCCATTATCATCGCGCCTCGGGCGCTCAACGGTGATGCTCCAGTAGGCGAATTCTTCGATGGGCACAATCTTGCAGTGCCCGGTCTCTACATAGTTGGCGTAGAGCTGCACGATTGTGGTGCGGTTAGCTTCGGTAAGTTCACGGCCCTTATCGCCGAGTTTTTTGCGCATTTTGGCGTAGAACTCGGTCGCGTCGATGAGTGAGAGTGTCTAATGGTTTGTGTGTGAGGGTGAAAACCACCTAGGAGATAAACCAGAATGACTACCGTGAAACAAGAC
>NZ_JBOZBG010000003.1:0-170519 GCF_051264595.1 Actinotignum urematis | reverse complement strand
CCCCCCCCCCCCCCCCGCTGCGGGGCACCCGCTACCGGGTAACCCATCACTACTGAGGTGGATATATCAGTACTGGGTGGATGTACCGATAATGGTGGATTTACTTGTTATCGGAGAGGTTGTCCTTGACGTCCTCGAACTTTTCCTTGGCGGCATCACCAGCATCGGAAGCGGCATCCTTGACCTTTTCGCCAGCATCCTTCGCCTTGTCACCGGCTTCGGAGGCCTTCTCCTCAGCCTTATCGCCGTGGTCCTTGTCCGTCAGTTCGTCCTTGACTTCCTCGAACTTTTCCTTCGCAGCATCGCCCAGCTGGCCCGCCTTATCAGCGGCCTTCTGGCCGAATTCCTTGGCCCGATCAAAAGCCTCGGTTGCGCCTTCCTTAATCTTGTCCACAAATTCGTTCGCCATGGCGACTCCTTTCCATTGATTAATGAAACAAGTCGATCATAGCAAAGTGGTGGCCATCACTTCATATTAAGGTAGTTAAACACTTGGCCGTGCGCGAACGTATCGCGCACGGCCAAATTCTCAGTTCCGGGTAGTTCGTTGCAGAGCCGCACTCCAGTTCCAGAGCGGTACTCCGGCCACGGACTAGTACCCGTTACTTGGGCGTGTTTCCTTACTTCGCGGTGGTCCCGCTCAGCTTGGAGGTATCCACCCGGAAGGCCCGAGCCGGAATCGTGGTCACGAGGGCTTCGGACACCTCGAGGGCTTCATCCAGCTCCAGGCGATGTTCGGCCACCATCCGTGCCAGGTAAACCGAGTCCATCCGGCGGGCGACGTCGTGCCGTGCGGGAATGGAGGCGAAGGCGCGGGTATCGTCGATCATCCCGGAGGTCTTGTAGAAGGTGCCGTAGGGGGTGACCTGTTCGCGGTAGCGCAGGATCGCATCCGGCTCATCGATGAACCACCACGGGGCACCCACGTACACGCTCGGGTAGTACCCGGCCAGCGGGGCCAGTTCACGCTGGTAGACATCCTGATCGATGGTGAAGAAAACAACCTGGAAGTTCGGGTTGTCTCCGTATTCGGAGAGCATGGGCTGCACGTTATTCGTGAATTCCACGGCCATGGGCACATCGCCCCCAACGTCCGCACCCAGGCGCTCGAAGGCCGCCTGGTGATGGTTGCGGTACACGGCCGGATGGAAGGTCATAACCAGACCGTCCTCGCAGGCCAGGCGCGCCTGGTCGTTGAGCATATGCCGGCGCAGGGCCGCGCCATCTTCCGGCGAAATCTTGCCGGCCAGGGCCAGCTTGTAGAGTTCGGCCGCCCGCGCTTCGGGCAGGCGTGCCGTACCCGGATCGCGATGCGAGTGATCGGAGGATACCGCGCCCATCTCCTTGAAGAAGAGGCGGCGCTTGCGCATGGCTTCCACGTAGCCTTCATAGGTGGACACATCCTGGTCAGCTGCCTGGCCGAGCGCCTCCACATTGGCCTTGAAGTCCGGGGTGGCCGGTTCGAGGTACTTATCGGGGCGGAAGGTAGGCGGAATATAGCCTTCCCAGGTGGGATCATCCAGGAGCTGCTTGTGGTAGCGCAGGTCCGAAACCGGATCATCGGTGGTGGCCATCATCGCCAGGTTGAAACGCTTGTACAGCGAGCGGGGGAGGAATTCTTCCGTCTTGAGCAGTGCGTTGATGTGATCGTAGATCTCATCGGCCGTTTCTTCGGAGGGGCGCACATGCACATCGAAGACGTCCACGAATTCGGATTCAAACCAACCCTGCACCGCGGTACCGCGCAAGGTCCACCAGTTCTTGCAGAACAGGCGCCAGGCCGCGCGAGACTTTTCAGGGGAGAGCGGGCTTCCTACCGGCACGCCCAGATCGGCCAGATCCACCCGGCCCACCGCGTGCAGGAGGCGATTGGTGTAGTGATCCGGGGTGAGGAGCATGCTCGTAGGATCGCTGAAGGGAGTATTGAGAGCGAGCCATTCGGGGGGAACATGGCCGTGCGGGGAAATAATGGGATGCTTCTTGGTGACCTCGAAAATTTCGCGCGCCAGTTTCCGCTGCGTCGGATCTGCCGGGAAAAGCCGGTCCGGGTTGAGAGTGAGGGGCGTCGACATTGAATCCTCCTATTTTCGAGCCGGGCGCGGGGCTTTCCCTCGCCTCGGCTTGCTTCTTTTAAGGTACTCCACCCCGCCCGGGGGCACGCGGGCACGGAGACCGGGTGCGTAGCCAACGGCGACGACGCCGCGGCCCGCTCTCTCACTTTACGCGAAAACATGCGGTTTTCGGGAGAGTATTTGAGAGCTAGAAACGGGAATTTCTAAATGTGAAAAATATCATGGTGGCGGAGGGAGGGTGCGCGTCAGCGCCGTCGTCGTGCTAAAAACCGCGAGAATCCGCGGTTTTCAGAGAATCTCCCCGGCGGCACGTTCCTCGTCCACGATACGAACGGGGAGCTAGGTAACTGCTGGAAAGCCGCGGAAACTTATAAGCTTTTGATGCGAAAGAGCGGTAGTGATAGCTTCGCGGCAGTGTAGCGCGGTAACAGCTCGCGCGGGCACAGAAGCCGAGCGTGAGCGCGGTAAGAGTCGATGGCGAACCACAACCGTTCCTCCTTTCACAGAAAGACAAAAGAAAAATGGGAACACACAATAGCGGCGCCCTCGACGCCGATAAGCGCAGTGAGCTGGAGAAGCTCTCTAAGCTGCGCGTGTACACCGCCAAGCCGATCACCATTGGTCGCGGTATTTGTTTCGGGCTGGTGGACCTCATGGGTGGTGGGTGGAATACCATCATCTCCGGTCTGCTGCTCTACTTCTTCACGAACTACGGCGGGGTCACGGCCACTCAGGGTGGTCTGATCCTCGGTATTGCTCGTATCGTTGACGCCCTTATCTCGGTGTTTATTGGTCCGCTCACGGACGGTTTCTACCGCACGAAGCTGGGGCGGCGTTTCGGCCGGCGCCACTTCTTCCTCATGATCGGCGCGCCCCTGCTGCTCATTATTTTCCCGCTGCTGTGGATTCCCTTCGGCGGATTCTGGTACTACCTCGTCATCTACCTGCTGATCGAGGTTATTATCGCGATCATCCTCATTCCGTGGGAAACCCTGCCTACCGAAATGACACGCAAGTACGAGGAACGCACCACGCTCTCCTCGATGCGTATGTTCTGCTCGGCCACCGGTACCTTCGTGGTGTTCTTCATCCCGGCGCTGGTGCGCGGTAACGTCTCCAACCCCTGGGCCTACCTGGGAATCGGCGGCGCCTTCGCGGTGCTCTTCGCCATCGGTGTATTCACCACCTACGCCACCACCTGGGAGCGCCCGCTCACCCCGGAATTCGTGGAAGAACTCGACGCCATGCCGAAGATGAACGGCTTCCAGATGCTCAAGCACACCGCGAAGGAATTCACCTCGGTATTCCGCAACTCTTCGTACAACAAGCACCTGACGGTCTACCTCTTCTCCTTCACCGGGAAGGATGTGTACGCTTCGGCGCTGACCTTCTTCGCGGTCTACGCGGTGGGAATGAGCGAATCCCAGGGCTTCTGGCTGCAGGCCGTGTCCATCGTGGGTATCCCCATGACGATCTGGGCCATGTTCCTCATGCTCTCGCACGGGCCGCGCTTCCTGTGGGCCTTCTCCTTCACCCTGATCCTCGCCTCGCTGGCGGGTGTGGGCGCGATCTACCTCATCGGGCCGGAAAGCAACGCCTTCATCTACCTGCTGGCCACCGCGGTCATTTACCAGTGCGGGCGCGCGCTGCTCGAATACACCCCGTGGAATGTGTACCCCTTCATCCCGGACGTTGATTACATCATGACCCGCGAAGATCGCGCCGGCATCTACGCCGCCGTTATGACCTTCGGGCGTAAGTCCACCGGTGCGCTGGGAACCTTCCTCGTGGGCTGGTTCATGGACCTGGGCGGCTTCGTCAACCCGCTGGAAAAGGGCACGAACCTCGCGGCCTCCGGCTACACCCCGCTGCACGAAGGTGCCTGCAAGGTGGATGCCTCCGGCGCACTGGAAAGCTCCTGCCAGGTGGTTCAGTCCGCCGGCGCTTCCCATATGATCGCCTTCGTGACGGTCATCCTTCCCGCGATCCTCATCGGGGTGGCGCTGCTGGTGTCCCGCTTCGTCAAGCTGGATAAGCGCACCCACGCCATCCTCATGGATGAGATCCACCGCCTGGAAGCGGGCGGGGCGAAGGAAGATGCCACTCCCGAAGCTCGCAAGGTTGCCGAAGACCTCACCGGGCATTCCTGGGACAAGCTCTGGCCTGAGGTTCCCCTCAGCCAGCGCTAAATTCTAGGAACGACGCCGGCGCCGCGTACCGCGGCGCAAGAGCGCTACCAGTAACCTCACAGCGGGGCCGAGTCCATCTCGGCCCCGCTGTTACGCACTTTCGGCGAGTTTGACTAGAATTGACATGGTTAACAACAAGAAAGGCAGCTATGTCCTCACAGCTCAGTCCCCTGGACGAAGCGGGAGTGCAGGCGGCCGTCGCGCAGGCATGTAGCGCTTTTGCGGCGGCCACCACCCTCGAGGAGTTGAAAGCCGCGCGGTTGGCGCACAGCGGTGATAATGCTCCGATCACTCACGCGAATATGCAGATCCGGAACCTCGCCAAAGAAGAAAAGCCCATCGCCGGCAAACTTCTGGGCGCGGCCCGCAAGGAAATCCAGGCGGCCCTCGCCAGCGCCACCGCTCGTATTGAGGAAGCGGAAGCGGCCGCGGCCCTGGCCACCGAAACGGTGGATGTTACCGTGCCGACCAACCGCTTTCCGCGCGGGGCACGCCACCCGCTCACGGTTCTCAGTGAGGACATTGCTGACTTCTTTATTGCCATGGGTTGGGAGATCGCCGAAGGCCCCGAAGTGGAGCACGAGTGGTTCAACTTCGACTCCCTGAATTTCGGGCCTGACCACCCGGCACGCCAGATGCAAGATACCTTCTACGTATCGGGCGTCGTCGGCCCCGATGGTGAGGTTACCGAGGAACGCAACCTGGTGCTGCGCACCCACACCTCGCCCGTGCAATCCCACGCGCTGCTGCGCCGCGGCGCCCCGCTCTACATCGCCTGCCCGGGCAAGGTATTCCGCACCGATGCGCTGGATGCCACCCACACCCCGGTTTTCCACCAGGTGGAAGGTCTGGCAGTGGATAAGGGCCTGACCATGGCCCACCTCAAGGGCACCCTGGATCACTTCGCCCGCCATATGTTCGGGCCGGAAGCGAAGGCGCGGCTGCGCCCCTCCTTCTTCCCCTTCACCGAACCGAGTGCCGAAATGGACCTGTGGTTCCCGCAGAAGAAGGGCGGTCCGGGCTGGATCGAATGGGGCGGCTGCGGGATGGTCAATCCGGAAGTGCTGCGTAATAACGGCATTGACCCGGATGTTTATACCGGCTTCGCCTTCGGAATGGGCCTGGAGCGCACCCTGATGCTGCGTAATTCCATCGCTGATATGCGTGACATGGTGGAAGGCGATGTGCGCTTCTCCATGCAATTCGGAACCACCGGGAGGGGAAACTAATGCCACTGATTCCGCAGGAATGGCTGGGCTCGCACGTGGAGCTGCCCGAGGATCTCAGCCCCGCGCAGCTGGCGGCCGCGCTGGTAAAAGTCGGCCTGGAAGAAGAAACAATCCACCCCGGCGCGGTCACCGGCCCGCTGGTCTTCGGCCGGGTCCTCAGCCGCGAACCGAAGAAACAAAGCAACGGCAAGATCATTAACTACTGCCGCGTGGACGTAGGGCAGTACAATGACGAACCCGGAACCGGGCGGGAACCTTCCGAGCTGCCTTCGCGCGGCATTATTTGCGGTGCCCATAATTTCGAGGAGGGCGATACCGTGGTGGTGTCCCTCCCCGGCGCCGTGCTGCCGGGCGGTTTTGAGATCGCGGCCCGCAAAACTTACGGCCATATTTCCGACGGCATGATGTGTTCGGAACGTGAACTCGGGCTGTCAGATGAAAGCGCGGGCATTATTGTTCTCGACGACGCAGCCGCGGCCAGTGTAGAACTCGGAAGTGACGCCCGGCAATTCCTGGGCCTACCGGGGGAGACCCTGGAAATTAACGTGACCCCGGATCGCGGGTACTGCTTCTCCATGCGCGGGGTAGCCCGCGAATACCACCACTCCACCGGGGCTCGCTTCACCGACCCGGGCCTGGCGGACGCTCCGCTCCCGGAAGCAACTCCCACCGGGTTCCCGGTGCGCGTGGAAGATAACGCCCCGATTCACGGCCAGCCCGGATGCGATCTGTTCGTCACCCGGGTGGTGCGCGGGGTAGACCCGGCAGCGCCCTCCCCGGCCTGGATGGCACGCCGTCTCCAGCAAGCCGGCCAGCGCTCCATCTCCCTGGCGGTAGACGCCACCAATTACGTGATGCTGGACCTGGGCCAACCCCTGCACGCCTACGATCTGGACAAGATCCGCGGCGGCGGGCTGGTGGTGCGCCGGGCCCAAGCCGGCGAAAAACTCACCACCCTCGATGATGTGGAACGCAGCCTCGATCCGGAAGATCTACTTATTACGGATAACGGGGGAGAGCGCGTGCTCGGCCTGGCCGGCGTGATGGGCGGAGCCGATACAGAGATCACCGCGGAAACCAGCAGTGTGCTGGTGGAAGCAGCGCATTTTGATGCGGTATCGGTGGCGCGCAGCGCCCGGCGCCATAAGCTCCCCACCGAAGCCTCCAAGCGTTTCGAACGCGGGGTGGATCCCGCGGTGGCGGCGGTGGCCGCGCAGCGCGTCGTCGACCTTTTGGTGGAATACGGCGGGGGAGAAGCAACCGATGAGGTCTTTGTGTACGGCCAGGTACACCAGTTGCCCGCGCTCGCTTTCCCGGTTGCGGATGTGGAACGCCTGACCTCTTTGCAGTTGAGCGAGGATCGTATCGCGGATATCCTCACGGATATTGGCTGCACGGTGGAACGCGGCGGTGCGGTGTGGAGCGTGCAGCCTCCCACCTGGCGCCCGGATCTGGTGGGCTCGGCTCATCTGGTGGAGGAAATCGCGCGCCTGGAAGGCTATGATGCGATTCCCACCGCCGTTCCGGCAGCTCCGGCCGGGAGGGGGCTGAGCCCCGCGCAGCGTCAGCGCCGCGATATTGCGCGCACTCTGGCGGAAACCGGGTGGGTGCAGGTGCTGACCTATCCTTTCATTCCGGCCGCGCGTTTCGATGAGCTCGGCTACGCCGCCGATGATGAGCGGCGCACCGCTATCGCGCTGGCCAATCCGCTGCAGGATGAGGCCAATCTACTGCGCACCTCCCTGCTCGATACCCTCATTCCGGTGGCCTCGCTCAACGTCAAGCGCGGTAATCCGGCGGTGGCGGTCTTTGAGATGGGCACGGTGAGCCGGCCGGCCGGTATCAGCCCGGCCCCGATTCCGGCGGCGGGTCAGCGGCCCTCGGAGGAAGAGATTGCCGCCCTGCACGCAGCGATTCCTGCTCAGCCCCACCACGTGGCCGGGGTGGCCTGCGGGCCGCGCACCGCAGCTCGGGCCGGTTACCCGGTGGAAACCTGGGATTGGCGGGATGCGGTAGAAGCCGGGCGGCGCGCAGCCGGGATGCTCGCCGAGGTTTCGGTGCGGGCTGCGGACCAGGCACCCTGGCACCCGGGGCGCTGCGCGGCCATCCTCAGCGGAGACCGCGTTGTTGGCTACGCCGGGGAACTCGCGCCGGCGGTGTGCAAGGCCTTGGATATTCCGGCGCGCTCGGTTGCTTTCGAAGTGAATACCGACGCCGCGCTTCCGGAAACCGTGGAACCCGCCGCGGTCAAGCCGGTGTGGACGAGCCCGGTTGCTAAGGAAGATCTTGCCTTTATTGTTGATGCCGATGTGATTGCCGGTGATGTGCGGGCCGCCATCGTGGCGGCCGCGGGGGAGGCCCTCGAAGACATTGAGCTTTTCGATGTATTCACGGGTGATCCCGTTCCGGAAGGGAAGAAGTCGCTGGCATTCGCGCTGCGCTTCCGCACCGATCACACCCTGACCGCTGAGGAAACTGCCCAGGTGCGCCACCGGGTGGCACGCCGGATGCGCAAGGAATTCGGTGCGGAGCTGAGGGCCTAATGGCACAGCAGGAGGTGGAGCGCGTGGATGCCGGTGAACAGGTGACCGGGCAGCAGGTTACCGCGCAGCAAGGGACCGCGCAGCAAGTTAGCGCACCGCAGGAATCGGAAGGACTCGCACCGGCCCGCAGGATTCTCATTACCGGGGCTTCCCGGGGCGTGGGTAAGGAGCTCGCTATCGGCTTAGCGGCGCCCGGACGCACCCTCATTTTGCTGGCGACCAAGCTATCCAATTTGGATGGCACCGCCACCGAATGTGAGATCCGGGGTGCCCAGGTTATTACCCTCGGGTGTGACCTGGCCAAAGAATCCTCGATCCGCGAGATGCTGCGTATCCTCCTCGAGGAAGGCGCCCCCGATATGGTGCTTAACTCTGCCGGGGTGTACGGGGAAGAAGAACTTCCCTGGGATACCAGCCTGGAGGATTTCCAGCGAACCATCGCGATTAACGTGGAAGCCCCGTTCCAGCTGGCCCAAACTTTGGTGCCTATTATGCTCGAGCGCGGCGGCGGGAGAATCCTAGATCTGTCCGCCACCGCGGCATCCCACGATTCCGCGGACGCGGTATCCTATTACACCTCAAAAACAGCGCTATTGCGCCTGGCAGCATCTTTGCATTTGGCCGGTTACCAGCGCGGTTTGCGGGTGCTTTCTCTCAATCCTGGCGCGGTGAAAACCGATATGACGGCGTCTATGAAACGCTATCGGGACCGCACCGAATGGGTACCGCTCGGCGAATCTGTGGCTATCGCCCAGGCTTTCGCGGCCGGTGAGCTCGATGGACTCTCCGGCACCCAGGTGCGGGCCGGAACCGACTCCCTGGAGAAGCTCCGCGAACTCTCCGCGCGCGGGGTCTCCGGGCGGGCGCGCCGCCTGCGGCTCACCGGATGGGATGCCTAAAACCCAGAGTGCGTAAGCAGCGTGCATAAGCACAGCGGACTAAGGGCGGGAGCCTCCTGTATGGAGACTCCCGCCCTTACTCATCTGCTTTTTATCTGCGGTACAGGCTTATCTGCAACACAGACTATCCGCGGCGTACAAAGTGCGCGCCAGGAACACGATCAGCAATTAATTATGTATCGAGACTCGCATCCTCTGCCGGCAGCCGGCCCAATGATTACTGGGTATTAGCCCCGAACTTTTCCCCGCAGACTTTGGCTGCTTCGCCCATAATCGCCTGGTCTTCCTGCGAGAGCAAAAGGATCTGCGCGGCGATATTACGCTGGCCCTGCTCGGATAGGCCACGGCTGAGCCCTTCATCGACCGTGCACTCCACGAGCTTGGGGAGCAGCGCCTTTTGAGCTTCCGGGATATCCTGGGTGTTCTTGAGCAGCTCGGACGTAGCGGCAAGCATGCCGGCGCTCACCTCATCGCGGGTAGGGGCCGGGCCGTCCGTTGCAATAGCTGCCGGGCCCTTATCGGTGATCGGCGCGGAAGGCTGAGCGGGGCTCGCATCCGCTGCCGAGGGAGCCGCCGGCGCCGAAGCGACCGAAGTTTCCGAAGCTGGCGAAGCCGATTCCGACTTATCGCTATTACCCGAGCAGGCAGCCAGGCTCACCGCGAGACATGCCACAGCTGCTGCACCTAAAAGTTTACGCATCTTCACTCATTTCCAGGCGGAATAAAACAAGTAGATACTATCAGTTGCGCGGCTTTCGCCCGGGGGATGCCCGCGTGAGATCCACCGCCTTGCCTAGCCCCGCGGGAGTTGCGCAGCCCCTGGGGTTGTCACGCAATCCCACGGGTGTCGCGTAACTTCGCGGGCGTTTGAGTGAAGATGCGTCACGAGCTGGGCCGTCTCCCCGTTGGGCAGGGTACGACCCGGTGGCTCTTCCCGATGAGTATTACCCCTGGGGCTGCCCGACGAGCTTCGTGGCGCAATTCTCCGTTACCTTTTGGAGGATATCGTTGTCTTCTTTAGAGACTTCATCGAATTTCTTTACGTCACCGTTGGCAATAATCTTGAGGCCTTCTACGGAGACACCTTGTTCGATAGCACCATCGGCCATGCACTCAACGAATCCGGTAACAATGGATTCGTGAAGTCCGGCTGGGAGCTTGTTACCCGCCTCCTCAATAGCGGAATTGAATCCCTTGTTAAGCCCGGCCACAACCTCATCACGCGAGGGGGCGGCATCCTTTCCGGAACCGTTCGAGCAGGCCGTCAGAGTGAATGCGGTGCAGATAGCTGCAAGACCGGCAACAAGTTTACGCATGGAATTCTCCTCGGAAGAGCGGTGATGGATGAAAGATTATCCACCCACGCGCACCCTACCGGGAGATGGTTACCAGCGCGTGAACACCGGGAAGCCTAAACTATGAACGCCGCCACCCGCGCCCGCCGCGGCGCTCTCCGCGGTCATGCCGATCATGGCGCCGATCCGAGCGCCGCTCAGAGCGGTAATCCGAACCGTAATCGCCCTCATCGCCACGGTTGAAAGAACCGCGGCCACGCCCGCGCCGGTCTCCGCGTGCGCCCCGATCCGAACGCCCCGCGCGATCCGAACGGCTGTGGCCGCCGCGGCGCGCGGCGGGAGCGCCACTGTCTTCAGAAATCCGCAGGGCACGCCCGGAAACCTGGGCCTCGGAAATACGCCGGCGGGCTTCCGGAGAAAGCGGCACCCCAATTTCCACCAGGGAGAAGGTGGGGTAAATATCGATATGGCCCAGGTCTGAGCCGCGCAGCCCGCCTTCGTGGGTGAGCGCGCCAACAATCGCGCCCGGCCGTACCCGGTCCTTGTGCCCGACCTCGATGCGGTAACGCTTCCCGCCCTTGAATTCGCGAGCTTCGCGGCGCTTCTTCTTGAAGGAATCGCGGCTGTCCTCCCCGGTGAAGCTTTCCTCTTCATCCGCGGAAGGCCCGGGATCGCGCACCCCCAAGGCCAGCAGCGCCACGATAATATCCTCGAGGCTCATCGGTGCGGGAGCTTCGGTCGCAGCCTCGTTTTCCGCACCGGTTTCTGTCTTGACATCGGTATTGTTTCCGGTACCGGTTTCGTTCTCGAAGCCTTCTACAGTATCGGTAACGACGGCGCCTTCCGAGTCAGCCGGAACCGAGCTTGCTGCCTCAGCAACGCCCTCGTCAAGCGGGAGGATAGCGGTGGAGGCTGCGGCGTCGTCGTTCTTATTCTGCTGCGCCTCCTGCTGGGCGGCCAGGAATTGCTCGAGGACCTCGCGGTAGACCCCGAGGCGCCCGGCGTCGAAACGGGTGCGGGCCTGCTCCATGAGTTTGGCGGCGCGCAGCTTCGAGACTTCGGCCGGGGTGGGAAGATCGATTTCTTCCATCTTCGATTTGGTGGTTTTCGCGATGCGGCGCAGGCGCGGCAGTTCCTTCGGTGTCACGAAGGTGAGCGAGCGGCCCTCGCGCCCGGCGCGGCCGGTGCGGCCGATGCGGTGCACGTAAGTATCGGCTTCGCGCGGCACATCAAAATTGACGACCAGCCCAATGCGTTCCACGTCCAGGCCGCGCGCGGCCACGTCGGTGGCAATCAGAACATCCAGGGTGCCGTCGCGCAGGCGCGAGACCAGGCGTTCGCGATCCTTTTGGGCGACGTCGCCCGAAAGCGCCGCGGTGGCCACCCCGCGGGTACCCAGCTCAATCGCCAAATCCTCCGCGGTGGCGCGAGTGCGCACGAATACAAGGGCGGCGTCGGCCTCAGAAACCGCGAGAACCCGGGCGAGGGCACCCACCTTGCGGCGGGCCGGAACCACCGCGAATTCCTGGGTAATATTCGCAACCGTGGAGGCCGGCGGGGTGACGGTAATCTCCTCCGGATCATTCAGATGAGAGTCGGCTACGCGGCGAATCGCCGGGGGCATGGTGGCGGAGAAAAGTGCCGAGACGCGCTCGGCGGGCAGATCGGAGGCGATCTTTTCCACGTCCTCCGCGAAGCCCATGCGCAGCATTTCATCCGCTTCGTCCAAAACGAAATAAGAAACGTGGTCGAGCACGAGCGCACCGCGATCAATAAGATCCATAATGCGGCCGGGCGTGCCCACCACCACATGCACACCGTTTTCGAGGGCGCGCAGCTGCGGGGGATAGGGCGAACCGCCGTACACGGCCAGCACTTTGGTATCCGTGCCGCGCGCAAAAGATTCAATGGCGTCCGCGCCCTGGAGCGCGAGTTCGCGGGTGGGTGCGAGCACCAGAGCTTGAACGACGGCGCTGCTAGTATCCACCTGTTCCAGAAGCGGCAAACCGAAAGCGGCAGTTTTCCCCGTTCCTGTTTGGGCAACACCGATAACATCCCGCCCGCTCAGCAACAGCGGAATGGCCTGCTCCTGGATCGGGGAGGGGTGTTCAAAACCGAGAGCATGAATAGCGGTGAGCGTTTCCTCAGAAAGACCGAGGTCAGCGAAAGTCGCCGGGGTGGCGGTGGAGGAAGAATCAGACGGCGTATTTTCGCCGAGATGTTCAGACATGAATTCCTAACATAGGCACAGGGGGCGCAAACGCGCCGCTACTAGTTTACTCCGGGGTGCAAGCCCGGCGCTGGATATATGCGGTGAGCTTGCCCTCTGTTCGGTAGGGCAAAGGGGTAGTTCGCTGCTGCCGGGGGCTAGTGAGCACCCGGGCCGGCGCTGGAATCTTCGCTGAGCATATCCGAGCCGCTCAGCTTTTCCCCGCCCGGACCCACGCCGCTCAGGCGCTGCGATTCGGCAAGATTTTCCGCGGCCTCGCTGCCCGCCGGTGGCACAATGCGGCTGGCCACCACCGCGCCGGCAATGGTCAGCGCAATGGACACCGCGATGCCGGCCATCAGCGCAATATCTTGCGGCGGGGTAAGCACCGAATAAATAATCCCAATAATTGCGGCTACCAGCGAAGTCCCCATGGAATCGGCCACCTGGAGCGCGGAAGAAGTGCGGCCCTGGCCCTCTTGGGAGGTGCAGGCGAGCGCATGCACGCTCAGCGCCGGGAACGCGAAGCCGCATCCAATACCCGCGATAGCCCACCCGATAATAACGAGGCTTCCGGGAAGAGCGTGATGCGAGCCGGCCAGCACCAGGCCAAGGCCGATAGCATCGCCAATCGAGCCCCACAGCGGCAGGCGCAGGCGCAGCGCGGCATTGGTGATCCGCCCGGAGAAATACGATCCCACCGCCCAGGTGATCGAACCGACCGACAAAATAAGACCGGCTTCCACCGGGCTCCACCCGTGCACATCCTGGAGCAGGAGCGGCAAAAACATCTCAATTGCCGTGAAGGTACCGAGGAGAACGCGGGTGGCAATAGTTGCGGGCAGCCCGCGCACCCCGCGGAAAGTCCCGCGCGGGAAAAGCGGACGAGCGCAGAAAAGCAAGGCGAATCCACACACCCCGATAATGGCGAAGGTGTGCGCACTATGCTCCGTCGCCCCGCTCATAATTTGCAGGCAAGCGACCAATGCGCCGGTCCCGAAGGCCGGAATGACCATGGTGCGAATATTCATCGGCTTCTTGACGCGATCAATATCCGGGATTTTATTCATCCCAATAAAGAAGAAGGGCCCGATGAGCAGGATGGTGGCCGGCACGAAACCGAAAATCCACCGCCAGGACATTGCCTCAACAATAATTCCGGCGAGCAGGGGGCCGAAAAGCGAGGGGAGGACCCAGGCCGCGGCGAAAGCGGTGAAGAATCCGGGGCGACGACGCGGCTGCACGCTATTGCCCACGATGGTGTAGAAGGGCACAATAATGAGGCCCCCGCCCAGGCCTTGGATGGCGCGGCCGGCCACGAAAATTTCCATGCTGGGGGAGACGGTACAGATCGTGAGCCCCACGGTGAGAAGCACGACGCCGGTGTACAGGCAAGAATGCGGGCCTTTGGAATCGGACCATTCTCCGGCTAGCGCCGTCGTCATTAACTGGGCCGCAAGTACCACGCCGAGCGCGAGGGCATAAAGGTTCTGGCCGTCAAAAGCGCGCGCGACGGTAGGCATGGCCGTGGTGACCGCCATGCTCTCAAAAGCAACGAGCGAAATAAAGCCAACGGAAAAAATACGGAAAAGGCGTTCGCGCTCCGGAGATAGATACCTGCTCATTAGATCCATTAGACCAGCGAAAGGGGGCAGAAAGGAAGAGGCGCAGCCGGGTACATGCGGTGGTGTGTGCCACCGTGGGCCACGGGTGGGGCCGCGTGGGGCCGCCTGGTGCGGTGGCAGAGCGTAATGAGATGTGTTCGGCGGGCGGCCGGAGCGTAACTTTTGCCCGGAGCGTGCCGCGGGTTCTACCATGGAGCCGGTGCTTGCTCGTCTCGCAAGCACCTTAGGACGGCCCGTCTAGCCGTTTCCCACGATAGAAAGAGTGACAAAAGCGTGTTACGTACTCGTTATGCCGGCTCGCTGCGAGCAAGTGATATTGACAGCGAAGTGACGCTGACCGGGTGGGTGGATCGCCGCCGTGACCACGGGGGTATCGCCTTCATTGATCTGCGTGATGCCTCGGGTATCGCCCAGGTGACCGTCCGTGAAGAAATTGCGCACGAGTTGCGTAACGAATTCTGCATTAAGGTGACCGGGATCGTGCGCGAACGCCCGGAAGGCAATGCGAATGCTGCCCTGGCCACCGGCGAGATCGAGGTGGAGGCCACGGACGTTGAGGTCCTCAGCCCCGCCGAAGCTCTGCCTTTCCAGGTCTCCGATCACGCCGAAGGGGCCGGCAAGGTCTCCGAAGATATTCGCCTCAAGTACCGCTACCTGGATTTGCGCCGCTCCTACGAACAGAAGGCCCTGCGGTTGCGCGCCAAGGTGAATCAGGCGGCCCGGCGGGTACTCGACGGCCACGATTTCGTGGAGATTGAAACCCCGACCCTCACCCGTTCCACCCCGGAAGGCGCCCGCGATTTTATTGTTCCGGCGCGCCTCAACCCGGGAACCTGGTACGCCCTGCCGCAGTCCCCGCAGCTCTTTAAGCAGCTGCTCATGGTGGGCGGGATGGAACGCTACTACCAGATCGCTCGCTGCTACCGCGATGAGGATTTCCGCGCGGATCGCCAGCCGGAGTTCACCCAGCTGGACGTGGAAATGAGCTTCGTTGATCAAGATGACGTTATCGCGGTGGCCGAAGAAGTGCTGCGCGAAATCTGGAAGCTTATCGGCTACGACCTGTCCACCCCGATTCCGCGGATGACCTTTAAGGACGCCATGGAAAAGTACGGTTCGGATAAACCGGACCTGCGTTTCGGGCTGGAACTTATCGACCTGACCGAGTACTTCAAGGACACCACCTTCCGGGTCTTCCAGAATCCCTATGTTGGTGCGGTGGTGATGCCCGGTGGGGCTTCCCAGCCGCGGCGCACTTTCGATAAGTGGCAGGAATGGGCGAAGGCGCGCGGTGCGCACGGCCTGGCTTACGTCACCATCGCGGAGGATGGCACCCTGGGTGGCCCGGTGGCCAAGAATATTACCGACGCGGAACGTGCTGGCCTGGCCGAAGCCACCGGCGCGAAGCCCGGGGATTGCATCTTCTTCGCCGCGGGTGAGCCGACCTTCTCCCGCGAACTGCTGGGTGCGGCCCGCTTGGAAATTGGCCAGCGGGTCGGCCTTATTGACGAGGATGCCTGGGCTTTTGTGTGGGTGGTGGATGCCCCCATGTTCAAGCCGGCTTCCCAGGCCGCCGCGGAAGGCGATGTGGCCCTCGGTTCGCGCTGGACCGCCGTCCATCACGCTTTCACCGCTCCCAAGCCCGAACACCTCGATACTTTCGATACCGATCCGGCCGGTGCGCTGACGAACGCTTATGACATCGTCTGCAACGGCAACGAGATCGGAGGCGGTTCCATACGTATCCATCGCCGCGATATCCAGGAACGCGTCTTCAAGGTCATGGGTATCGATAAGGAAGCCGCCGAGGAGAAATTCGGTTTCCTCCTCGAAGCTTTCAAATTCGGTGCGCCCCCGCACGGCGGGATTGCTTTCGGCTGGGATCGCATTGTGTCCCTGCTGGTCAAGGCGCCCTCGATCCGCGACGTTATCGCCTTCCCGAAGATCGGCAACGGCTGGGATCCCCTCACCGATGCTCCCGCGGAAATTACCGCGCAGCAGCGTAAGGAAGCCGGTGTGGATGCCACCCCGAAGGCTCGCTCCGGCGCGGTGGATGCCGCAACCGGGGCACCCCTCGCGGAGGAAGCGCCGGCGGTCGGTGATACTGCCGGGGCAGCTGCCGGAAAGTAGCGGCCCGCGGTTGCCGGGAAGTAGCTGGCAAGTTGCTGGAAAGTAGCCTCTCAGCGGCCTAGCTGCCGCGTAGGCGGTGGCCTGTAGTCGGCAGCCGCGAAGAAGCTAGCGATATGCAGGGAAGACGCCGAGCGTGCTCAGATGCGCTCGGCGTCTTTCACACCCGCGAGCAGGCGCGGATCAAGCGCGGTGGCCGGCCCGGTGAGTACCGATAGCTGCCCGTTGGGTTCGAGGATGACAGCTGCGACGTCGTCCACACACGCAACGCCGCGCAAACGCACGGCCATCATGATTTCTTCCGTGGTGGTCGAGTGCCGCCGTGCCGCGGGCGTGAGTTCCCCGCGCGCCCAAATAACGACGGGCCGCGCGTGCACCCAGGCCTCCCCGCGGTGGGAGAGCGCGATAAAGCGCAGCAGTGCTTGCATGCAGAACAGGGTGAGAAGGGCGACGACGCCGCCGGCCAGGGTGGGAGTATGCCCGAGGGTGACGCGCCCCGCGATCGCCCCAATAACGACGACGGCCGCCATATCCGAGGTGGAGAGCCGGCTCACCACGTTTTGCCCCAGGGCCCGCAAAATCACCACGAGGAAAAGGTAGATGAGGCAGGTGGCCACGGCTATGGCGCCCGCCTGCAACCAGGTGATACCCAGGAGTTCAGGTAGTTTCAGGTGATCGATCTCAGACATGCCTCCATTATGGCGCGGCGTGCCGGCCGCGTGGCGCCGATGCCGCGGTGCTCGCGCTTGCGGTGGCATCGGTGGTGCTGGCGTTTTGCGTTGTAGCGCCCGCGGGAAGCGTTACCGGCGCACTGTCCTTGGTGGCGGTTGCCGGCTCGTGGTGTTCGAGGGTGCGGTGCCCGCCTTCGGACACCCCGAAACGCTGGTAGATACGCGAAAGCCAGCGCGGCGCCCACCAATTCCACTTGCCTAGCACCGTCATGGTGGCCGGAACCAGGAGGATACGGCTGAGGCTGGTATCCGCAATCACGGTGATGGCCAGCAGCACGCCCACTTCCTTGATCGCCAGCATCTGCCCGAAGCAGAAGCCCACGAAAACCGCCACGATAATCGCGGCTGCGGAGGTAATAATCCGCCCGGAACGCTGCAAGCCCAGGGAAACCGCCCGGTCATTCGATTCCCCGGCATCCCAATATTCCTTCATGCGGGCCACCAGGAATACCTCGTAATCCATGGAAAGCCCAAAGCCGAAGGCCAGGCCGCAGGCCACCACCACCGCCGTGAGCCCGTCGGTTTCCGGCAAGCCCAACAGGCCGTTATCGAAGAGGAAAGCGGTGAGCCCAAGGGAGGCCACCAGGGAGAGCGAATTAATAATGATGGCCTTGAGGGGGATCAGCACCGAGCCGGTCATGAGGAAGAGCAAGATGAGCACGGCGAGTAGCACCACCGCGAAAGCAATGGGCGCGCCCTCGCGTAGCACCCGATTGAAATCAATCTGGATGGCCGCGCTGCCGCCCACCAGGATCTCCGTATTCGCGGCGCTTTCCGCGTGGGCGCGAATATCGCGAACGGTGTTACTGGCCTGGGCGGAGGTGGGATCCCCACCGCTGACAAATACCCCGAGGTTATGCCAGCCGTTATCCATCTTCGTGGATTCCCCGACCTTGGATACCGCCGGAAGCCCGGCAATCCACTCCGATTGCTCGCGCAGCGCGGCGGCATCGCCCTTCACCAGGACGGTAATGGCCGGCTGGCTCAAATCTGGGTAATCGCGTTTGAGAATCTCCTGGGTGGTGCCCGGCGAGGAGCTCACCGGAATATATTCGCTGGTATCCGTGCGTAAAGTGGTGTCCTTAATAGGAATAATCATGACCACGAGGATTGCCGTTACCACGGTCATAATCACCCACGGGCGGCGCTGCACCCATCCGGCAATCCGTGAGAACACCCCGTGATCGGTATGGGTATCACCCACCGCGCGCATGAGATGCCCCAGCCCGGGAATTTTCGCGAGCACAGAAGGCTGGGCCAGCCGCGGCCCGGCAATGCGCAAAAGGGCAGGTACCAAACTTACCGCGGAAATAACCGCGAGCAGCACGACGACGAAACCGCCCATGGCGATCACCCGAATAATGCGGGAATTGAAGGCCAGCAGCCCGGCAATGGCAAAAGCAATGGTGACGGCGGAGAAGATCACGGTGCGCCCGGCGGTGCGGACCGTGGTGGCCAGCGCCCCTTCCATAATGACGGCCAGGTCTTTCTTCTCCGGGCGGGCGCCCGGCCCGTAGCGTTTCTCAATACCGCGGGTGATTTCTTCCCGGTAGCGGGAAACTACCAGCAGGCCGTAATCGATGGAGAGCGCCAAGCCGATAATGGAGACCACATTGAGCACGAAGGAATCCACATCCGCCACGAAGGTGAGGAGCCAAATACCGCCTAGGGTAATAATGATGGCAACAATAGCTCCGGCCAGCGGCATGAGAGCGGTGAGGACCCCGCCGAAGACCAGCACCATGAGGATGAGGGCCACGGGCAGGCCAATGGCTTCCCCGCGCACCAGATCGTGGCGGGCCACATCGTTAATAGCGGTCATCGCGGCGTTCGCGGAGGTGGCATCCACCTGGACAGAGTGAGCGGTCGCAAAAGAATCAAGCGCCTGCTGGACTTCGGCCTCGGTGGCTTCGCTCTTCGCATCCGAGGTGAAGGTAATGACGAGGGCGAAACCGTCCGCGGCGCGCAAACCGGCCGTTTCCTCGCTCGCCTGGGTACGGGCTTGCGCTATACCTTCTTCACGCGCGGAAGCGATGACTTCTTCCTCACTGGGTTGGCCCGCCTGGGCCGCGGCCGCCGCGGCGCTTACTTCCTGGGTGGCGCGGGCCTGGGCTGCCTCGCGCGGCATACCGGCGCGCATGAGCTGCGCGGTAGCCGCCTCAATCTGGGCGGTGAGTTGCTGTTGGG
Organism: Actinotignum urematis; assembly: GCF_051264595.1. Classification (NCBI taxonomy): domain Bacteria; kingdom Bacillati; phylum Actinomycetota; class Actinomycetes; order Actinomycetales; family Actinomycetaceae; genus Actinotignum; species Actinotignum urematis. The sequence continues at coordinate 151,413 of NZ_JBOZBG010000003.1, read as the reverse complement.
CCGCGGCGGCGGCTTTCTGGTATTCCGCGCGCGCTTTCTCCTCCGCCTGGGCTGCGCCTTCCACTTCGGCTTCCCGCACGAGGGAGGGCGAGCTCACCGCGCTGGCAACACCCGGGATTTTCGCGATGTTTTCACTGAGATCAGCAATATCAGCGGTGAGTTGCTGCGGTTCGGTGGCGCCGTGGATCACGGCCACCATGCGGTAATCGCCCTGGGAATCGGTGAGTTCCAGGACGCGAGCGGATTCCGTTCCGGTGGTGAGGCCCTGGGTGGAGGACATGCGGGAGAACAGGCCTCCCTGACCGAAACCTGACAGTGCGGCGATACCGGCAACAACGGCGCACAATATCCAGGTGATGATGACTCTCCACGGGTGGCGAATAGAGGCACGCGCTAACAACTCTGTCATGCCTCTATTATCGCTCATTTTCCCGAAAAATAGCGGTTTTTAAGCCATCTTTGAACGCTTGACCTGGAGCTTTCGCGCGCGCTGCCCGTAGTGCCACCCGTACCCGCCACCAGTATCCGGTGCTCGGCCCGCACGTGAGCCGGCGCCCACCCCGCGCGTGCGCCCAAGCGCCGAGCTCGTAGACTGGGAGGGTGGATCTCTTCGAAAGTAGCCAAGTTGATGCCCGCGGGGTGCCCGATTCCGATACCGGCCCGCTGGCGGTCCGGATGCGCCCGCGCACGGCCGCCGAGGTAGTAGGTCAGGATGAGGTGCTCGCCCGCGGTGCGCCCTTGCGCCGCCTCATTGACGCGGAGGCCGGGTCTGCGCCGTCGTCAGTATTTTTGTGGGGACCACCCGGGGTGGGGAAAACAACTCTCGCGTACCTCATTGCCCGGTCCGGGCAGCGCGATTTTATTGAGCTCTCCGCGGTGAGCGCCGGGGTGAAGGACGTGCGGGCCGCGGTGGAGAGCGCCCGGCGCAAACTGGTGAGCAGCGGCACCGAAACCGTGCTTTTTATTGACGAAGTGCACCGGTTCTCGAAAACGCAGCAGGACGCGCTGCTGCCGGCCGTGGAAAACGGGTGGGTGATCCTGGTGGCCGCGACCACCGAAAATCCGGCCTTTTCCGTGGTGGCGCCGCTACTCTCGCGCTCGCTTCTCGTCACGCTACGCGGTTTGAACGACGACGATATCCGCGCCATCATCAATCGGGCCCTCACCAGTGAGCGCGGGCTGGGCGGGGCATATACCCTGGACGAGGATGCGGAATATAACCTGGTGCGCCTGGCCGGGGCGGACGGGCGGCGCAGCCTGACCCTCCTGGAAGCCGCGGTGGACGGGGCGCGCGCCCGCGGGGAACACCGGGTGAGCGTGGAGGATGTGGCGCGGGCCGCCGATGGTGCCACCGTGCGCTACGACCGCGATGGCGATGAGCACTACCAGGTGATTTCCGCCTTTATCAAGTCGATCCGCGGCTCGGATGTGGATGCAGCAATGCATTATCTGGCGCGCATGCTGGAAGCGGGGGAGGACCCGCGATTTATCGCGCGCCGCCTCATGATTTCCGCGGCCGAAGATGTGGGGATGGCCGATCCTTCCGCATTGCAAACCGCCACCGCGGCGGCCCAGGCCGTGGCGCTGGTGGGGATGCCCGAAGCGCGGATCATCCTGGCGGAAGCCGTGGTTCACCTGGCCACCGCCCCGAAATCCAACCGGGCCTACCGCGCGATTAATGCCGCGATTGCCGATGTGCGGGCCGGGAAAAGCGCCCCGGTGCCCCTGGCGCTACGCAATGCTTCCTTCAAGGGAGCTGCCGAACGCGGCTACGGGGAGGGCTACCGCTACGCCCATGATTACGAGGAAGGTATCGCCCCCATGCAATTTATGCCGGAGGGCCTGGAAGGCACCCGGTATTACGAACCGACCACCCGCGGCTACGAGGCGAATATCACCCCGCGCCTGGCCCGTAACCGCGAGGTGCTGGGCCGGGAGAACTGATACACTAGTTCGGTTGCTTTGCGAGAAGTAACACCTGGGGTCTTAGCCGATTGTGTTGGCCCCGAACCGGCGCCGCTCGGCGCTGGAACGTACATCTACAGGAGATTATTCATGGCAGGAAATCGTTCTCGTAAGGCCGTGCGTCAGTCGCGCGCCCTGGGCATCGCCCTCACCCCGAAGGCTGAGCGCTATATGCAGCGCCGCCCCTACCGTCCCGGTGAGCACGGCCGCGGCCGCACCAAGGATTCCGACTACTCGGTCCGCCTCAAGGAAAAGCAGCGCCTGCGCGCCCAGTACGGCATCCGCGAAGCGCAGATGCGCCGCGTGTGGGAAGAAGCGCGCCGCCAGGATGGTCTGGCCGGTGAAAACCTCGTGGAGCTGCTGGAAATGCGCCTCGATGCCCTGGTGCTGCGCGCCGGCTTCGCGCGTACCATCGCCCAGGCTCGCCAGGTTGTGGGCCACTCCCACGTGATGGTGGACGGCAAGATCGTCAACCTCCCCTCCTACCGCGTAACCCCGGGTCAGGTTGTGCAGGTCAAGCCGAAGTCGCAGGCCTCCCCGCAGTTCCTCGTGGCCGCGCAGGGCGCGCACCGCGATGTGCTCCCCGCGGTTCCCGAATATCTTGATGTTGACCTGGAGAAGCTGAAGTTCACGCTGGTGCGCCGCCCGCGCCGCGTGGAAGTTCCGGTCCAGGCTGATGTCCAGATGATCGTCGAATACTACTCCCGCTAAATCAGTGGGACGTCAGGAAGGGTGCACCCGGAAAGGTGTGCCCTTTCTTTATTTCGTAGCTTGGTAGCTATGTGACAGCGATGCCCGCCGCTGCTTGCAGTGCCCACGCAGGCAGCCGCGGCGTCGTCGTAAAAAATATGCCACTCCCGCCCGTGCCTCGAAAATAGCGGGCGGGAGAGCCTGTACCATAGGTGCGTGGCCGGCTCGGCCACATAAGTCATAAGGAGACAAATACGTATGCGCACCGCTGAGATTCGCCGGCGCTGGCTGGATTACTTCGCGAAGCACGACCATCATATTGAGCCGTCCGTGCCCCTCGTGTCGCCCGATCCGTCCATTTTGTTCACGATTGCCGGCATGGTTCCCTTCATTCCTTATATCGTGGGAACCCAGCGAGCTCCGTGGCCGAGGGTAGCCTCGGTGCAGAAGTGCATTCGTACGAATGATATCGATAACGTGGGCAAAACCACGCGGCACGGTACCTTCTTCCAAATGTGCGGCAATTTCTCCTTCGGGGACTACTTCAAGGAAGGCGCTATCGACCTGGCCTTCGGGCTGCTGTGCGCGCCGCTGGACGAAGGCGGTTACGGCCTGGAAATCGAGCGGATGTGGGTGACCATCTGGGAAGAAGATGAGGTCTCCTTCAACAAGCTCGTTGAGGTGGGCGTCAATCCGGCCCATATCGTCAAACTGACCCGGGAAGAAATTTTCTGGTCCACGGGCCAGCCCGGACCGGCCGGCCCCTGCGCGGAAATCCATTACGACCGCGGCCCCGAATACGGGCCGGACGCCGTGGGCGGAACCGTAGACCCGGGCGGGGACCGCTACCTGGAAGTGTGGAACCTCGTTTTCGACCAGTACCGGCGCGGGGAAGGCTCCGGAAAGGACTACCCGTTGCTCGGGGAGCTGGACCAAACCGCTATCGATACCGGCGCGGGCCTGGAACGTATCGCCTTCCTGCTCCAGGGCAAAAATAATATGTACGAAACCGATGAGGTCTGGCCGGTTATTGCCCGCACCCAGGAACTCACCGGGCGTACCTACGGCGCGAACGAAGAAGACGACGTCCGCATGCGCGTGATCGCCGACCACGTACGTTCGGCCATGATGCTTATTAACGACGGCGTGCGCCCGGGCAATGACGGACGCGGTTACGTGCTGCGCCGGCTCATGCGGCGGGCCATCCGCTCGATCCGCCTGCTCGGGGTGGATGCCGCGGTCCTCGGCGACCTGGTGGAAACCTCGAAGAACGCCATGAAGGAGTCCTACCCCGATCTGGAGGAAAACTTCGGGCAGATTCGCCAGGTGGCGGTGGAAGAAGAAGCCGCCTTCCGGCGCACCCTGGCCACCGGCGAACAGATTTTCGCGGCGGCCGTGGATAGCGCAAAGAGCGCGCCGCATACCGGCAAGGTGATTATTCCCGGCTCGGCGGCTTTCACCCTGCATGACACCTACGGATTCCCCATTGATCTCACCTTGGAAATGGCGGCCGAAAAGGGTGTGGACGTGGACGAAAAGGGCTTCCGGGCCCTCATGACCGAGCAGCGCGAACGCGCGCGGGCCGATGCGCAGGCGAAGAAAACCGGGCACGTGGATGCCCACGTGTACCATGAGATTCTCGATGCGCAGGGCGGGCCCACCTCCTTCCTCGGCTACTTCGAGAAAGCCGCGGAAGCGCGCGTGGTGGCCATCCTCGAAAACGGGGTGCCGGTGCCGGCGGTGAGCGCACCCTCCGACGCCGATGTTATTTTGGACAAGACCCCCTTCTACGCTGAAATGGGCGGGCAGCTGGCCGATCACGGCACCATTAGCGTGGCCGGGGGCGGGATGTTCGACGTCGTTGACGTGCAGGCGCCCGTCAAGGGACTGCATGTGCACCGCGGCTCGCTGACCGAAGGGACCATCGCGGTGGGCGATATTGTGCACGCGCAGATCGATACTCTGCGCCGCCATCGGATTGCCCAGGCGCATACCGCGACCCATATGATCCACAAGGTGCTCCACGAGTTCATCGGTGAGCAGGCCACCCAGGCCGGCTCCGAGGATGCTCCCTCGCGGTTGCGTTTCGACTTCCGGCACGGTTCGCAAATCCCGGTGGATGTGATGACGCAGATCGAAGCACGCGCCAATGAACGCCTCCAGGACAACCTGGAAGTCACGTGGGCCGAATACCCGATTGAAGAAGCCAAGAAACTCGGGGCGCAGATGCTCTTCGGGGAGAAATACGGCGATATCGTGCGGGTGGTCTCCATTGATGATGCCTGGTCGCGGGAATTCTGCGCCGGCACCCATGTGGCGAATACCGGGGAAATCGGGATGATTACCGTGCTGGGTGAATCCTCCATCGGTTCCGGGGTGCGCCGTATTGACGCGCTGGTGGGTGAAAGCGCCTACGCGCAGGGGGCGCGCGAACGCGCCCTGGTTTCCCAGCTCACCGCGATGATGGGGGTGCGCCCGGAGGAACTCCCCGAGCGTATCGACACCATGCTCGGCAAGCTCAAGGCGGCCGAAAAGCAAATCGCGGCGCTGCGCCAGAAGGATATTGTGGGGCAGGTGGACACGGTTATTTCCCAGGGCGTGCACCTGGGCAATCGCACCCTCTACCGCGCTCACCTGGGCGTGGTAGAAAGCGCGGATGACCTGCGGGTGCTCGCCACGGAAGTGCGCGGGCGGCTGGCCCCTTCCGATGATTTCATCGTGATTATTACCGGGATTAGCAATGAGCGGCCCCTCATCGTGGTGGCGGCGTCCGAAGCGGCGCGCAGTGCCGGGATGAAGGCCGGGGCGCTGGTCTCGCGCGCGGCGAAGATCCTGGGCGGGGGCGGCGGCGGTAAGCCGGACCTCGCGCAGGGCGGCGGCTCGGACGTGACGAAGCTGGATGAAGCCCTCGCGGTTCTGGAAGCGGAGCTGCGCGGCTAATGCGGCGAGGCGTACGGATCGGAGTGGATGTAGGGCGGGCACGCACCGGCGTGGCCAGTTGCGATAGCGACGGTATCCTCGCCACTCCGGTCGCCACGCTCCCGGCGAATGGCACGGACGTGAGTGAGGTTGCTCGCGAGGTGCGCGAGCGTGGCGCCATTGAGGTGATCGTGGGCTTGCCGCGCAATATGGATGGGAGCGAAGGGGCCTCCGCGCGGTATTCGCGCAGGTGGGCGCGGCGTTTAGCCCGGCGTATCGCTCCGGTGCCGGTGCGGCTATTCGACGAGCGCCTCTCCACCGTGGCCGCCCACGCACAGCTGCATGAGGCGGGGCGCAGCTCGCGGCGCCACCGCGCCGTTGTTGACCAGGTTGCCGCGACCGTTATTCTTAATAATGCGTTGGAAGCAGAGCGGCTCACCGGCGCACCTGCCGGCGAACTCGTGGCGGCGACAACCGAAGCGCAAAGCGAAGCGAAAGGCGATAATGAGTGACGTTTTTGACCGCTTGAGTGCGGACGACGCCGATACCCCGCGCCGTCGCCAATCGGGTGCGCGGGGGAGGTCTCACGGGGCTGGCTCGCAGCGAGGCGGCGAGTTGCGCGGCGCGGCGTCGCGAAGCGGCGAGTTACGGGGCGGCTCCCAGCGGGGCACGGCGCGCGGAAACCATCCGCACGGGCGCGGCTCGCAGGGGCGGGGAAGCTCCGGGCGGGTACCGGCCGGGCGCAGCTCATCGGGGCGAAATTCAGAAGGCCGCAATGCCGCGGAGGCGAGGCGCCGAGCCGCGGCGCGGCGCAATGAGCGGGCCCGCTTGCGTAGGCGCCGTCGTATCACCACCGGAATTATTACTGTTCTTCTTGTCACCGCGCTCACCGCGGCGGCTGTTATTTTCTTCCCGCGCCTGCTCCACAGCTCCGATACCGTGCGCGATTACAGCGGAGAAGGAACCGGCCAGGTCGTGGTGCGGATTCCGGAAGGAGCCACCGGGCGGCAGATCGCCGCGGTGCTCGCCGAAAAAAATATTGTTGCCACCGAAGGCGCATTTATTGATGTCTTTTCCCGCGACCCGCGCTCCACGGGTATCCAGGCCGGGGCCTATACCTTGCGCGAGCAGATGTCCGCATCGGCCGCGCTATCCGCGCTACTGGACCCGGCCAATGCCGCCACAATTAAGGTGACGATTCCCGAAGGCTTCACAAAATGGCAGGTGCGGGACCGGCTCGGCAACCTCATGGATATCGATGTTGGCGTGGTCGAAGATGCGATGAACGACGCCGCAGCTCTCGGGCTGCCCGCGGAAGCCGGCGGGAATGTGGAAGGCTGGCTGGCGCCCGCCACCTATGATTTCGACCCGAATACCACGGTGACCGAGGCACTCCAGCAGATGGTGGAGGTCCAGGTGGGGCGCCTGGAAGCTAGCGGTGCGGAGCGGAGCCGGTGGCAGGCGGTGCTCACCACGGCCTCTATCGTGGAACGTGAAGGGCACCCGGCTGATTATCCGAAAGTTGCCCGGGTTATCGAGAACCGGCTCGGGGATAACGCCCCGGAGGTCGCCGGGCGGCTCCAGATGGATTCCACCGTGCTTTACGGGGTGGGTAAATCCGGCGGGGTACCCACCCGGGCCGAACTGGACGCGGATAATCCCTATAACACCTACCGGGTGAAGGGCCTACCGCCCACCGCTATCGGGGCACCCGGGGTGGAGGCCATTGAAGCGGCCGTCAATCCGGCCGAGGGCAATTGGCTCTACTTCACCACCGTGAATCTGGAAACCGGGGAAACGAAGTTCACGGCCGATTACGAGGAACAGATGCGTTTCCAGGCCGAATTCCGCGAGTGGTACGCCGCGCATCCGGACGGAGAGAAAAAGGACCATTAGCGCAGCCGCGTATAGGTACGACGGCGCAAGCTGCTTTGGCACGTGCCGATTCGGCGGTGCCGGTACTTATCCCCAGGTTGCCCAAATGGCGGTGCTATCCACAGGGGGCAAGCTGGGGCTGGTTGAGGCGCTGGGTCATCCGTAATCTGAGCGCATGACCTTCTTTTCTCGCGAGCGCATCCTGCGCGGTACCCTCAGCCCACCGGTAGCGGTCGTGCTCCTGCTGGGCCTGAGCCTGTGCTGGGCAGGGCTGGGATGGTCGCGCGCGGTAGGTGCGCTTGCCAGTGGGCGCCCGGTTAGTGATGCTGGTGCTGCTGGCGCTGCTGGCGCGCTCCTGGCGGCCGGAACACTTTTAGGCGCCGGTGCGCTTGCGCTTCTTTGTGAGGGCGTGTGCGGGGCATTCCTGGCGCTTGCCGCGGTGGTGGATGCGCGGGTGCAGCTCCTTCCCGATCCGCTGCTGGCCGCGGCCGGGGGAGCTGCCCTCACGGGGATAGCGCTGCGCGGGCAGTGGGAGGATCTCGCTATCGGAGCCGTGGCCGGCCTGGGCGGCTACGTGGCGCATCGCTTCGCCCAGCTCGGCTGGGGTGATGTCAAAATGCTTATCGTGCTGGGATGGTGGACGGGCCCGCAGCTCGGGCTCACCCTACTCCTCAGTGTGCTGGGCGCGGGTATCTTTGCCGCGGTACGGGTGCTGAGCGCTCGGCTCACCCTGGCTGATGCGGTGCCGCTCGGGCCGTGGCTCATGGGCGGTGGCGCCCTCGCCTGGCTTGCCGGGCTAGGATAGGTAGGCGCCTGCATCCCGGTAGCACTGGGCTACAGCGGGCGGAACGGAACCGCTTACTCATCTGGTATCAGAACGGGTAGCGGGACCTATGAACATAGGAACGGGGAAGGACGGCGCATGATTCGGTGGTCAACAGCGGGGGAATCCCACGGAGCAGCCCTCGTGGCACTCATCGAGGGGATCCCGGCGGGCCTGAGCCTGAGTTCGGATACCATTCGCGATCAATTGGCCCGCCGCCGGCTCGGCTACGGTCGCGGTGCCCGCCAGAAATTCGAACAGGATAAGCTGCACGTTCTTACCGGATTGCGGCACGGAGCCACCCTCGGTTCACCCATTGCCCTCGTTATTGAGAATTCCGAATGGCCCAAATGGGAAGCGGTCATGTCCGTTGATCCGGTCCCACCCGAAGCCCTGCTGCGTAATGCCGGGCGGGGAGATAGCCAAGAACTTGCCCGTAATAAGCGCCTCACCGCGCCCCGGCCCGGGCACGCCGATCTCACCGGCATGAATAAATACGATCACAGCGATGCTCGGAATGTCCTCGAACGCGCCTCGGCCCGGGAAACCGCGGCCCGGGTGGCTCTGGGTGCCATCGCCCGCGAGTACGCGAACCAAAGCGCCGGAATCACCATTCTTTCCCGGGTGGTAGCCATCGGCTCCGTGAGTGACACTTCGGATACCGTTCCGGGGCCGGGCGATGCCGCGGCTCTCGATGCTTCGCCGGTGCGCTGCCTGGATGAGGCCACGGCGCAGGCCATGATGGATGAAGTTGATCGGGCGAAAAGCGCGGGGGATACCCTGGGCGGCGTCGTCGAAATTCTTGCCTACGGCGTGCCGCAAGGCTTGGGCAGTTACGCAACCCCCTACGGGCGTCTTGATGCGGAACTGGCCCGCGCCATGATGTCGATCCAAGCCGTCAAAGGCGTGGAAATCGGGGACGGATTCGCCACCGCCAGCAGGCCCGGCAGCCAGGCCCATGATGAGATTGTCCGCACGGAAGATGGCGTGCACCGCCTGACCAATCGGGCGGGTGGCATCGAAGGCGGCATGTCCAACGGCGAAACGATCCGGGTACGGGTTGCTTTCAAGCCGATTTCTACCGTCCCGCGGGCCCTGCGTACTATCGATACCGAAACCGGGGAAGCCACCACCGCGCTCCACCAGCGCAGCGATGCCACCGCCGTGGTTCCCGGAGCGGTTATCTGCGAAGCGATGATGGCCTTGGTACTCGCGGAAGCACTCCAGGATAAATTCGGAGGGGATACCCTCGGTGATACCCAAGCGGCGGTGCACGCCTACCTGAACCGCATCCCGGAGGAACGCCGATGAGCGTGCGGGCAGTGCTGGTCGGGATGCCGGGAGTGGGCAAATCGACCGTGGGAAAGCTGCTGGCCAAGGATCTAGAGCTTCCTTTCGCCGATTCGGACGCTCTTATCGTCAGCGAAACCGGGCAGAGCATCCCGGAGATTTTCCAGACGGTAGGGGAAGAGGGATTCCGGCGGCTGGAAGCCGATATTATCGCGCGCACTCTCGCGGATTTTGACGGCGTGCTCTCCCTGGGGGGAGGCGCTATTTTGAGTGAGGCCACCCGCCGGGCACTGCGCGGCTATCCCGTGGTTCTTATCGAAGCGCGGATGGATATTTTGGTGCGGCGTATTACCGGATCACGCACCCGCCGCCCGCTCCTCGAGGATAATCCGGCGGCGCGGCTGCGCGAACTGGACCGGGAACGCACTCCGCTCTACCGCGATATCGCCAGCGTGACGGTGACCTCCGACGGGGGCTCCCCGCACCGGGTGGTACGCCGGATCCGCGCGGCTTTGGAGGCGTGTGCGTCGCAAAGATGAAACTCCCCGTGTAAACTTGGGGAGGACTATTTCTGAAAGGATACCTTGTGGCAACAACCAATGATTTGAAGAATGGCATGGTCCTGGTATTCGACAACCAGCTGTGGCAGGTTGTTGAGTTCCAGCACGTCAAGCCGGGCAAGGGCCCCGCTTTCGTGCGGACCAAGCTGAAGAATGTCCTCTCCGGCAAAACTGTGGATCGCACCCTCAACGCGGGCATTAAGGTCGAAACCGCCACCGTGGACCGCCGCGATATGCAGTACCTCTACCATGACGGCACCGATTTCATCTTCATGGATGAGGATACCTACGAACAGGTTCCCGTCACCGCTGAAGTTATGGGCAATCTCGCGAACTTCCTGCTGGAAAACCAGAAGGCCATCGTCGCTTTCCACGAAGGTAATGTGCTGTTCGTGGAACTGCCGGCTTCGGTGATCCTCGAAGTGACGGAAACCGAACCGGGTCTTCAGGGCGACCGCTCGAATGCGGGCACCAAGCCGGCCACGGTGCAGACGGGTTACGAACTCCAGGTGCCGCTCTTCCTCAATATTGGGGACAAGATTAAGGTTGATACGCGCACCGGTGAATACATTTCCCGGGCGAACGACTAATGGCTAAACAGAAGAAACGCCGGTCCACGGGCCGTTCCACCCAGCGCCATCGCGCCTTGGATGTGCTTTTCGAAGCTGATGAAAAGAACATCACCTCGGAAGCGGGTATTCTCGAGCTCCTTGCCGAACGCCAGCGTGTCTCCACGGCCCAGGTTCCCATCGGGGAATTCGGCTCGCAGATCGTGACCGCTTACGCGCAGCAAATCTCGCAGGTGGATACCCTCATTGAGGCCTCCTCGGAAGATTGGTCGCTCGAGCGCATGAACGCGGTGGATCGCAGCGCTTTGCGCGGTGCGGTTGCCGAACTCATGTACCTGGGGACTTTCCGCGGTGCCGTGATCGTGGAGTGGACCAACCTAGTGCGCGAATTCTCCACGGACCGCTCGGTCGGTTTCGTGATGGGCGTGCTCAACAAGGCTGCCGATATCCGCGAACGTGAGGAAAGCGGCAGCACACCCATTCTTCAGAACGACGACGCCGCTAGCGCGGTGGAATCTGGCGAAGAAAGCGAGCCTTCGGAATCCGATGAGGCGGGCCTCATCGCCGCTATCCGCACCGGCCAGTTGGATACTCCCGAAGCCGGCGAAGTTGGCGTAGAAGAATAAGAGTTTCTCTGACAACCAGTACCTCATGGCGAGTTTCCGTGAAAATCTCACGGAAACTCGCCATTTTGTGCATGTGAAATTTCGTTACGCAGCCCCTGGTGTCCTATAGGCCACGATAGTTGTGCATCCCCGGGATCCGCGGGGTTACCGGCGGCCGTAATTGGAATTGCGGCCGAAAAGGCGGTCGAGTTCGCGCCGTTCTTTCTTCGTGGGGCGGCCGCTACCAGGATCGCGGCGCATCACCGGCAGATAAACTTTCTCCCGCACCGGGGTGAGATCCTCGTAATTTTCCCGGGCCAGCGGAGCGCTCGTCCGCTTGGTAATAATTCCGGTAACTTTGAGGATCCGATCAAAACCTTCCACCCGGTAGCGCACCACATCACCGACACGGACTTTCGCGGCGGGCTTGACCGGTTCATCGTTGATGCGCACGTGGCCAGCCTTGCATTCGGAGGTGGCGAGCGAGCGGGTTTTGCACTGGCGCACACTCCATAGCCACACGTCAATCCGGGTCGTTTCCATGGCTGTAGCCTACCCGGACGCCGCTACTGGTCGCGAACTTCGTCACAAGCCGCGGCGCTGACCTGCCGCGATGGTTTTATAAAAAAACAAGGGCGTGGCTTCTTATATTATTTAGCGCTATTTCGCTCTACGCTACTAACAAGACGAAGAAGTTTCGTAGCGTCAGCGTCGCCGTGACTGATGTTGACGGAATTGTTATGAGCACCAGGGTATATCTGATGCGCTAGAAAGGGGACACTGTGGAGGTACCACCACTTACTCCGGAGCAGCGTCTCGCCGCTTTGGATAAGGCCGCCGAAACACGGCGGCGCCGCGCGGAACTTTTGCAGCAACTGAAATCCGGACAGCTGCACCTTTCGGAGGTTTTGGCTCAGCGTGATGACCCGGTCGTTGCGCGCACCCGCGCCAGTGTGCTGCTGCGGGCACTTCCCGGTATCGGTGAAGCCAAGGCCGCGCGGGCCATGGCCGATATTGGGATCGCTCCTTCCCGGCGCGTGCGCGGGTTGGGTGTACATCAAACCGCGGCCCTCATCGCGCTTTTCGGTTAAAGGCTGAGCCCGGGCAGGACTCAACTACTCCCGGCGGCCGGCACAGAAAAACGCGAGCGAAAATTGTGTCGTAGGGCTGTGGCAGAATAAATGTCATGACACCTGAGGATCATCGCCGTATCTGCGTGCTTGCCGGCCCTTCCGGGGTAGGGAAAGGAACCGTGGTTGCGCAGCTCCTTGAGCGGGAGCCGCGCATCTGGCTCTCCATTTCTGCCACCACGCGCGCCCCTCGCCCGGGGGAACGCGAAGGGGAATCCTACTTCTTCGTGGATGATGAACACTTCGATCACCTCGTGGAAAGCGGGGAGATGCTCGAATGGGCCGTTGTCCACGGGAAGCACCGTTACGGAACCCCGCGCCAACCCGTGCTGGAAGCATACGCAGCGGGAAAAATTCCGCTTCTCGAAATCGATCTGGCAGGGGCGCGCCAGGTTCGCCAGTCGCTGCCCGAAGCTTTCCAGATTTTTCTAGCCCCGCCGTCGTTCCAAGAACTTGAGGCGCGGCTTCGGGGGCGCGGTACCGAAACCGAGGAGGCCATCGACCGCCGCCTGGAAACCGCCCGTGGCGAATTAGCTGCGCAGGAGGAGTTTGACGCCGTCGTCGTAAATGACACCGTGGCACGTGCCACCGGCGAAATCCTCGACCTCATCGCCCCAAAGCGTTAGAATAAAAGGCCGAAGCTTCACGGTGGTACCCGCACGCGGTGCCACGTTTATCCAGAAGGGAACTACATGTTCGGAACTGTTCCGGAACCCGAAGGTATTACCAACCCGCCCATTGATGATCTTCTCGCAAAGATTGACTCGAAGTACGCGCTGTGCGTGCTTTCAGCGGATCGTGCGCGTCAGATCAACTCCTACAAGCAGGAAATGGCGCGCGGGGACGGCAATATCGAGCATTACGGTGCGCTTGTCTCGGCGGAACCGGAAGAAAAGCCCCTGTCCATCGCGCTGCGTGAAATCGCCGAGGACAAGCTCGAATGGCAGCTGGACGAAAAGTAGAGCACACGCCGCGCGTCGTTATCGGCGTGACCGGAGGTATCGCCGCCTATAAAGCGGCCTACCTCGTCCGGCTTTTTGTGAAAGCCGGTGCGGATGTGCATGTTATTCCCACCCCGGCCGCCCTGGAGATGGTCGGGGCCACCACGTGGGAAGCTCTCACCCACCATCCCGTTCTGGTGCGCACCAGCGAACACGCTGATGAAGTCGCGCATGTTCGGCTCGGAAAAGAAGCCGATCTCATTGTGATTGCCCCGGCAACTGCGAATACCGTCGCGAAAGCCCGGGCAGGCATAGCCGATAACCTCCTCCTCAACACCTTGCTGGGGGCGCAATGCCCGGTCGTCATGGCACCGGCGATGCATACCCAAATGTGGGAACATCCGGCCACTCAAGAAAATATTGCGGTGCTCCAGGCACGCGGGGTGCATATTATTCCACCCGCCACCGGGCGCCTCACCGGGGCGGATTCAGGGCCCGGGCGGCTGCCCGAACCGGAAGAGATCTTCGCGCACGCCTGGGCTATCCTCACCGGCGACAACCCGGAAACGCGCGCCATGCAGGATACTGCTGAGCACGTGTCGCTGCGCGGGCGGCATATTCTCGTTACCGCGGGCGGTACTCACGAGGCTCTCGACCCGGTTCGTTTTATCGGCAACCGCTCCTCGGGGCGCTTCGGCTTGGAAATTGCGCGCGCCTTGTTAGAGCGCGGCGCGCAGGTCACCGTGCTAGCGGCCCATGTAAGCCGCGATATTACCGCACTTGCTCCGGGAGCTGAGATTGTTCCGGTCAGTTCGGCACGCGATCTTCACGAAGCGGTTCTGGCGCGGGTGAAGGATGTGGATGGCGTGGTCATGAGCGCGGCGGTGGCAGATTTCCGCCCGGCCGAAACCGCCGCGAGCAAACAGAAAAAAGACGGCAGCGGCACGCGCGTTGTCGAACTGGTGGAAAACCCCGATATTTTGGCTGATATTTCACATAAACGGCGCCGGACTGGCCAGCTCATCGTGGGTTTCGCGGCGGAAACCGGGGACGCGGGCGGAACCGTCTTGGATTACGGACGGGAAAAAGCGCGGCGCAAAGGCGCTGATTTACTTGTCATCAACCGGGTGGGGGAGAAAGCAGGATTCGGCGAGGTACCTACCGAGATCACCGTGGTCACGCCAGCGGGTGAGATCATCGCGAGCGGAGCGGGCACCAAAGCCCAGATGGCTGTTATCATTGCGGGCCTTATAGCCGATCACTTCACCACCGAGCGCGTATAGAATAAGGCTTGCCTTACCTGCCAGCCGCTGGTGACTAATACTGACGAAATAGTTTGAAATAGCGAGGGGATACGATGCATTACCGGCAACCGTTCACGTCCGAATCGGTCACGGAAGGACACCCCGATAAGGTGTGTGACCTCATCTCCGATTCCATTCTTGACGCGCTGCTCGCGTCGGATGAGAATTCGCGCGTCGCCGTGGAGACCATGGTGACCACGGGATTGGTGCACGTGGCCGGTGAAGTGACCACGGATGCCTACGCGGATATCGCTCATATTATCCGCAATGTGGTGACCGGGATCGGGTACAACTCCTCGCAGGTCGGCTTTGACGGAAATTCTTGCGGCGTGACGATTTCCATCGATGAGCAAAGCCCGGATATTGCCGCTGGCGTGAATACCTCCCTGGAACGGCGGGAAAGCCAGGAATCCGAATACGATCATTTCGACCTGCAGGGCGCCGGAGACCAGGGCCTCATGTTCGGGTACGCCTGCAATGAAACCAAAACGCTTATGCCCGCGCCCATTCTGCTCGCCCATCGCTTTGCCGAACGCCTGGCACTCGTGCGGCGCGAAGGCGTGGTCCCCGGGCTGCGCCCCGACGGGAAAACGCAGGTCACCATTGACTACGAAGGCGCGCGGCCCGTGGCCCTCAATACCGTGGTCATCTCCAGCCAGCACGATGAAAATGTGCAGCGTGACTGGCTCACGGAAACCCTGCGCGACCACGTGGTCACACCCGTCCTCGAAGAAGAAAATATCGATATTGATACCGATAAATTCTCGCTTCTCGTTAACCCCTCGGGGCGTTTCGTGGTGGGAGGACCGATGGGCGACGCCGGAGTGACCGGCCGCAAGATCATCGTGGACACCTACGGCGGGATGGCCCGGCACGGCGGTGGGGCTTTTTCCGGTAAAGACGCCTCCAAGGTGGATCGCAGCGCGGCCTACGCGGCGCGCTGGGCGGCCAAGAATGTGGTTGCCGCCGGGCTCGCTTCCCGGTGCGAACTCCAGCTGGCCTACGCGATCGGGCGCGCCCACCCGGTATCCGTGCGCCTGGATACTTTCGGCACGGAAACAGAAGAACTGGGCCGCATCGAAAACGCGGTTCAGAAGGTCTTCGATTTCCGCCCCGCGGCGATTATCGACGCCCTGGAACTCAAGCGCCCCATTTTCGCGAAGACGGCTTCCTACGGTCATTTCGGGCGGGAACTTCCCGAATTCACCTGGGAGAAAACGGATCGGGTTGAAGAACTTCTCCGCTCTATCTAGGGATGACTGAGGTAGGGCGACCTGAGGTATCTCAGATATCTGAGGTCTCTAGGCCCTGAAGTTTCGCGGCGGATTTTTCTGTCGTAGGGCCGGGATATCCTAGGTTGCATGGAGAGCACACTCTTTGATTTCGATGCCCTCCCCCTCATGGGGGAGCAGGGCGCCCTGCTTGAGGCGCGCCCTGCACGCACCCGCGTGCGCTCCAAGGTGCCCAATCCCGTGGCGCATGTTCATGTGCTTCATTCCCAACCCCATATGGACCGGGTATTTGACTACCTTATTCCCGAAAAATTCGCGGATAGTGCCCGGGTGGGAACCCGGGTGGTGGTAGATCTCGGTGCGCAACGGGTGGGCGGATTCATCGTTGCCCGGGATGCCACCACGGAAGGCAGCGGGCGGCTGCGCCCCCTGTACCGAGTAGTCTCGGAACACCCCGTTCTCACCGCATCGGTGTACTCGGTTGCCCGCACTCTTGCCGATAAATACGCCGGAACGGTTGCTGATATTTTGCGGGCCGCTATCCCGGAACGGCACGCGCGCGCCGCGAAAGAATTCTTGGCCGATGCCCAGGAGGCTATTCCTTTGGCCAGCCCGCGCCCGGCTCCTGAACCGGGGCCCTGGGAAGCCTATCGGGGTGGGCCGGAATTCCTTGCGGCGCTCGGGGCCGGGAAAGCCGTGCGGGCCTGCATGGCTGCGCTACCCGGGCCCGCCGGGGGAGTAGAGCTCCTGGTTCGGGCCGTGCAAGCAGTGCGGCGCGCCGGGCGTAGCGTCCTCCTGGTTGTTCCCACCACCCGCGCGGCACGAACGCTGCTAGCTACCCTCGCTACCCGGGTGGGGGAAAAGCCCACCCTCATGGTCTCCGAAGAATCGCATGAAAAACGCTACCGTGCTTTTTTGAGCGTGCTTTCGGGGCAATCACGTATCGTAGTGGGCACCCGCGGGGCCGCCTGGGCACCGCTCACTGACCTGGGGCTTGCCATCATCATGGATGATGCCGCCTCCACCCTGCGGGATATCCGCGCGCCCTATCTGGCCGCGCGTGACGTGGTACTGGAACGGGCACGGCGGGAAAACGCTGCGTTCCTCGCTTTCTCACCCTATGTGAGTGAAGAATGCGCGCAATTGCTATCCGAACACCGCATCACCTTGCTGGATGGTACCGCGGCAGCGCGCCGCGCCGCGCTTCCGAATATTTCCGGCCCGCACCAGTGGCCCGGGGGAGAAGCGGATCATTTACGCCTTCCCCAACCAGCGTTCCCTATTCTGCGGCGGGCCCTGGAAGATGGCCCGGTTCTTATTGTGGTGCCGCGCAGCGGGTACATCCCGGCACTGTGCTGCGCCTATTGTGGGGAGCGTGCCCTATGCGCGATCTGCGGAGGGAACTTGGCCCAGGGCAGGCCGCATGATCCTCTGCAATGCCAACGGTGCGGGGTGCGGGTCCACCCGTGGCGCTGCCAGCACTGCCACAACGGGAAACTGCGAGCTATCCGGATTGGTTCAGCGCGCACCGCAGAAGAAATCGGGCGGGCTTTCCCCGGGGTGGGCATTATTCTCTCCGGAGCCCACTCCCCGGAGGGCATTATTGGGAAGGTCTCCCAGCGCCCGCGGATCGTGGTAGCAACCCCGGGTGCGGAACCGGAAGCCGAAGGTGGATTCGCCGCTGCATTGGTGCTGGATGCACGCTACCTTCTCGGGGAAGGCCTGGGTGCTGAAACGCGTTTTATTCGGGTGCTCGCGCGGGTCGCGGCCCGGGTGCGCTGCGCGGGAGAAGGCGGCCATATGTTGGTAGCCGGGGGAGCGCCACCTGAACTCCTCAACCGGATCGCCCGATGGGAATTGGGCGAATATGCCGCTGAGCTGCTCGAACAACGGGCCGAACTGGATTTGCCTCCCACCGCAACCTGGGTGGGAATCACCGGGGCCAGTGGGGATGTGCGTACCTACCTTGCCATGCTGCGCGCCGCGCTCAATCGCGGGGAAGTCGCGGCGGCTGTGAGAAGCGCGGCCGGGGCGCGCGGTACGCAGGGAACGCAAAGTGCCCAGGATGCGTATGGTGAGCATCTCTTCACCCAGTTTTCCCCCGGTACCGGTACCAAAGAATGGCAGCCGGAGAGCGGGAAAGAAACAGAAGCTGATCTGCTTACCGGAGGAGCCTTCGAGCTAGCCTCCGGAATCGTCCTGCTTGGCCCGGTGCCGGGGGCGCGCCCGGCAGAAATCACTGTGTATGCCCGGGCAGAACTCTCCCGCGGAATCACCCTGACCCGGCAGGCACGAAAAACCTACGGCGCCTACTCCGCCCAACGCTTGGGCGGCTCACTGCGTTTACAGGTCAATCCGCCCCTGTAACGAGCCCGGATGAGATAGGCACAGAAAAGAACTAGGTAGGATTGACACGTGAGAATATTATTCGCAGGAACACCGGAGACCGCAGTCCCGGCCTTGCAACTACTGCATGATGAAGGCTTCGATATCGCTGGGGTGCTCACTCGCGCCCCGGCACCCCAGGGTCGCAAACGGGTGCTCACACCTTCGCCGGTACACCGCGCGGCAACAGAACTAGGTATTCCCGTGCTCACTCCCCGCACCTTGAAAGACGGCGCGATTCAGGAACAGATCGCTGAACTTGCTCCCGAAGCCGTCGCGGTGGTTGCCTACGGGCTCATTATTCCGCCCGCGCTACTCAACGTGCCGCGCCACGGCTGGCTCAACCTGCACTTCTCCCTCCTGCCGCGCTGGCGCGGGGCAGCGCCAGTCAATTACGCGATTGCCGCGGGGGATACCACCACCGGAACCAGCGTCTTCCAGATAGAACAAGGCCTGGATACCGGCCCCGTTTTCGCGAGTGAAGCCACTCAGATCGGGGCTGAGGAAACCGCTGGAGAGCTGCTCGCCCGCCTGGCACAATCCGGGGCGCGCCAGTTGAGCGATACCCTCCACGCCATTGCCGCCGGCAGCGCCCACGCGCAGCCTCAAAGCGGGGAGGTGACCCTCGCCCCGCAATTCGATTCTTCCTGGGCGCGGGTGAACTGGGAGTGGCCCGCCCAGCGCATCGCGGATCGCGTCCGCGCCGCCAATCCGGCCCCCGGTGCCTGGACCACTCTCAACGGGCAGCGCTTCAAAATCGAATCGGTGCGCGTCATTGCGCCCGAAACGTCTGAAACACCCGAAACACCCGAAGCCCCCGCCACACGCGTGACCCTGGCACCGGGCGAAATCGGTCCGGGCGGCGTGGTCGGCTGCGGGGAAGGAACAATCCAGTTACTGCGGGTTGCCCCGCCTGGCAAAGCACATATGGAGGCCTCTGCCTGGCTCAACGGCGCCCGGCTGGCCGAGCACACCCGTTTCGATGCCGAGGTGAAGGAGGGCCAGCATGAATGAGCGCCCCGCCGGCTGGGTACCACGCCGCCAGTCATCGAACCACGCCCGCCTCGTTGCCTATGACGCACTGCGGGCAGTCCATACCGAAGATGCCTACGCTAATCTCATCCTCCCGGGCATGGTCAGCCGGGCGCGCCTCAATCGGAGCGACGCCGCCTTCGCCACCAACCTCGCCTACGGGACCTTGCGGCTTCAAGGCCGCTGGGATGCCATGATCGCCCGCTGCTCCCAAGGCCGTACCCTCGCAGAAATTGACCCGGGTGCCCTCGATCTGCTCCGCCTGGGCTGCTACCAGCTCATCGAACTGAAAACACCACCCCACGCGGCCATTAACGAAACAGTTGCGCTAGCCCGCAATGAACTCGGGCAGGGAATCGCCGGTTTCGTCAATGCCGTGCTGCGCCGAGTCTCCGAGCGCCGGGATGCCTGGCGCGGAATTATCGAAAACAGCACCGCATCCCGGGAAGAATTCCTGGCGGTCTGGCATTCCCACCCACGCTGGATTGTGCGCCAGCTGGAAGCCTCTCTCGCGGCCGCTGGGCGCTCAACCGAAGTAGAAGCCGTTCTCGAAGCTAATAACACGCCAGCGAAAGTGGCGCTGGCCTGCCGCAATATCTCACCCGAGCACCTCAAAGCCCGGATTGAACGTGCCAAAATGACGTGGGAAGATCCCTACCTGGTGCCCAGCGCAGTGCTGCTAGCCTCCGGTGACCCGCATCGGCTCTGGCCCGTGCGCGACGGGGTCGCCGGCGTCCAAGATGAGGGCTCACAGTTGATCTCCGCTGTTGTTACCGAGTCCTCCATTTCCGGGAAGGATGAATCCTGGCTGGATATGTGCGCCGGCCCGGGCGGGAAAACCGCAACTATCGCCGCTACGGCGGCCCGGCGCGGGGCCCGGGTATTCGCGAATGAACCCCAGGCTCACCGCCTCGATCTCGTGGAAGAAAACGTTGCACCCTGGGCGGCTACCGTGGCGTTGCGGGAAGGCGATGGGCGGGATATTGGCGCTCAGGAACCGGATAGCTATGACAGGATCCTCGTGGATGCCCCATGTTCTGGCTTGGGAGCGCTGCGTCGTCGCCCTGAAGCGCGGTGGCGCAAAAAAGAAAGCGACCTGGGCGCACTCACGCAACTCCAAGGCGAACTCCTCGACTCCGCCTACCGGGCCCTGCGCCCCGGCGGACTGCTGCTCTACACCACCTGCTCTCCGGTACTCGCGGAAACCCGCGACGTCATCTCCGCCTTCCTGGAACGCACCGAAGGAGCGGAACTCGGAGACGTGACCGTCACCGCGAACCGGCGGGCCCTGCGCCCGGTCGCCTCCCGCGGAATGACCGTGCAACTCTGGCCTGATATCCATCACACGGACGCCATGTACATGGCACGCATCCTCAAACCCGCAACCGCCCCCGCGCCCGCAGCGCGGCGCTCTTGAAAGGACCATCATGGACGTGAAGATTTCCCCCTCAATCCTCAACTGCGATTTCGGGCATCTCGCTGATGAACTGGAGAAAATCTCCAACGCCGATTTCGTGCACGTGGATATTATGGACAATCATTTTGTCCCCAACCTCGCGCTCGGCCTGCCCATTTTTGAGGCGGCGGCGCAGGCAACCAGTGTTCCACTGGACGCGCACCTCATGATTGAGAACCCGGATCGGTGGGCCCCCGCCTACGCTGAGGCAGGAGCCGCCTCCGTCACCTTCCATGCCGAAGCCTGCCAAGCCCCGCTGCGCCTCGCCCGCGAACTGCGCGCGCAGGGCGCCCGCGCCGGACTCGCCCTCAAACCAGCCAGCCCAATCGAGCCGTATCTCGATATCCTCAACGAATTCGACATGATCCTCATCATGACCGTGGAACCGGGATTCGGCGGGCAGAGCTTCATCGAAACGATGATGCCGAAAGTCACCCGCACCCGGCGCGCAATTGAAGCAGCCGGCTTGGACGTGTGGATCCAGGTAGACGGCGGCATTTCCCGCTCCACCATCGAACAGGCTGCGGCTGCCGGAGCCAATAACTTCGTGGCGGGATCGGCGGTATTCCGCGCGGAGGACGCCTACACCGAAGTGGAGAAGCTCCGCGAACTCGCCGCGGGCGCGTGCCAGCACGCCTCAATCTAGGGACGCGCGCCTGCACGCAGAAAACTAAGCACACGCACGTTGCAGCACGCCGCAAATTAACCACGGGTGCGCGCCAGCACCCGAAGGGCTAATATAGAACACGATGCACCGGGGTCAGTGAAAGTCTGAACCGGCGGTAACAGTCCGCGAACCACGCACGTGGCCGATGGGGTGGAATTCCCCAACCGACGGTAACAGTCCGGATGGGAGGCGCATCGAAGGGCTCCAAGCCCTGCTTCGGCTACTCTATTTCGGTGTGCCGCGGCGTCAGCGTCTCCCGGTTTCATCATTCCCGGCCATCGGGAAGGTCAGGAACCAGGACGTGAACACTGTGCGCCGCAACTCTCACCCACGCCCGCGCTCGCCTCGCACCGCGTGGGTACCCGCCACCCTTTCTCTCCTCGCGGTTTTTCTCCTCTGGGTGGTGGTCACGCGTGCCCACCTGGTGCCCGAACATCTCCTTCCCACACCCGGCGCGGTCGGGCAGCGCCTGGCCACCGCACTCCTCGGAATCGGCGACCACCCGCCCTACCTTCTCAGCGCACTGGCCAACACCCTCACCGCGGCCCTCACCGGTTGTGCCTGGGCGGCCCTCCTCGGAATTCCCCTCGGCATCGCCCTCGCCCGCTGGCACCTCCTCAACAGCGCACTCCAACCCTTCCTCGCCGCCTCACAAGCCGTCCCCGCAGTGGCCCTTGCGCCGCTCCTCGTGGTGTGGATTGGCTACGGGATGCCCTCCATCGTCGTGCTCTGCACCATCATGGTGATTTTCCCGATTATCGTCTCGACCTCGGTGGGCGTGCACGCTATCGACCGCGACGTCATCGCCGCAGCTCGGCTCGACGGCGCCGCTGGGCTCACCCTCCTGTTCCCCATCATCGTGCCCCTGGCCGCGCCTTCCATCCTGGCCGGCCTGCGCACCGGATTCACCCTTTCCATCACCGGCGCCGTCGTCGGCGAAATGATCATCGGGGGAGCGGGCCTGGGCACCGAACTTTCGCGCGCCCAACCCACCGGAGATATCACCGGGATGTTCGCTGTCATCGTCGTCATGGCCGCCGCCGCCATCAGCATCTACCTGCTTATCTTTACCATCGAAAAACACGTGACCGCGGCGGTGCGGTAACGATGCCGTGCGGTAACGATCCGGTGCGATAACGCTCGCCGCCAAAACCCAACCCAAAGCCCCAGCTCACGCCCCAACAAGACCCCAGCGCATAGAAGCGCACCACACAAGAAAGGACACCCATGAAACGACTCATTGCCACACTCGCGGCAGCTACCCTCGGCTTGGCCGGATGTGCGGGAGGTGGCGCGGATAAAAACGGTGAAAGCACCTCGCCCGCCGCCGTGCAGCCAACTACCGCGAGCGCCTCCGCTTCCCTCACCGTTGGCCTCACCTATGTTCCCGATATCCAATTCGCGCCCTTCTACGTGGCCGAAGACCAGGGTTATTTCCGCGAGGCCGGGCTTGATATCACGCTGCGTCACCACGGCGCCCAAGAATCCCTCCTCGGCGCGCTTTCCAGCGGCAGCGAGGATGTGGTCTTCGCGGGCGGCGATGAAATGATGGAAGGCCGCTCCAACGGCATCAACGTGGTCAATTGGGCCACGATGTACCAGGATTACCCCGTCACGCTCATCGTGCCGGCTGATTCCCCGATCAAGAGCGCCGCTGACCTGGCCGGCCGCCGCGTCGGGCTGCCCGGCCCGTATGGGGAAAACTACTATGCGCTCCAGGCGCTCATGGCCGCCCACAACTGGAGTGAATCGGATATTAGCGTGAACTACATCGGTTACACCCAGGCCGCGGCCCTGGCCAGCGGGGAAGTGGACGCGATTATCGGCTTCCGTAACTCCGATGTTCCCAGCGTGGAACGCCAGGGGGTGCCGGTGCGCACTATCGAGATGCTCCCGGGCGGGCTGCCGCTCGTGGGCGTGGGGCTCGGTTCGCTGCGCTCCACCGCGGATGCCCATCGCGATGATTTCACCCGCATGCTCGCAGCTCTTGACCGCGCGGTGAACTTCGCGCGCAGCAACCCGAAGGAAACCGTGGAGATCACAGCAAAGCATGTGCCGGCTCTGCGCGAAGCGGATAACGCGGCCGCGGCTGAGAAAGTCCTCGCGAATACCATTGAGCTTTACGCCGGGCGCACTCCGCTCGGGGTGCAGGACGCGCAGCGTTGGGAGGCGATGGCCGCGTTCATGTCCGAGAAGCTCTTGCGCGAACCGGTCGCTGCGGCCGATGCTTTCGTTGATCTGACCGTTGGTAGCGCGCATTAAGAACGACGACGCAGCTGCGCGCCACCGGCCCATCAGGCGCGCAGCTCACCTCGGGCATGCAGCTCACCTCGGCCGTGCCCGCGCCACCAGCTCCCCGGCCGCGTAGCTGGCCGAGTCCGCTGGAACGAGGTTGGTGTTAGCCGCCTATACCCTACCGCGCACCGCTATTCTGGTAACCAAAGCACGGTGCATAAATATAGAGGAAAATCAAAGATGTCCCGGAAGAAGATCGCGGCGATTATTGCCGGCGTTATGGCTGTAGTGCTGCTGGGGGCTGGCCTATGGGCGGTTGTGGCCCATAACAACCGCGCTAAAGCGCTCGATGAAGCTACGGCCGCCTACACCAAGGCTGGTACAGCCCTGGAAAAAGTGGTGTCCGGTGTGGATACCGCTGGCTGCACCGATAACGGCGGGGACGCTGAAACCTGTTCCGCCCTGGAAAAGGCGGTCGCGGATGCTAAGGCCGGGCTGGCCGAAAAGCCGGGCAAAGACGCGGCCAAGGTAAAAGAAGCTACTACCAAGCGCGAGAAGCTCGCGGGTGAGCTGGCCGAGCTTTCGAAGAAGATGACTACCGAACAGGCCAACGCCGTAGCCACCTACCTGGATAAGGAGTGCCCGGCCAGCCTCGACCCCGAATGCGACAGCCTGCGAGGGGCCGGCTTGAAGCTGCCCGAAGCCAAGTCCAAGACCGAGGCTGTCAAGGCGCGCGTGGCCGCTGCGGCTCCTGCACCTGAAGCACCGGCTGCGGATGCCCCGGCCAGCGACAGCCGCGCTGAGGTAAGTGGGGATGCTGGTTATAGCGGCGGCGATGAGAGCTATTCCGAGCCGGCTTATGAAGCACCCGCGCCCGAGCCTGTCTATGAGGCACCAGCTGCGCCGGAACCTGCGGTGAATAGTGGCGGTGGGCGATGGGTGGAGTCTTGGGAGCCTAACGGCACTGACGATTGTTGGCAGCTTGATACGAAGGGTAACGCCTGGCGTTGCCCTTAGCCCTCATGTACGAAAAACACCCGCCTTGACCCAGCCAAGGCGGGTGTTTTTCGTACCCCACACAAAACCCGAACAGTTGCGCACACTAGATATGCGAAGCACCCAGTTGGGTGTTTGTCACGCACGATCTAGGAGGTTTGCGGATGTTCCGCACGTATCCTTCGCCCAAGAAGCGCATACCCGGCAACCGCTAAGGTCGCCTCACATCAGTCCTCAGGAATTGCTAGGGCAATCACGACGCAGCTGCGCGCCACCGGCCCACCGGCCGCGCGGGTCACCTCGGGCATGTAGCTCACCTCGCCCGCGCCACTAGCTCCCCAGCCGCGTAGCCGGCCGCGCTGGCCGCTAAGAAATTGAGGGGATCTTCGGTGAGCGAACGCCCCATCGTAGACAGCCGTACCGGGAAGTTCGCGAGGGCGCTCGCCACCGCATCCACCTCCACGTCCACGCGCTCTAGGTGCGGGGCCTGGAAAAGCTCGTCCAGTTGCTCGGTCAGCCGCACTCCCACCTCAGCGGGAACCGCGCGGGAGAGCGCATCCTCACCCAGCACCGGCACCGGGCAGCTTACCCGGCAGCGCGCCACCCGCCTCAAGGCGGTCACGCTGTGATGGGAAAGCCCCAGGTGGCGCTCCCGCTGATCCGCGCTCGACATGCGCAAGGCCGCAATCGGGATTCCTCCCAGGGTATCCGCGGCATTGAGATGCTCACCGACGCGCGTGCCAGAAAATCCCCATCGGGTATCCGTGCCTAAATTCCCCGGCCCTTGTGCCACCACGGCTACATCGGCCTGCCACACCAGGCGCGCCGCCAGCAAGGCAGTGTAGATCGTGACAGCTTCGAGCTTCCCCCCGAAGGCCTGCCCGCACGAAATTGTGCCCAGGATAAGGCCGAGATCTTCCAATTGCGCAGCGGTGCGGGAGAACCACGCTGGCAGAGCTCCGCCGTCGTCCATCACATACGCAATACGCGCCTCCGGCACGCGCGCACGCACCCCGGCAACAATGGCGGGAAGCGCCGAATGCAAATCCGCAGCCACCACCGGCATCCCGGCAATGGAATCGGCCTCGCGCAGCAGCTCGTGGTACGGGGAATTCTGTTCATCCACACCCAGGGTGAGGTACTGGAGCGGCGTGTAGCGGGCCTTGACGATATGGCCGGGCGTGGGGGAGTCGGCGGGGAGCCGCTCGGGAATCGCGCACACGAAGAAATACCCGCCGGTGCCCAGCCCGCGCGCGGCGGCACTCGCCTGGAGCAGCACGGTATCACCGGCGGCCGGTTCGCCCACAAGATCGGGATAGGCAAGCGCCCGAGCGCGACTGCCGTCCTCAAGCTCGACCTCGGCTTCGCGCGCCCCGCGCCATGTTTTCCCCAGGGAAAGAATTTTCCCTCTGCGCCACATCATCACGGCTTTAACTCTACCGTCGGCTAGGCTGGGTACGTGAAGCAGAAAGAGACACGCCGGCACCGCGAACGCCAGCTCGCGCTCCTCCACACGATTCGCCGCGGCAGTTTCCTCACCGCGGCCGAACTCATGGAGCGCATCCCGGCCTACGCCGAGGCGGGAATCGATCTGCGCACCTTCCAACGCGATATTGACGCGCTGCGCGAAGCCGGATATCCCATTATTTTTGACGACCAGTGGCGTTATTCATACGATTCCGCGGCGCCGGTGCTCGCGCGGGTCACCGGCATCGGGGCCGGGGTGCTCCACGCCCTGCGCTCCAGTATCGACGCGGGCGATCCCCAAGGCGAATCGGCGCGCCTGGGGGTGGCGAAACTTCTTGCGGGCGCACCTCCGGAAAACGGCGACGCCGCAGTCCCCACCCACCTGCGCGTCCGGATTCCGGGCGGCGCGGCAGCACGGGTGGTTGCGCGTGCCTTGCAGTACCGCCGCCGGGTCAGCTTTGATTATCGCAGGGGTGCTGACCGGGTCAAACATTATGAGGTAGAGCCGTGGAACTTCGCTGAGCACTACGGCATGTTCTATGTTTCCGGGCTGGCACGCTCGCGGGAGAGCGGCGGTAAGGATTTCGGCTCCTGGGCTGAGCGCACTTTCCGTCTTAGCCGCGTGATTTCCGGAACCCTCAGCGTGGGTGAGCGGTGTGAGTTCCCGCGCGGGGAGGTGAGCGGGGAGCATTTTGATGTGGATATTATTCTGCATATTCGCGACGGCGCCGCGGCCGGCCTTGCCGCCCGCGGGGAGAAATTCAGCTGCGCGGATGCTCCGGCTGTAGCAGGTGCGCCGGCTGCAGCGGATGTGCCAGCTCTAGCAGATACGCCAGATCCCGCGCACGCACCGGCCCCCGCGGGTTGGACGGCCTACCGATTCTCCACCGTGGGCCTTAATCGTATTTTCGAATACCTGGCTTTTTACGGGGTGGATGTACGCCTGGCCGCACCTAGTGAACTGCGCGAAGAATGGGAGCGCCGGGTGAACAATCTCATTAACCTGGGTGAAGCCACCGCGCTGGAGGCGGGAGGAGCGCGATGAGTGCCGATATCGTCACCACCCTCGGGATGCTGATCTACCTGCATGAACGCCCCCAGGGCGCCACTTTGGCCGAGCTCACCACCCATTTCCAGTTCCCCTCCTGGAAACGCACTCTGGACTATCTTTGGGATGCCAATCTGGCCGAAACCGCTGATTTTGATGTCCCCTTCGAATTGGAGCTGCCCGAACGCGGTGCTTGCGCGGGGAGCACGGCGCCGGCGGATACCGCGGGCCGTTCGGGTAGTACGGAGCTGCCGGAAAACATGGCGGAGGCGAATACTGTGGCCGGCCCGGAGAGCCGCGTCTACCTGCGCTCCATGACCGACGACCCGGTTATTCCCTTCACCCTGGACGATGCTATGGTGGTGGCCGCGCTGCTTGACGCCGCCCGGGATGTGACCGCCCCCGGGCCGGCCGCCGCGACCCTCACTGCCACCCGCGCCGCACTGGGGGAGGCGGTACGCGAAGCCGGATACGAAGGCGCGCTCTGGCCGCCCACCCGCCCGGCCGCCGATGCGGCCACCATGGAGGCCGTACACGCCGCCCTCGAAGGTGGCTGCTACCTCGATTTCAGCTACGAACGCGCGCTCAGCGATCCGCTTCCGCACGCGCGGGCCGGGCGCGAACACGTTATTCCCCTCGTCATCCTGGCCGGTGATGCCCCGCTGCTGCGCGCCCTCACCGAGCAGGGCCTGCGTCATTTCCGCCTGGATCGCATCACCGCGGCCCGCCCCGGCGCGAAGCTCAGCAGGTCGGAACGCGCGGCGGCTCGCCGGGCGCTCGCCGAGGTGGAGAAAAACGAGAAAGCACAGCGTTCCCGCGGGGAAAATACCTGGGAGCCGAGCGGCACGGATGTGCGCATCACCGTCACCGGAGCCTCACGCTGGGTGGCGGAAACCCTGCCCGGCGCACGCCTGCGCGAAGCGAATGATGAACTCAGCACCGCGAATGCGCGTGGCGAGGGCAACGCGCTCAGCACCACGAATGCGCGCGGGGAGTCGAATGAAGATCACGGCAACGCGAATGCGCACGGCATCGCGAACGCGCGTGACGGCGAGGAGCTGCTCACCATTGAGGTCCGCGCCCGCTCCCTTCCCTGGCTCGTCTCACTCCTCGTGCAAATTGACGACGTGATCGCCCTAGAACCACCGGAAGTTGCGCGCGCGGTGGCGGATTATTGCGCGCGTTTACGCGCGCAGGAGGGCGACGCCGCCGCTACGCCGGCCATCCGTGAACATACACCGGAAAGCACACCGGAGGGGGAGCAATGACGGATCTGCTACTCGAGGACTATCGGGAAAGCTACGCTAGCCGCGGGATCCACCTCGATGATTTCCAGCTGGAGGCCTGCGCGGCTCTGGGACGCGGCCATGATGTGCTGGTATGCGCACCTACCGGTTCGGGGAAAACAGTGGTGGCCCACTACGCCGTGTATCTGGCTTTAGCGTCGTCGAAAAAATGTATCTATACCGCACCGATAAAAGCGCTCTCCAACCAAAAATACGCTGAATTGGCGCGCGAGATCGGCGAGGAGCAGGTGGGGCTGCTCACCGGGGACCAGAGTATTAATCGCGAGGCGCAGATTCTGGTGGTGACCACCGAAGTGCTGCGCAATATGCTGCTGCACGAATCCCCGGATATCCTTGACGTGGGCTACGCGGTTCTGGACGAAGTGCATTTTTTGGCCGATCCTGATCGCGGGCCGGTATGGGAAGAAACGATTTTATCGCTGCCCGATCACGTGCGTTTGGCGGCGCTCTCCGCCACGGTGGCCAATACTGAGGAACTCGCGGCGTGGATGCGCTCCGTGCGCGGGCCAACGGACGTCGTGGTATCCACGAAACGGCCCGTTCCCCTCGCGCAATACGTTAATGTAGGCCGCAAACTCTTCCCGCTCTACCACGCGAATACTCTGGAGCCCGATCCGGCCCTCGTCAATGCGCTGGATCGGCGCAGTGCGGAACGCAAGAAACGGGTATCGGATCGTGAACGCCGTGCCATTATCGACAAGCTCGGCGAGCGGGGCATGCTCCCGGCTATCGAATTTATTTTTTCCCGCAAAGGCTGCGATAAAGCGGTTGAAGCTTTGCTGCGCCATAACGAGGTCCTCACCACCCGCGCCCAACGCGCGGAGATTAAACAAGAAATCGCGGCCCTGCGCGAAACGCTCACGGAATCAGATCGGCGCGCCGTGCATTTTGAGCGGGCTGCCGCGGCGCTGGAGCGCGGCTACGGGGCCCACCACGCCGGGGTTTTCCCCGCGATTAAAGAGCTAACTGAGCGGCTCATGGAACGCGGGCTCCTGAGCATCGTTTACGCCACCGGCACCCTGGCCCTCGGTATCGATATGCCGGTGCGTACGGTGGTTCTGGAGGAGCTTCAGCGTTGGGACGGGCACGGTTTCGTGGATCTGAGCGCCACCGAATACACCCAGCTCATCGGGCGGGCCGGGCGGCGCGGGCGCGATACCGTGGGCTACGGGGTGGTCCTCGCTGATGCGGAAACCGATCCGGAACATCTGGCTGATCTGGCTTCGGGGCGGGTGGAGCCACTCATATCCGCTTTCCAGCCCTCCTATAACACCGTGACGAATCTGCTGGCTCGCATGAGCTACGCGGCGGCGCGTGATCTGATGGGTCGCTCCTTCGCGCAATTCCAACGCAATGCGGAGCTGGGTGGCCTGGCGGCGCGGCGCGCCCGGATTCAACGCCGGGTGGAGACCGAAGAAACCCGCTTGAGTTGCTCGCGCGGTGATCTGCTTGACTACCTGCGCTTGCGCGGCAATGCCGGGCGGGCCGCGAAAGCCGAACGTAAAGCCGCGAAACGGCGCTATCGGGAGCGCATCGCAAAGAGCTTCGCGGCCGTGCGCCAGGGCTACGTGTACGCCTACGCGATTAGCACCGATCTCGTTTACGCCCTGGTGCTTTCTGCCGCTCCGGACCGCGTGCGCGTGATCGATTGGTTCGGGGACCTGGCCTGGCTATATGAAGATTCCCTCGCCTCGGAAATGCGGGAAATTGGCCCGGTCACGGTGCCTTTCGGCATGTCCACCAAAAAGCCGGCGGTGCGCGAACAGATCGCCGAAGATATCCTCGACCTGGTGGGTGGGCGCGCCGATCTGGGCATCGACCGGGACCTGCTGGCATCCTGGGCGCGTTTCGCCACCCCGCGCGATCCTAAAGTCGCCGCGCATCCGGTGGCATCCTGCCCGCATCTGTACGCCCACCTCGACGAGGCCCAAACGTGGATCTCGCTGCACCACCGCATTGAAGAACTCGATCAGCGCATCGCCGCCTTCACCGATTCGGCCGGGCGGGAATTTGATGCCACGGCTGCCGTCTTACGCGAAGTGGGGGTGCTCCAGGGCGATAATGACGCGATCCGCATGGGCCCGGGCGCCGCGCAATTACGCGAATTGCACACCGACGCCGACCTGCTCATGTACCAGTGCTTGGCGCAACTCCCCGAAGGCAGCCTGGACGCGCCGGCCCTAGCTGGATGGGTCTCCATGTTTTTGGCCGATGACCGCCTGGGAAGTGCGCTGCCGCGCGAGGCCCGGCTTGTTGATACCGCCCGCGTAGCGCGCGCGGAAGTCCAGTACCTGCAATCCCTGGAGCTTCAATACGGGATTACGCGCACCCCGGATCTGAGCCCGGGCTGCGCGGACGTGTTCGCGGCCTGGGCCGGGGGAGTGGGCTTGGAAGCCTGCCTAGAATCAGCCCACATGACCGCAGGGGATTTCATCTCCGCCGCACGCCGTATTATCGATATCCTCGGGCAGGTCACGGTAGCAACCGAAGGAACCTGGCTGAGCGATATCGCGCGCCAGGCTCGTGACCTCATGCGGCGATCGGAGCTCATGTGAGCGGTGCTCTTTTACGGCTGTGCGGCGCGGTACTGGCCGGGCTCGGGCTTTTCACATCCTTCCCGCCCCTGAGCTACGGGATCCTCGCACCAGTGAGCATCGCCTTGCTTCTCCTCGTTGCGGCACACTGCCGCCCCAGTGCCGGCTTCGGATACGGACTCCTTTCCGGATTCATATTTTTCTCCCTGCATTTTTCCTGGGCCGGGGAAGCCTCCGGGGATCTTATCCCCCAACTCGCCCTCGCTTTTTCGCAAGCACTGTTTACCGGGCTGGTAGTGGCCACCTGGAGCGCTATGTGCCGGGCGCGCTGGACCCGCTGCCCGCTTAT
The DNA here is from genome assembly GCF_051264595.1 of Actinotignum urematis. Lineage (NCBI taxonomy): Bacteria > Bacillati > Actinomycetota > Actinomycetes > Actinomycetales > Actinomycetaceae > Actinotignum > Actinotignum urematis. Next base: position 120,034 of record NZ_JBOZBG010000003.1, on the reverse strand, counting down.
CTACCTCTCCGCGGTAGCCCTGGTGTGGGCGGGCGCGGAACTGGCCCGCTCCCTGTGGCCCTTCGGCGGGATCGCCTGGGGAACCCTCGCCTTTTCCCAGGTAGATAGCCCGCTGGTGCGGCTAGCGCCCTGGGGTTCCACCATGCTGGTCTCCGCCGCGGTGGTCATCTGCGGGGCCGCCCTCAGCCTGGCCCTGATGCGAGTGCGCAGCGGGCGGCTCTTCGCGGGGGCGAGTCTAGCCCTCAGCGCAGCACTACTCTTCGCCCTACCCTGGGCGCTTCCGCTTCCCGCCACCGCGCCCACCGGTTCGCTGCGCATCGGCTACGCGCAGGGGATCGTCCCGCGGGCGGGCAGCCTTCCCGAGGGCCGCGATCAAGCTCTCACCGTGACCGAGAATCTCAGCGCCGCCACCCGCGCAATTACCCCGGGGGATGTGGACCTGGTGGTATGGCCGGAATCCGCCTCCGACCACGATATTCGCGAACACCCGCGCGCCCGCGCCCTGGTCAGCGAAACCTCCACCTACCTGGGTGTCCCGCTGCTCTTGGGTACCCAATCCTATGAGCGCGATGCCACCGGGCAAGCAGTCAGCCGTACCAATGACCTTGTTGTCTACCTGCCCACGGAGACCGGGGGAGAGGTAAGCGCTGTTTACAGCAAGCAGCATCCGGTTCCCTTCGGGGAATATATGCCCTACCGGGATTTCTTCCGCAAATTCAGCTCCGCCGTTGATCTGGTCTCCGTTGATATGCGGGCCGGCACCACACCGGCGGTTCTTGATATTCCGGTGGGGGAGCGCGCGCCAGTGGAGGAGCCAGCCCCGGCAGAGAGCCCCGCCGGTGGCGAAACCGGCACCACGGGCGCGCAGGGTACTACCGTGCGCCTGGCCACACCCATTTGTTTCGAAGTGGCGCTGGGAGATGTAGGATCTGAGGCAATCCGCCAGGGCGCCCAACTTTATGTGGTGGCCACCAATAATGCGTCATTCGGGGATAGTGCCGAATCGGCCCAACAATTCGATATGGTTCGTTTCCGGGCGGTCGAATACCAGCGTATTGCGCTCCAGGTTTCCACCGTGGGAATTTCCGGCGTCGTCGAAACAAATGGTGCGGTACGCGAACGCACCGAACCGTGGACGCAAGCAGCGCATACCACCACGGTCGCCCTGCACGAAGGTCTCACGCCGGCGGCGCGTTTCTACCCGTACTACCGGGACGGACTTCTGGCTGCGGCGGCCGCGGCTGGCGGTATAGCATGGGTGTGGTACGCAAGGCTGCGCTGGAAGAAAGGTTAGTCGTGCACGTTCTCATCACGATTCCCACGTACAACGAGGCGGAGAATCTTCCGCGGATCATTGAGCGGGCCCGGCGGGCCGTACCCGAGGCGGATATCCTCGTGGTTGATGATAATTCACCGGACGGTACCGGGAAGATCGCAGATGAGCTGGCCGGGCGCGATGAGCACATCCACGTGCTGCACCGCACCGAAAAAGACGGGCTCGGGCGGGCCTATATCGCGGCTTTCGGCTGGGCCATGGAGCGCGGCTACAGCCACGTGGTGGAGATGGACGCCGATGGTTCGCATCATCCCGAACAGCTGCCCTTGCTGCTCGAACGCGCCGCGATGTCCGATGCGCCGGATTTGGTCATCGGTTCGCGCTACGTGCGGGGCGGGAAAATTGACGGCTGGTCCAAGCCCCGGGAGGCGCTTTCGCGCCTGGGTAACCTTTATATTCAAGGGATGCTCGGGCTGCCGGTGCGCGACGCCACCGCGGGCTACCGCGTCTACCGCACGGATATCCTCGAGCGCCTCAACCTGGACACCGTGGAAGCGCGTGGCTATTTCTTCCAGACCGATATGACGGATCACGTGGCGCGCTGCGGGGGCCATATCGTTGAAATGCCCATCACTTTTTCGGAGCGCGAGGCGGGGGAGTCGAAGCTCTCCGGCTCGGTCTTCACTGAATCCCTCAAGCGCACCACGGTGATGGGCGTCACGCGGCGGGGGTGGCAGCTGGGCAATCTCGCGAAACGCGTGGTTACTCAGCTGCGCCGGCCGCGGGACTGAGCGGCGCGGTAGTGGAGTACAGCGCCGCGAATCTGAAGCGCGCGGCCGGCACGCCGCGGAACTGAGCGCGATTAGCGATTGCGCCGCAGCCGCAGCTTGCCTTCACGCAGCAGCTCGAGGCGTTCTTCCAGCAGCACCTTGAGCTCATCTTCGTTGCGGCGTTCCAGGAGCATATCCCAGTGGGTCCGCACCGGCTTGGGTGGCTTGCGGTCGTCCACGCCTTCGCCTTCGATGAGCTCAGCTTCCACGCCGCAGCGGCAGGTCCACGCGGTAGGAACTTCGGCGTCCACCGCCATCGCCACGCCAAATTCGTGGCCGTTCTTGCAGCGGTATTTCACCTGCTGGCGGTCCACAAAAACCACATTGTCATCGGTTTCGAGCGAATTAGCTCCGATGCGCATGCCGCGCAACGAACGTTCAGCCATCGTGCTGTCCTTCCTCGCGAGCGTGTCTGCTCGCGTTACGTTTCTCCGTTTCCATATTAACGACGACGCCGCGGGCCCCGGTGGTTACGTCCCCGAATCGGGCGCCATGACGCCTTAAAGAGGGGCTGGACAGGAATCCGGCGCCCTTGCACTACTTGCCGATAATGTACATTATGTCAAAATACGCTCTGGCGGCGCCGCGCGAAGCGTATGTTGAGCCCCACCCGTCCCCTGCTCTCATTCCCTGCCTGCCGGTCGTTCACACTCTGGACTATCAATTTTGATTATTTAAGATATTCGGCAAAATTGCTGGCATGCCGTTGACCTGGGTACATATCTTCACGCTCGGGCCTGCGGTCAGTTATCAGGAAGGAAATGTATGGCTGAGCAACCACGCTGGCGCCGATTGGGCGTCACCTGTGCGTGTGCCGCACTCATGGGCGGCGCTCTCGCTCCCGCAACCGCCGTGGCCACGGAGTCGGATGGGCACGCGCCCCGCGACATCCGTGCTACGGTCGCCGCGGCGGAAAGTGATCCGAATTTCACCGGGAAATGGTTTATTGAGCTTAAGAGCGAACCTCTTATTCGCGGTGGTTCCTCCGCCCGCATCGCGGGTGAACAGCGGGAATTCACTCAGACGGTCGAAGATGACGGTGGCGAGGTAGACACCTCCTACCAGCACGTGTGGAATGGCGTGACCGTCGAAGCTGATTCGGTGGAACTCGCGCGCTACGTTAACGACGCTAATGTCATCGGTGTTTACCCGGTCCTCACGGTGGAACGGCCCGCCGAGGTGGACTCGAATGCGGAAATAAACCGCCCCGGCGAAACTCCCGATATGTATTCTGCGCGGGAGATGACTGGCGCGAGCGTGGCCAATGAAGAATTTGGAGTCACCGGCAAAGGCGTGCGCGTGGGAATTATCGATTCCGGCGTGGCCATTGATCACCCGGCCTTTGGTGGGAATGGTGTCAAGGGCGAGCGTGCTTTCCCCAATGACAAGATCGTGACCGGCTACGATTTCGTGGGCGATTCCTTTAATACCGATCGCAGTGACCCGAATTTCCAGCCGGTCCCCCACCCGGATGCTCTTCCCGATGATTGCGGAGCCGGCGGCGGGCACGGTTCGCATGTTGCCGGTATCGCCGCAGGTAATGACCCGGAAAGCAAGTTCAAGGGCGTGGCTCCCGATGCTGTGATCGGTGCTTACCGAGTGTTCGGGTGCACGGGTTCCACCAGCTCCGAAGTCATTCTTTCCGCTCTCGAACGCGCTCAGCGCGACAAGATGGACGTTGTCAATATGTCTATCGGCGCGGCTTTCGCCACCTGGCCCAACTACCCCACCGCGGTGGCATCGGAAAATCTCGTTGCCGCCGGCGTGGTCGTGACGGCTTCGCAGGGTAATTCCGGTGCGAAGGGCATTTTCTCCGGTAGTGCTCCGGCGGTGGGCCCCTCGGTTATCGCGGTGGGTTCGGTGGACAATACCCACGTACTACGCCCGGTTGTTATGTTCAACGGCGCGGCCGAGGGATTCGATAATGTAACGGAATCACCGGCGGTACCCACTGCGGGTAGGCTCGACGTCGTCGCCTATCCCGAAGGGCAAAAAACCGGTGCCGTTGATCTGCCTGGAACACCGTTTACCGGGAAAGCAGTGCTGGTCTCGCGCGGAACCTCGACCTTCTACCAGAAGGCGCGTGCCGCGCAGGACGACGGCGCCGCAGCGGTTATCATCTACAACAACCAGCCCGGTACCATCAACGCAACCATTGCCGGTAGTCCGGCCGTGACCATTCCGGTCATCGCGGTTACCCAAGAACAGGGCGAGCGCTTCGAAGAAGCCGCAGCTGCTGGAAACGCGAGCCTTGAATGGACGGACGCGAAGCGAGTGGCCGCCTCCCCCACCGGTGGGAAGATTTCCGATTTCTCCTCGTGGGGCCTGGCAGCGAATCTCCAGCTCAAGCCGGATGTAGTCGCCCCGGGTGGCAATATCTATTCCGCGTGGCCGGTCGATGATGAGGTGACGCCCTCGTGGAAGACGATTTCAGGTACCTCGATGGCTGCCCCGCACGTGGCCGGGAGTGTCGCTTTGCTCCTCCAAGCCAATCCGAAGCTCACGCCGGCGCAGGTGCGCACGGCTTTGCAGAATACCGCTGATCTGGTGACCGTGGATGGCAGCGCGGATGCCCTGAAGCTTGCCACGCACCGCCAGGGCGCCGGCCTCATCAACCTTCCTGCGGCCTTGACCGCCGTCACGGAGCCGGGCGCGAATGCCGGCGGAGTTCCCACCGCTATCACTCCCGCGAAGATTTCTCTGGGCGATTCTGACGTGCAGGAAACGACGACGCTCACCGTGCACAACGCCTCCGCAGCGCCTGTCACCTATACCTTCACGGCGGATACCCACGTGCGTGCCACCAGCGGGCCGCATGATCGTTTCACCAGCTACAACGGGACCGATGCCCAGGTGGCGATTAGCCCAGCGCAGGTAACGGTGCAGCCCGGGGCAGAAGCCCAGGTACAGGTTTCCGTGACCGATCCGACGAACGTGCCCGAGGGTGCGATCTACGGCGGCTATGTGGTGGTGCACGGCGATGATAATTCCACCTACCAGGTCCCCTTTGCGGGTCTCAAGGGCGATTACGAAAACGCCTTACAATTCCTGCACACCACGTGGAAGGTCAAGGACATCCGCCCAGATATCGCCCAAAAGCGCCCGGATCTGGCGAATCTGCTCGCCTACGATCCGCCTTCGCTGACGAAGCTCATTGCGTGCCCCAACCCCGCCACCATCTACAAGGGTGAGTGCCTGGATAAGGGTGCGCAGTACTCCAATGCTCCCAATTCCGAACTGTTCGCCTACGCCATGGACTACGCCAACGGCGCGGTTCCGGTAGTGGAATACCATATTGATTCCCCGGTGCAGAAGCTGGAGATCCGGGTCTTCCACGCGAACGAGGATGGCTCGAAGGGCGCCCCGGTTTCGGATAATAACGTGGTGCATAGTGAGGACGGTGTGGGCCGTACCGATCTGGGGCGCTTTGCCTGGGATGGCACCTACCTCGAATCTGCTTCGGCGACGACGCGCACCGCGGCCGCCCCGGGGCGCTATGTCTTCGAGTTGCGGGTCGTCAAAGGTACCGGCGGCGGAACGACTGAGCCGACCGGTGACACCCTTCCCGGCTTCACCCGCAGTGCCAGCGAAGAAACCTTCGTGACGGCGCCCTTCTGCGTCAAGGAATGCACGACGCCGCAGCCGACTCCCACGCCGGACCCGACTCCGAGCGAGAAGCCGGAACCTACCGCGCCCGCGCCGAGCCCGAGCGTCGAGCCGACAACTCCGGCTCCTGCACCGACTCCGAGCGTGGAACCTACGGTCGATCCGACCACGCCAGGCCCGGTGCCGACACCCTCGGAGGAGCCGACTGCGCCGGCACCGAGCCCGAGCGACAAGCCGGAACCCACGCCTGTTCCAGAACCGACCCCGGTTCCTACTCCGAGCACGGAGCCGACGGACGAACCCCCGGCACCCGAGCCGAGCGAAGATCCGGAACCAAGCGTGGAGCCGAGCGAACAGCCGAGCAAACCGGCCACTCCCCCGGCCTCGCACGGCAATACCTTCTTCGTCTCCAATAACTGGACGGCGACCGTTGCTTCCGTAGTGTTCTCTTACGGACGGGCTGGCGACGAAGTCTACGTGGGTGATTTCGACGGGGATGGCAAGGATACTTTCGCGGTGCGCCGCGGAAACACCTTCTACGTCCAGAACTCGCTCGTCGGTGGGAATGCTGAGCAGGTATTCTCCTACGGACGGGCTGGCGACGAAGTCCTCGTGGGTGATTTCGACGGGGATGGTAAGGATACTTTCGCGGTGCGCCGCGGAAATACCTTCCACATTAGCAACCAGCTCACCGGAGGAGATGCTGAAGCAACTCTTGCCTATGGGCGCCACGCTGATGCGGTCTTCCTCGGGGATTGGGACGGCAACGGAACGGATACCCCGGCTGTGCGCCGATAGAAAGAGTGAGATCCCCCTGTATTTTCACCTTTAAAGATTAAATGGACCCCGATGTGTCGCTACTTACGGTGACGACACATCGGGGTCCTTTGTTGCATCGCTTAAAGATAAAGCTGAGAAACATTTTCTTGGTTAGTAGCTCGAAGATCACTAAAATGAAACAACCTCGCATTTGCCAAGGTCAGAGGGATGTTTATTCCGCAAGGGCAGCGTTGAGTGCTCTCGTATTCCTCGAAATCAAATGACTCTAAACAAATACAGTAAGAACTTTGGTATTGTCATCTTGTCACTATAGCTGGTGCAAAATATCAAGTCACAGTGTCAAGAATGTGCGCGTCGAAGTGTGCCCTCGGTGGCGCTGTTGAAAGGATTGCAGATGAAACTACGGGAAGAAAAAATTGGACAGGGGGTGAATCGGCTTCGCACCATCGCCGCGGGCTTGGTTTCCGGAATTATGGTTACCGGCGCTACGCTCGGCACGGCTTGGGCTGCGCCGGATAACACCGCTCCGACCCTGGAAATACAAAACGTCACAATCGCGAGCACATATCCCTTCGATCTGAAACGCATGATCGTGAAAGCCGGGGACGCAGAAGATTCTCAGCTCGGAAGTGATGACGTTGTCGTTACGAATAAGAGTGGGTTCACGGAAGGTAAAGATAAACCTAAGTATTCCGTGTATAACGAGGTTCGGGATTACACCGTCGAATTCTCCCTCACTGATAGTGGAGGGAAGACCACCAAAGCTACAGGAACGGTAACAGTCGTTCCGAAGCGCCACCTGGAGCGCTCCCATTCGTCAGCGAATGTCCTCGGTCGGGATACTAAGTACGGGAATACCCCGACCGAATCAAATGTGGCATTCCCCGCTGATCAGCGTACGCCGTATGAATTCAAGCTGAAATACGTCGATGATGAGACGAAAGAACCCGTTTCCGGGTTGAATCTCTGGTTCGAACGCAATAGCGAGATTATCGACGGAAATAAAGGGAAATTCTTCACCACTGATGCTAATGGTGAAATCGGTTTCTCAATGACTCGTGAGGAACTTGCAGCCTATTCCGTAGCGGACCAGCCCAACAAGCATTATCTGACCGGTTATGATGCCGCGACGCATATGAGGTACCTCCAGATTTTCGAGAAGTTCAATTATTCTCCGCATCTGGTGGCCATTTATGATTCGACACCAGGCCTTCCCATCGAGAAAGCGCACTATATCTATCCGGATGGCTCCACGCAGAATTTCAATATTGGTCTGTGGGGAGAAAAGCAAAATCTGGTCAAGTTCAATGCTATCGATACCGTATACGAGATTGAGGAGGGTAGTGACTTCTATACGGGACCTCAACGGAAACAGGAAGAGGTCGATAAAGCCCAGACTAACCTAAAGAAACTCGTTGATTCGTATAGCTATTTGAAGAATTCGGGTACTAAAGAGAACCCTGATTATCAGTGGACCATCATTCTTAGCGGAAACGATGCGCCTATGTATCGCGTAGCTTCCGGTAGTGTGGATACGTCCACCCCAGGCGAGTACCAGCTCACGTTACAAGCAGGTCCTTTTGCTGATTGGATTTGGCAGGACAATGAGATGGGCCTTCGTTCCTATGCGGAAGATACCGTAAAGGTTCGGGTTGTTCCGAAGCCTGTTGTGAATTTCAAGCAGCTCCTTCCCGATGGTTCTACCAAGGCCGAATCTTCAGTTAAGGTAAGTCGTAATACTGTGGTTTCCCAGCCGGGTTTCCCGACCGTTAACACGGAAGAAAAGGGTCACGTTTTCAAGGGATGGTTCAAAGATGAAAGCTTCACACAGCCTTTCGATTTCACCACCCCGATTACGGCTGACACAACTGTGTATGGACAGTGGGCTGCCGTCGCTAAGTACACGGTTGCTTTCGATACTCGTGGCGGAAACGTCATTCCTTCCCAGCAGGTTAAAGCTGGATCTCCCGCACAAGAACCTGAGAATCCGATTAAGGAAGGTCATGCCTTCATCGCGTGGTATCTCAATGGTCATCAATATGATTTCGCTACCCCGGTTAAATCTGATATTACTTTGACTGCGGAGTGGGATCAGATTCTATACAACGTTACTTACCGTTATGACGATGGGGTAACACCGGATGGTAACCGGCAGGTACTTCATGGCAAACAGGCCGAAAATATCGCACCTCCTGTTCGGGATGGATACAAGTTCATTGGCTGGTTTAAGGACGGTCAGCCTTATGATTTCTCCACTTCAGTTACGGGTGACATTACTCTCACTGGTCAATGGGAGAAAATAACAACCAAGCCTGGTGGTGATCCGGGGGCCAAGCCTGGTGGTGATCCGGGGGCCAAGCCTGGTGGTGATCCGGGAACGAAGCCTGATGACGACCCGGGAACGAAACCGGGGACTCCCAGTCCTAATCCCACAAATTCGGGTACCGACAATGCAATCAGTTCCACTTCCGCCAAAAAGCTCGCGCATACAGGAACGGCAGCAGCTGGTGGTATTGCAGGAGTTGTACTGCTTCTTGCCACCGGCCTTGCCTTCGTTCGGTTGCGCCATTGGGATAGAAAATAACTACGGAAATTAGCCACTACGATTACGGGAAAACAGTAATGTAAACGAAGCCTCTGGAAACGAAGCTATAAAAGCTTCCTCCAGAGGTTTCGTTTACGTGGTAACGGTGCCGGGTTTCTATACTGCTGAGTGACGTTGCTCGCCAGGGTAGGAAATGAGCAAGAGCTACCTGGAGCCTTGATAATAAACGAAACAGGTCCGCTGCACTTCGGCAACGGACCTGGATGGTAAAAGAATTGTGAGTTATGCACCGCGGCGGCGCTTGGCGGCCCGCCGCTGCGCCAATTCATCCACCACTTCTTCTTCAGCGCGTTCGGTGGGAAGCTCGGAAAGCGAACCCTGGATTTCACGCCAAACCCGGCCAACCGCGATGCCGAAAACAGCCTGGCCGCCCTTGACCAGGTCGATCACTTCATCATCGGAGGTGCATTCGTAGACCGAAGCACCGTCAGACATGAGGGTGATACCGGCCAGATCTTCCACCCCGCGATCCTTGAGCTGCGCGATAGCAACCCGAATCTGCTGGAGCGATACCCCGGTATCCAAGAGGCGCTTGACCACCTTGAGCACCAGAATGTCCTTAAAAGAGTAGAGACGCTGGCTGCCGGAACCCGACGCATTCTGCACGGTAGGCGAAACAAGACCGGTGCGATCCCAGTAATCGAGTTGGCGGTAGGTGATGCCTGCTGCCTTGCAGGCAATCGGACCGCGGTAGCCGGTTTCGGCGTCAAGCTCGGGAAGAGGATCGCCGAAGAGCATCGGTTGGGTACGCCGATACGTCGCGTCCTTGGCAGTCGCGTCGCTCATAGTCTCTCCGTTTCGCAGCGTGGATTCTGGCCGGTTGCCAGTGTTAGCTACCACGATATAGCAGCCCGGCCAGCGGGTCAGCGCCCGGCGCGGCGTGTCTAAAGCTCAACTTGAGGTTTAGGGTAAGGCGCCGCGAGAAAGCACTGTTTACTACTCCCCTAGCCTACCGCATCTCCAGCCAAGATTGGCTAGTTCCCGCCACTTAAAGCCCGCGGCGCCGGCACGCTCCCACACGAGAAGCGGCCGGCGCCGTCGTTCCCACCGCGATGTGATAAACGATACACGCGATGTTATTGTGAAAATTGAGGCGATTGGGACTGCCGTCCGCGGTGCCCCGCGCCAGCCCCCAGTGCCAACCTCACCTAGCCTTCATAGGCGGCAATCTCCGCGGCGATGCGTTCCTTGAGGGAGGCCGGCGCCCAGGAAATATCCACCGCATTGCGCGCGAAACGCTTGAGGGTCTCCTTATCGACCCCGGCTTCGTCCGCCACGCGCTGGTAATTCTCCGCGATATAGCCGCCGAAATAGGCCGGGTCATCCGAATTGACGGTGACCTTGACCCCGCGCTTATCCAGCTCGGTGAGCAGCCCCACCTTGGAGCCGTCGGAAACCCAGGTATTGGAAATCGGGCAGGAGGTTAGGCCGATACCGCGGCTGGCCATGTAGTCCACCAGCTCGGGCTTTTCCAGCACATTGGTGCCGTGGTCTACGCGGTCCACCCGCACATCCTCGAGGACCTGGCGGATATGCTCGGCCGAATCGGCAATATCAACATCGCAGTGCATAGTGAGCTGATAGCCCAGCTCGCGGGCCTTGGCGAAGACGGCTGCGAACTTGGCGGGCGGGTTGCCGGTTTCATCCGAATCGAGCCCCACGCCGATAATCCACGGGCGGTACGGCAGCGATTCCAGCAGGGTCGCCATGGCGTATTCCGCCTGGAAATCCCGCAGGAAACACATGATAAGAGCGCTGTCCACCCCCAGCTGCTCGCGCGCCTCAATCTGGGCGCGCCGCAGCCCGGAGATCACGGTATGGAACTCCACCCCGCGCGAGGTATGCGCCTGCGGATCGAAGAACATCTCCACGTAGCGCACGTTCTGGCGCGCCACCTTGCGGAAATACTCCATCGCGAGGTCGTAAAAATCCTCCGCGGTGAGCAGCACACTCATACCTTCGTAATACGCGTCCAGGAAGGAAGCGAGGTCATCGAATTGGTAGGAAGCCCGCACCTCCTCCTCGCTGGCGTAGGGCAGCTCCACGCCATTGCGCGCGGCGAGCTTGAATTTGAGATCGGGTTCCAGGGTTCCTTCAATATGCAGGTGCAGCTCAACTTTGGGCAGGCCCTGCACGAAGGGCGAAATCGCGGTCATATTATTCCTTTCTGCGTGGTAACGTTCGCGCGGTCGCGCACGTTTACCGCGCTGCAATAACGGGGTCGACGACGTTGAATGTGACGCAGTCAATGAGGCCAAGATCGGTGATCGCCCAATCGGGAATCGCGGTGATGGACAGGAAGATGAGCTGGCCGAAGGGCGAATCGAGCTCCGCGCCCAGCACCTCGCGGGCGGCCCGGTCCATTTCCGCTTCGGCGGTGGCCATATCCTCGGCAACCAGGTCGGCAACAATACCGCCCACCGGGAGGGGCAGCGAGGCAATAACCTCACCGTCGCATACCGCAACCTGTCCCCCGCCCAGCCGGGTCACTTCGTTGATTGCCAGGGCGATATCCTCCGGGTTCACCCCCGCGCACACCACATTGTTATCGTCCGGGGCCGCCGAGGTGGCAATCGCCCCGCGCTTGAGGCCGAAGCCCTGAATAAAAGCAACGGGCAGGTTCGTGGTTTTGCCGTAGCGTTCGGCCACGCATACATAAATGGCATCCTGGGCGATATCGGGTTGCACCTTGCCATCCACCACCGGGAGTTCGACCTCCGCGCCGGGGCGCTTGAAAGCAACGTCCTTGGAGAGCACGATGGTGCGCACTCGCGCAGAAGTAGCCGAATCGGCAACCGGAACCGCAATGCGATCCGCGCTCACCGGGGCGAGCTTGAAAGTATCGAGCACCGTGGCGGTGCGCTGCGGGGCCTGCGGGGCCTGCACGGCGGCGCCGTTGTGCGCCACGATCCGCCCACCCTTGAGGACGGTGCGGGGCCGGAAATCTTCGAGAGAATCAACGAAGAGAACATCGGCGAAACGCCCCGGGGCGATGGCGCCAATGCGGTCATCGAGCTGGAACATCCGGGCGGTGTTAATGGTGGCCATCTGGATCGCGGTCACCGGGTCAATCCCCTTCTCAATGGCCAGGCGCACCACGTAATCGAGGTGGCCGCGGCCCAGAATATCGGTGGCGGTCACATCGTCGGTGCAGAAACCAACCCGGTGGGCCGGGGCGCCCATCTCGGTGATGAGCTTAATATTTTCCGCGAGCATGGGGGCGGCGGTGGATTCTCGGATGAGGATATTGATGCCGTTACGCATCTTCTCCAGTTCTTCTTCCGGGGAATACGATTCGTGACACAGCGTCACGCCGGAGGCCGCGTAGCCGGCAACCCGCCGCGCATCCACGAGCGGTGCGCAGCCGAAGGCGTGCAGGCGGTTTTCTTCGGCCAGGTCCATGGCGGTGAGGACTTCTTCATCGCCGTATTCCACCATTTCCTGCACGGTTTCCCACAGGCCCACGCATTCGGGCATGCGCTGCACTTTCCGGTGGTCTTCCACGGCGAAACGGTGCCCCACGGTGGATTCGGGCACCGTGTAGGGCGCCTTGGCGGGCGCGCCCCACCATACCCGCATGGAGGATTCCTCGGCTTCGGCCAGGAATTCCTGCACGCCTTCCAGGCCGGCGGATACCAGGATCTGGTCCAGGCCGGAAATCACGGAGGTGGTTCCGTAGCGGGATACCAGATCCGCGAACATGGTTACGGAAAGTTTGGAGCACTCGATGTGCTGGTGCCCGTCAATGAGTCCGGGAGTCAGGTAGGCGCCGTCGGCATCAATAACGGTGGTATTCGGGCCGCGCTGCGCGTCCACGTTCCCCACCGCGGCCACCCGCCCGTAGGCGATGGCGACGGAGGCCGGGTACGTTTCCCCGGTGAGCACGTTCACCAGGATTCCGTTATCAATAATGGTATCGGCGTGGGCGCGCCCGTAGGCGACGTCGAGAAGCTGACGATGAGGCATGGGTTCTCCTAAAAACTATGAGGGTCGGGGCGGATGTGGCTGTTGCGCGGCCCTTAGGCAGCGGTAATAAAGGCGCGGCGGGCTGCGCGTTCACGTTCACGCACCGGCCGCAGGGCCAGGTAGATGAGGGTGGAGGCGATCACGCCGGCGGGAATAGACAGATCGGGGGCCGCGGCGGGCACGTCCACGAGGAGCCGAGTAAGCGGACCCACCAGGTAACCCGAGTTCGTGAACAGCGCCGAGCAGAGCATCCCGCCCAGCAGCGCGGCCATCCCGGACCAGCGCACCCCACCGCTGCCCCAGTACGGACCGTGGGATTCAATGGCCAGGCCGGACAGGTGGTAGGTACCGCGCCGTGCCACCCAATCGAGCAGATACACGGTCACCCAGGGCGCCAGCCAGATACTCAGCGAGGCCGCGAAAGCGTTGAGGAGGCTGTAAAAAGCTTCTTGCTGGATCGCGAAAATGCAGATGGCCACGCAGATGAGGCTGTCGATGCACACAATCACCATGCGCGGCACGTGGATACCGGCCGTCTGCAAATTCAGGCCCGAGGAATAGAGGTTGGTGCCGTTTTGAAGCAGCAAACCGACCATCACCAGGATGAGGAAGGGCACCGCGAAGGCCGGGCTGAGGATGGCCGGGACGGCCAGCGGATTGGACAGCTCCACCTCCGCGGGAACCGCCACGGTTGCCATCGCTGCTCCGAGAGTCTGGAGTAGTACGTAGGGAATGAACCCGCCCAGCGCCGCCCAGGTTCCCACCGCGAGGGGCGAAGAATCAGCGGGCAGGTAGCGGGAGAAATTCGCACCGCTCGGCGCCCAAGACAGCCCACCCGAGACAATAACGAGCGAGGTTGCGGAAATTAGGGTGAAAAGCGAATCGGTGCCCGCCGAGGCACCCGGTGCAGCTTGCGGAATAATGAGGGCCGCCAGCACGAGAAAAGCCACCGTGAAAATCATGGTTGCGTATTTTTGCGCTGCCATGAGAATCCGGTGGCCAAGAAGGGGAAGAAGAAGCTGAATCCCTGCAAGAAGAACGACGACGGCAATCTGCCCGCCGCCCTCTAGGGCAATGCCCGCGCGGGCGAGGAGTGCCTCACAGGCGTAGTAGACGAGAATGAGTCCCCCGGCTTCGAAGCCGATGAGCATAAGCCAGGACAGCACCCCATTAATACGAGCCCCGCGGGTACCGAGTGATGCCCGCGAAATGGTCATCGTGGTGGTACCGGTGAGCGGCCCTTGAATGGAGGTTAGCGCGAGAAGCGGATAGGCAATAACGTTGCCGATCACAATAACGGCGAGTGCCTGGGTGAATGAAAGTCCGTACAGTAGCACCAGCATGGCGCCGTAGGACACGGTAAAAATATTAGTGGTTGTGCCCGCCCACAGGAAGAAAAGATCGCGGGGGCGACCGTACCTTTCCCGGGGAGAAACAAGGTCAATACCTTGGGTTTCCACAGAACCTGACATTAATTGTCTCCTGCTAGTTGAGGTGCCCAGCATGACCTGGGTTCGGTTCAATCGATATGAAGTTGTACTACCACCCTACTCCTGGGTGGGCGGTGCTGTCTGCCCGGCGTGGCTCACTTTTGCGCAAATAGCGCCGTGAACTGCATTTTCAGGGGAGCGAAGTGGAAGGTTTTACCGGGGATGACCGGCGGCGCGCGATGCGATTTAGCGCAGTTCCACTTCGACGTTTTCCGTGAGGAGAGCGCCGTAAAGCCGGGCGATGGTGGCGCCATCCTCGGCGGCCTGGTTGAGGGCGCGTTCGGAGGCAACCGGGGTTTTCTTTGCCAGCTCGGTAGCCAACTGGGTGGTAATCATCACGGCCTGGGCGTGCGCGGAATTCTTGACGCTGCGGATTTGGCGCAGGTCATAGCCGCCTTCCAGCAGCATCACGCAGTAGCGCACAATATCCGCCGATTGCGCGGATAGGCGCCCGCGCGCATCGGTGGCGAGGATTCCCGCGGTGACCAGCTCTTCAATCGTGCCCAGCGCCGCTCCGGTCATATCGGCCAATTCGGCTTGGGTGATACGTTCGCCCGGTTTCGGGCGGCGCACTTCCGGTGCGGCGACGGCGCGCATCCCCCCGGGGCGGCCCGGTGCCTCAATAATGCCTTCATCGAGCTGGCGCAGCTCTTCCCGGATTTGGTCGAGGGGCAGGAAGCGGTCACGCTGTTCCCTCAGGATGAAACGCAAACGCTCGGTATCCGAGGTGGAAAAAAGCCGCTGATTGGTTGCGGTGCGATAGGGAGAAATAAGGTCGATGGATTCGTAATGCCGGATTTTCGAAACCGAGAGCATGGGGAATTCATCGGTGAGGGCACGGCGAACTTCCCCGATGCGCAGGGTTGGTTCGTGGCTGAGGTCATGAGGCCAGGTGCTCGGGCTGCCATCTGCCCGCATGCGGCGCGGAGCGGAAGCGGGCGAGAAGGAAGAATCCGGGGTGGCCGTAGAAGCGCGAGATATCACCGGTGTATCACGCACCGGCTCGCGAAGCGTAGAAGGTCAAACGGAATTTTCCGATTTGGATTTCATCGCCGGTGCGGAGCACAGCATCATCCACCCGTTCCCGGTTAACGTAAGTGCCGTTGAGGGAGCCGGAATCACGCACGTGGAACGTATCGCCACGGCGGAAGAACTGCACGTGTTTGCGGGAAACCGTAACGTCGTCAAGGAAAATATCAGCGCGTGGGGAACGCCCCGCATTCGTCACTTCCCCATCGAGGAGGAACCGGGCCCCCGAATTCGGGCCGGATAGCGCAATAAGGAGCGCGGAACCTGCGGGGAGGGCATCGATGGCGGTGCATTCTTGAGGGCTGAGATGGCGTTCGGCCACCGGCTGATCGGGCTGCGCGCCAATAGCGGTGAAGCGAGATGTTTCCGTAGGCGCGGGTGCGGCCGACCTCGGATCAAATTGTTCAGCCATATGCCTCTCCTTCACTGCCCTGGAGAACTCCCTCCGGCGCCTCTTTATCGGTAACAATCCTATAACGATTTGGGGCTATAACTCTAGTGAGATCATCCGGCGCGAGGCGTATTGCGGCGCTGTGCCGTACATGTCGCGATGCTGCGCTCTACTTATCGCCACACGGCCCAGGGCATATCGCAGCACCGCGCGAAGAGCGGGCTATGTCACCTTCTGGGATTTGTCTTTTTCTGTTCGTATGAGGTAATCTCATGTGGTCCACGTGGCGATGACCTGATGTTGAAATCCGGTTATTGGGGCGGGGATAGCGCTAAGTTTTCTTATCGCTTCGGGCTATGGCGCAGTTTGGTAGCGCACTTGACTGGGGGTCAAGGGGTCGTGGGTTCAAATCCCGCTAGCCCGACGTTGTGATGTCCCGCGTCATAGGTCCGCCTGTGACGCGGGAATTTTCTTATACCGGGTTGCTGTACTGGCGTGCTGCTGAGTCCATTCCGGGTGGTGAGACACGCAGCGTCGTCGTACTACAACTAAAATTTCGCAAAAATGGCGCGTTTTCAGCGATTTGCGTCACACGGGACTATTGTCCGAAGAAATGCTCCACGCAAGCTGATAAAAGTCTGGGCGATTTAAGTTATGCTTGACACATGGAAAATCATCAAGATTTCAGTGGCATCCCCACTGACCTAGAGGAGCACAAGGTTGCCAGGTGGGCGTCGCTCCTCGCTAAAGCCACCTGGGTTGTCCTCGCGCTTGGACTCGTTATCGGGCTGGTCTTCTGGGCCACGGCAAGCGGAAGTACCGGGCAGGATCTTGGCGTCCTGAGCTGGTGCATCACTTTTGCCGCTTCCATCGCCTTGATGTCCATCCGCCAATTCCTGCTTTCGGAAAGGAGGTAACGGGCCATGCTCATGCAAGGTATTACGTATAACACCACCATGGCGCTCGTTGCCGGTGCGATTATGGTGCTCGTGGTTCTTTTCGCCCGCGTGGCTGCGAACCCGAATCACCGCACCCTGGCCGGGTGGGGCTGGACTTTCGTTGCTACCGGTGCCTTCCTGGGGATTACCGGCATTCATATGACCCTGACCTGGCCGCTGGCCCAGATCGACGGCGCTTTCTGCTGCTCCGTTGATAACATCACCTTCGGTGAGCCGGCCGCTTTCTACGGGATTTTGACCTTCATCGCCGGTATTGCGATTCTGCGTGCTGAAAAGCTTGCGGATAAGGGCGTGCGCCCCCTCGATCTGGTGGCCACGCTGCGTCCGCTTCTCTACGTTGCCGCTATCGGTGGCTTCGGGCTGGTGCTTTTCGGCATCGCGGGTATGCACTTCGGTATGTGGCGTCCTCCGGAAATCGAGCCGGTTGCGCGCCTCATGGCCGGATCGCTCATCGAGCCGCTGCTGGTCATGTTCCTGTACGTGGGTACCGGGGTTTCGGCGATCCTCTCCCCCTTCGTTCCGGATAGCAAGTGGGTGGCGCGTATCGCTGCCATCCTGACCTGGGGCGTGGGCATGCTGTGGATCTTCCTGTCCTTCACGGTGTTCTACAGCCACGTGGGCTTCTTCCCGCAGCCGGACGGTTCCTATATCTAATAACAGTTCCTATATTTCACATTTCATGATGACGCGGTAGCGGAAACGCTAGTGCACATCACGCGATCCGCGGGGTTTGGCGGTGTTCCTGGTGAGCATCTCGGGCCCCGCGGATTGCTATTGAACGGTACTGCACGGAGAATGCGGCGAGGGTGGATAGAGCACAACACCGTTCGTGATGTCGATAATCTTCTGCGGAAAATCCCGATAATCGAGCGAAAGGTATTGGTTGAGACGTCTGGGACCATCGTGAACAATACTCACAATCTCAATCGCAACGACGAAGAATTCATCGTATTGAGGATCATCCATTTCAATCCCAAGCTCGCCGGCATTATCACTTTCGAATGCCGCGAAAAAAATACCTATATATTCCTCACCATCGGCGAAAACGATGCGATACTGGGCATCTGGATGATCCCAGTAGTACGCCTCAAGAACATCTACTTGCTCTCGTTCCTCTGAATGGGTGATGCCGGTCACTTTTTGTCCCTCTTTCTCGGTGTGGCGGGGGCGATGGGGCCTCAGTTTTGGATAGTAGGTATCGTTGCCTGAGTCAGCGAATTTAGCGGATAAACCACGGTGTTGGTCGTGATGTCGATAATCTTCTCCGGAAAATCCCGGTAATCGACCGCGAGGAAGTTGCTATACCGGCGCGGGCCGTCATGGACAATTTCCAAAATCTCGAAAACGATTACAAAGAACTCGTCGTAGAGGGGATCGTCCATTTCGATGTCGAGTTCACCGGCGTTATCACTTTCGAACGAGGTGAAGTAGACCGCCCGGTAACATTCCCCATTAGAAAAGCTGATCTCGTAAAGCGCATCAGGATGCCGGTTGTCGTAATCCCATACGTGGTCAAATTGATATTTTTCTTCGGGATGAAAAACCCAGCCTTGCTCCATTGTTTCCCCTCACGGACGGCTCGGTACGGTATGCGGCATTGTTCTTATTGGCACTATAGCGGAGCAGCGGCCAGGAAGCTCCCGAAAGAGCCTCTGGCCGCCACTTTCTACGCGCCTCTCACCGCGCGGGGATATAACAGAGTACAGATCCTATCCTTTACCGCCGTTTAGCTGTGCAGGAGAGCGAATTCCTCCTTACTGGCGTAGGAGGTTTGGGTGCCGCGTTTCGTTACCGAATCAGCAGCGTAGCGATTAGCCATCCGCAAGGAGTACTCAATATCGCCAGTGGCCACCACATAATGGGAGAAACACCCGATAAAGGCATCGCCCGCACCGGTGGTATCCACCGCTTCCACCGGCGTTGCCGGCAACAGCATATCCACGCCATCGGCCACCCAGAGCACTCCCCTACCGCCGAGCGTCACAATAACGTTGCGCATCCCCGCCTCCAGCAAAGTATGCGCGGCATTGCGAACATCCGGGATAGTTTCTACCGGCATTCCGGTGAGCAGCGATAGCTCACTTTCATTAGGTGTGAAATAGGTGCAGGCTCGTACCCGAGAGAGCAGCAGATCCGGCTGGGCCGGCGCCGGGTTGAGAAGCACATCAATACCGTGTTTCACCCCGAACTCGATAGCGTAATAGACCGTTTCCAGGGGAATTTCCAACTGCAAAACAATCAGTTTGCACCTGGAAATCTCCGCCGCTGCGGCATCAATATCGGCCGGAGTTAGCAAGGAATTAGCGCCCTGCACAATAATGATGGAATTCTGGGAATCCGGATTGACGAAAATAGGAGCCACCCCAGATGTTGCCGCGGTACGCAGCACGTAGGTGGTATCAATCCCGTTTCGCTCGAAATTCGCAACTGTATTATCGGCAAAGAGGTCATTACCCACCCGGGTCACCATCCGCACCGCCGAACCCAGGCGTGCGGCGGCCACCGCTTGATTAGCTCCCTTCCCACCGCAGCCGAGCGCAAAATCGGGCGCCTCCACGGTTTCGCCGTCTCCCGGCATGCGGTTGATATAGGAAATAAGATCGACCATATTCGAGCCGATTACTGCGATATCCATTAGTGTGCCTCTTCTGCTGTATCGTTCTTCGCGCTGCGGGAATGAGAAAGCTCCGCGGCCTGCCCTTCCGGTACCAGGCCAGTATGGACCCGGAAACTCCGGGTTCCGCCAGGTTCCACCCAGATGAGGGTGCCAGCCTCCTTAGCGGCCAGGAAACCTTCAGGCCGGCTGGTTCCCGGAAGAACAAAAGCAGCCACCTGCTGGTCTAAAGTCCAGAGGATCCACCGGGTCGCCACGGGGAATTGCGCCGTCGAAAATTCTGTGAAGAAAGCGTGCCCCTCCGGGGCCGCAAGCTCAAAACGCGCGCTCTGCCCGTAACGGGGCAGATCATCGGCGAAGTACACGATCTCCGGATTGAAGCTCTCCGCACCTTCCAAGGAATCCGCATCAATGTCACCGGCGATAATCCGGTTATTCAACTCAGTCCATTCCGGCGTGGGCGTGACGTGCGCGGGAATGGAGCGGCGCAATTGGAAACTGCCCGCCGGGAGCGACTGGCGCATGGTGCCGCCGGGCACGAAAGCATAATTCATATGGCACATGTACTGGAGCGGCATCGGCTGGCAGGGAGAAAGATTCTCCACGTCCATACCGATGGTGAAATCGGTGGCCCCGGCACCTAGGGAAACCGTGGGCGTGGCACGGTAATGATCGCCAAAACCACGTGCGTATTCGTAGGTGGACGCAAGCCGAATAGCGCCGTCGTTCCCACAACCATCGATCTCAATCCACGCGCGATCCATCGTGGCGCAAGAAAACTCCCCGTGTAGCACGTGAGTATCGTCCGGGCTCGGGCAGCCGGCCGCAAGCAATCCGGAATGGAAAGCGAAACAGCCGTAGGTATCCGAAATCTCGCGGGCGGGGCGCGGCTGGCTGAACATATTTTTCATGCGCAGCGAGATACCGTCAAAATTGGCATCCCAGATGATGCCGCCCATAAACGGAAGAACTTCAATATATCCGCGGGAATTATGCACGGTGAGCGCCGCAACGCCCGAAGGATAGCGCTGCGCAATCACCCGAAACTCTGGGGATTCGGCCAGGCAGCGCGGCGCCTCGGTGAACTGATCCTCACGCAGATTAATAGTGAACGTCATAATGATCTCCTTTGTTCATAACAGTGACGTCTCAAAAACACGATGGTGCGGGGTCAGGCCGCAACGCCAGCGCGATCTTTACGATAAATAGAGAAGAAGTAGATGAGCACCGCCACGAAGCAGCACAGTGACACGATGAAGGATGTTTGCATCGACCCGGTCTTATCCGAGACCAAGCCTTGAATAACGGGGATCACCGCGCCACCGATAATGGACATAACAATAACCGCGCCACCGGTTTCCGTATGCCGCTTGTCCTCGATGGCGTCGAGGGTACGCGAATAAATGGTGGCCCAGCACGGCCCGAAAAGCCCGGAGGTCACGATGGCGGCGTAGACCGCCGTCATATTCGGCACCAGCACCACGTAGCTGAGGGCCGCCACCCCGGCCAGGGAATAGAGCACGAGCACCAGGTTTTCGTTCAGCTTCGTCATGAGAATATTCGCGATGAATTTCCCGGTAAAGAACGCCGCGAAAGCCCACACCATGTAGTTACTGGCGGTGCGTTCATTAATGGAAGTATCGAGGGTGAGGGCGAGGCGAATCGTGAAAGACCACACCGCCGTCTGCATACCCACGTAGAGGAATTGGGTGAGAATCCCGGTGCCGAAGCGCTTATTGTGGAGAAGATAGCGCAGCGTTTCGCCGATAGACGCCCGGGACTGGTGGTGCGCGGCGTTGAGCGGTTTACACGACGGCAATTGCGTGAGCGCCACCAAAATAAGTACGACGGCGAGCACCAGAATAATGAACCTATAAGGCTGCAAAGTGCGCTGGAGCATCTCCTGTGCAAATTGGGTTTTCTCCAGGCCGCTCAGGTCATCAAGCTGCTTGTGCAGTGCCTCCCCTTCCGTGAAAATCAGGTATTTACCGAGCAGAATTCCGAAAATTGAGCCCAGTGGGTAGAAGGTTTGGGAAATATTGAGGCGCAGGGTGGCGGTGCGCCGTGGGCCAATCATCGTGGAGTAGGTATTGCAGGAGGTCTCCAGGAAGGAAAGCCCGGTAGCAATAGCGAAGAGCGCCGCCAGGAACACGGAATAGGTTGCCATATGGGAGGCCGGGAAGAACATCGTGCAGCCGATGATATAGCAGCTCAGGCCCACCAGGATCCCGGTTTTATACGACCACTTCCGGATCACCCGCGAGGCCGGGATGGCCAGCAGGAAATACCCGCCGTAAAAAGCCGATTGCACGAAGGCGGAAGCGAAATCCGAGAGTTCGAAAATTGATTTGAATTGGGTAATGAGCACGTCATTGAGGGATGCCGCGGCTCCCCACAGGGGGAAACAAATAGAAATAAGAATGTATTGGAGCAGCGGGGTGCGGTTGAGATAACCGTCGCGGAGCTGGAGGGAGGGATCTTTAATGAGGCCGAAGGTGGTATTGGGAACTCCGGATTCTTCTTGCAGCGTTATTGCGGGCCGCATAGGGGCTTCATTGCCCGATTGTTGTGACATGAGTAGTCCTTCTTTTTGTCAATATCCGCCCGCGGGTGGTGGGCCGCGGCGTCGCTGCCACCCCACCTCCCGGGAGGAAATATTCGGTTGTTATTGTGTTTGCGCTTAGCGCTGTAGTTCAGCGAGGATCTGGACTCCCGCGGAAGCGCCGATGCGAGTGGCTCCGGCTTCAACCATCGCTCGGAAATCAGCGGCGCTGCGGATCCCGCCCGCGGCTTTCACGCCCATCTGCTCCCCCACTGTTGCGCGCATAAGGGCGACGGCGTGTTCCGTTGCCCCGCCGGAGGAAAAGCCTGTCGAAGTTTTCACGAAATCAGCGCCGGCCCGCTGGGCGGCCTGGCAGGCCCGCACGATCTCATCGTCGCCCAGCAGGCAGATCTCAATAATGACCTTGACTAGCGCGGCCGGCTTCGCTGCCCCCACCACCGCGGCAATATCAGCTTCCACGTCTTCCCAGCGGCCATCGCGCGCGGCCCCAAGATCGATAACCATATCGACTTCGGTAGCGCCGTGCGTGATGGCGTCCTGGGTTTCGAAGGCTTTGGTTGCCGAGCTACTGGCTCCCAAAGGGAAGCCAATAACCGTACATACTTTGACACCGCTACCGGAAAGCAGCTTCGCGCAGGTCTCCACCCACACCGGATTGACGCATACCGAGGCGGTTCCCAGGGTGCGAGCCTGGGCGCACAGTTCTTCAATCTCGGCGCGGCGGGCATCGGCACGCAAAAGAGTGTGGTCGATGAGCTGTGCGGGACGTGAATAATGATCGAGAGCGGGCATCATGACTCCTTTGTATGTTTCCCACCGTGACTCACGCTGATAGCCGGAAACTCCATAACCGTAGTCTCCCCTACCAGCCTCACGCTACTAATACGACACCGTTTTACGGTGTTCACGAGTGAATCTAGGTGAGAGCGCCGCCGAGTGCCACGCGCTGCCCCTTCACCGCCCCACGCACCGGAAGCGTCCATAAGCGCGCCAGCTCGCGGAAAAGTCGCCGCTGCGCGAATGCGCCGTGCCCATATTACCACCGATGTTCGCGAAAGGAACATATGTTCCGCGGGCGCGGGGAGCGCGTTAAACGCCTGCCCCGCGCGCCTTAAACGCCCGCCCCGCATGCCTGAAACCTCAGCCCCACGCGCCTAGCTCATCATCGTCAAAGCCCGCGCGGTTCCCACATCGGTGACCAGGCGTGACACATAATCATTAGCCAGCGCCGCATAAATAGCCTGGAGTTTATCCGGCCCGCCGGCCACCAGGATTTTTTGTTCCTTCTCGCGTAATTCGGGCAGGCTAATCCCGGTGGAACGATTATTGAGATCCGGAAGGCATACCCGGCCCTGCGCGGTAATGAAATGGGTGCAAATATCACCAACCGACGTGGTGAGCAGCCGCGTCATATCCGTATCCTCCAGGCGGAAGCCCGCCAGATAAGCCAGATTCGAGCGGGCATCCCCCACCGTATAGAGAACCACCCGGGTGCTGGCCCGCTGGGTGCGGGTCGCCCGCAAACGTGCCTTAATATCCGGATCTTCACGTTGCTGGGCGCTAAGAAAAGCGGGAAGCTGGAAATATACGGCCTGCCCGCCGCAGGAGGCGGCGATGCGCTCCATCACCATCGTTTCATCAATGGTGCGCACGCACGCCCCAATACAGCACGTGAGCTGAATAATCGCCACGCCTTTGCGCGGAATACGGGGCATATGGCGGGAGACCGCTTCGGTGGTGCGCGAGAGGCAGATGCCAATAGCGTCGCCGTCGCGAATCTGTTCACTGAGCACCTGCGCGCCCACCCGCCCGAGGGCCTCGCGCACATCTTCCGGCGCGGAACTGGGCGGGCTGACCAGGCGCACATCCAATAAATTGAAGCGCTCACTCAACCGCGCGCACAGGAACGCGTCATCTTCGCGCGGATCGTTCACGGTAATCCGCACAAAGCCGCGCTTGCGGGCGTGGCTGAGCAACTTGGAGATCGTGGAACGGGCCAGGTGCATGCGCTGGGCTACCTCGTCCTGGCTGAGTCCGGAGTAATACAGTTTTGCGGCGTCGAGCGCATCAATATCCCGCGCAGAAAGCCCATCCCGCGTCACAACACCAGAGTCCACCAGCACCACCTCGTCGTCGTACCTCATCATCGCAAGTGTAAGCGAGCCTCCGCGCGCACGTAACAACGCAGGTGCTGCGGCGTCGTTCCACCCGGGACCTGTGATTACACCCGGGCGCGGCCTTAGCGTTAGGATGGAAAGCGGCATCGGCATCAGCACGCGCCACAGCTGTGCACCGGCCGATACCGCAACGGTGAGATCCCCAAGGAGAGGCGAGTAGATCTAGTGAGCCACGACCAAGATATTCAGCTCCACGACTCCGTTGACCGCACCACGGCCCGCTCCCCCGAAGATTTCGATGCGCCGCTGCGCGCGGTTGTGCGGCGCCTGAGCACGATGCTCGGTCAGGAAATTGCCCAGCAGCACGGGGAAGAAACCCTCGATCTCATTGAGAAAGTCCGGGCGGCGGCGCGTGATCTCGATTCGGAGACGGCCGCCTCAGAAGTGCAGCGCTCCTTGGATAATATGTCCACGGATACCGCTATTATTCTCACGCGTGCGTTCGCGGAATACTTCCTGCTCGCCAACGCGGCGGAACAAACGTTCCGTATCAAGGTTATTGGCGATAAGGATCCGGCTGAATCCTGGGTTCCGCGCGCGATTGCGCGTATTTATGACGCGGTCGGGCTGGAGGGCCTGCAAAAAACCGTCGATTCGCTGGATATTCGCCTTGTTTTTACCGCTCACCCCACCGAAGCGCAGCGGCGCGCCGTGCTTACCAAGTTGCGCCGCGTCTCCGAAATTGTGGAGACGGAAACGGAAGAAGGCAGCGAGGAACGCGCCCGCCAGGATCGCGAACTCGCCTCGGTGATGGAGAGCATCTGGCTCACCGACGAATTGCGCCGCGTGCAGCCCACTCCCCTGGATGAGGCCCGCAATGTGATGTGGTACCTGCGCAGCCTCTACACGGATACCCTTCCCGATGTCATCACAGATTTCCGCGACGAATTGGAACGTTACGGCGCCCACCTGCCCGAAGACGCCGTCCCGATCCGTTTCGGTTCCTGGATCGGTGGGGATCGCGACGGCAACCCGTACGTCACCGCGGAGGTCACGGCCGATGTGTTGCGGCTCCAGTCCAGCACCGCTATCGATATTGCCGTGTGGTTCGTCAACCGCGCGATGCTCAGCTTGTCGATTTCCTCGCGTCTTTCGGGCGACGACGCCGCACTGCTGGCCTCCCTAGAAGAGGACTTCCGCTTCCCGGACCTCGTGGATGAAGATTCGCGGGCCCTTTACGCGGAAGAACCCTACCGGCTCAAGCTGGGTGCCATTCGCTCCAAACTCAATAATACGAAGGCCCGCATCACCACGGGTGCGGAGCATATTCCCGGCCATGACTACGCCACCGGAACGGAAATTCAAGAAGAATTCCAGTTGCTGCGCGATGCCCTGCGCCGCCACGGCGCGGAACGGGTGGCCGACGGGCTGCTCGCCACCGCCCAGCAGATTATTCACGGGATGGGCCTGGGGCTGGTCATTTTGGATGTGCGCGAGCACTCCGAGAAGCATTTTGAGCTGCTCAGCGAATTATTCAATCGCTTCGGGGGTCTGGAGGCGGATTACGCCACGCTGAGCCGCGAAGAACGCACCGCGCTGCTGGGGCGGGAACTGGCCTCCGCGCGCCCGCTGGCACCCGCACTGATCAACACCGATGATTCGCCGCTGACGGAGAGTTCGCAAAAGACTTTCGAGGTATTCCGGGCGATTCGCCAGGCCCATAAGATTTACGGGACCGATGCCATTACCACGTATCTGGTGTCCATGACCCACGGCCCTGACGACATCCTCTCCGTGGCGCTGCTGGCCCGTGAAGCTGGGATTATTGATCTGGAAAGCTCGGAGAAGCGCGCCGATCTGGGATTTGCGCCGCTGCTGGAAGAAGTGCCGGAGCTGCGCCGGGCCGGGGAGATCCTCGATACCCTGCTCTCCGATCCTTCCTATCGGGAAATTGTGCGGCTGCGGGGTAACCGCCAGGAAGTCATGCTCGGCTACTCGGATTCCAATAAGGATGCGGGTGTGGTGACGTCCCAGTGGGAAATCCACCAGGCGCAGCGCCAGCTGCGCGACGTCGCCGCTCGGCACGGCGTGACCCTGCGGCTCTTCCACGGCCGTGGCGGTTCGGTGGGGCGCGGGGGCGGGCCCACCTACGATGCGATTTTGTCCCAGCCGTACGGCGTTTTGGACGGCGAAATTAAGTTCACCGAACAGGGCGAGGTTATTTCCGATAAGTACACGCTGCCGGCCCTGGCCCGGGAGAACCTCTCCCTCACCCTGGCCGCGGTCATGGAAGCTTCCGCCCTGCATCGCGAACCGCGTAATAGCAATGTGTCGCTCAGCCGCTACGACGAAGTCATGGACTTCCTCAGCGGGGCGGCCTACCAGCGCTATCGCGTGCTTGCCGATGATCCGGATCTGCCCGAATATTTCGTGACCTCCACCCCGGTGGAATTGCTCGGTGATCTCAATATCGGTTCGCGCCCCTCCAAGCGCACCACCTCCGAGAAGGGTCTGGATGGCCTGCGGGCTATTCCCTGGGTCTTCGGCTGGACCCAGTCCCGCCAGATTGTACCCGGCTGGTTCGGTGCCGGTTCCGGGCTGCGGGCCGCGCGCCAAGCCGGGTACGGGGAGGACCTCAAGAAAATGGTGCGCAGCTGGCAGTTCTTCCGCACCACGATGTCCAATATTGAAATGACCCTGGCGAAAACAGATATGGATATTGCCGGGCATTATGTGCGCACCCTGGTGCCCGAGCGGCTCCACCATATCTACGCGGAGATTCGCGAAGAATACGAACTGACGGTACGCGAGCTTGAGGCATTGCTGGCCGAGGATGATCTTCTGGATACCCAGCCGGTTTTGCAGCGGACCTTGCGTATTCGTGACCAATATCTCAAACCGATTCATTACCTCCAGGTGGCGCTGCTGGCGCGGGTGCGAGCGGATGCGGGCAGCGCCGATGGGCTTTCCGGCAAGGCGCAATCGGCCGATGAGCAGCGCGCCCTGCTTACCACGATTAACGGCATTTCCGCTGGAATGAAGAATACGGGATAAACGTTATGGAAACCGTATGAAGCGTGCGGCGATCTCACCGCGCGGACGAGGCTCGGGACCGGCAAAGGCGCCGGTGCTGAGCCTCATTTTTACTTTCTGCGGCTTTTATTAAGAAAAAACCTGTGTTTCGGGCGACACCGGACTTATTTTTACACTAAACTGAAACCGTGGAACGAACATATAGAAGAAGAGTGGGTAGGAAGCAACGCTTCAACGCTGACGATGTTATTCGGGCAGCGAAGGAGGTTGGCGTCTTTACCTTCACTATGAGTGATATTGCAGGCAAGATCGGCGTTGCGACCCCCGCGGTGTACCGCCTTTACGATGGCCGTCAGGATATCGTTGAGGCAGTCATTCGGCGCGCTGCCGATGAAACACCAATTGTGCACGCGGGCACTGATTGGCACGATGCCATCGAGCAGGCAGATGCGAATCTGCGGCGCACCCTGGATGATTACAACGGGCTAGGCGAGGTGCTCCTATGCAACCCGAAGCTGACGGTGCATTTCGCGCGACAGCTCCAGGGGCTCTCCCGGGCACTCGAAGATGGCGGTTTCTCGCATCAGAAGTCGGTGGCTTTCGCTTATGTGGCAATCGGGCAGACGATTCTCCGCCATATTATGGAAAAGGCTTTCCGTTACATGAATCCGGACCGTCTGAACGTCATGGAGAAAACCGGGCCGGATCTGATCCCCTTCCTTGAGAAGGCGGCGGAGGATCCCGAGGGCGCGCTGGACGGATACGAAGCAGTGCTGCTTCGATATCTGGAGGACCGGGAGCGCTAGGCGCGGCTTTCTGCGCGGTAGCGCGATGCCGGAACGACGACGCAGCTTCCGCGCACCAACCCAATCTGTACACGGGCGGGTACCGAGAAACGGTACCCGCCCCTTAGTTTGCTTTCATCAGGAAACTCAGCTAATTTTCCGTAAAATAACGGGCCGGGCCACGTACCTGAATTTCGGTACCTGACCCGGCCCCATGCTTAGCTCTCTTCGGCCGTTAGCCGGCTATAAAACCGAGCTACTACTTCCTGCGTGTAGCATCCGCATCGCGGCGCACCGCACCGGCATCATTGCGGCCAACCACCGCGCGCGAGCCCCATACACCCGCAAAAGCGGTGAGAATCGCGGAGAGCAACAGACCCACGAAAGCCCAGATAGCAACGGTGGAGCCGGTATCGGTGACGTCCTGAGCAACCTCGCGGCCTTCCGCAACCAGATCCTTGGCCTGAGCCTGCACATCTTGGAGAGTCTTTTCCGCGTTATTAAGAGCCTGCTCAGCCTTGACCTGTGCCTGGTTGTACGCTTCCACCGCGTTGTCCACGGCCTTGCGAGCTTCATCCTCATTCAGGTCCGTATTTGCGGCAACGGACTTCGCCACCGCATCACGGTCAATATCCTTCGTCACGGAATCAACCCGCTGCTGGAGTGAATCGCCCAGATCGGAAAGGATCGTTTCGTAATTTTCCGGATTGACCACCAGGTCCTTGGCCGCAGCACTGATATCATCCGTGGCGCCGTCCACCTGGCCGCGCAGGTAATCAGGCTGGAGTGTTTCCTCACCTGTATCCGCAAGAATCTTCTCCGTTTGAGCTTCCACGCTATCCCACTGAACGTCGAGGTTATCGGAAATAGCGCTGGCCGCCTCCGAAACGGCGTTCCCGGAGGCCTGCGCCACCCCACCTACCGCGCTACCCGCGGCGTTGCCCACCGAGCCGATGGCTGAACCAACCGCGCCCAGCGCGGCGGAAATACCCAGCCACACCGCTACGGTGGCCACAATAATCGTGGTGGCCCAGGTGGTCAGGCCGTGCAGCAGCCCGCCTTTAACGGCCAGCGCGCCCGTCACGTAACCGCCCAAACCTAGGGCGATCACAATGGAGCACACCGCCCACAGCCCCATGCCGAAGCCGAAACCTTCACCGGGATTGCTCGAGGCCGGATCGAAAGTGCCCAGGCCGATCGCCGCGCCGAGGAAGCTGAAGACCACCAGGGTGGCAATAGCAACGGCAACACCGGCGAAAACGGAGCCCCAGGACATATTGGTGGCCCGGCCCGGGGTATCAGCGCCTAGGAAAGTGGAGCGCCATCCCGGCTTCGCATCCTCGGCCGAGTACTGCCCGGCCGAAGCCGTCCGGGCATCTACCGGACGTGCGGTAACTCGTTCGCGATCCGCGCGGGTATGCGCCGTCGTTACTTCAGGGTAATCGCGCTCGGGAGTTGCCCCTCCGGGCGTAGTTGTATGTTCTGTCATGAGTTGATCCTTAAAACTTGGCGGAAAGCGCCATGGGTGCCGGCCTGGTGGTGTCAGCCGTGGTGGCAGAGCCGTCGAAGGCGCAGCACAGCACTCTCTAGGCACCACACTAGCCACGCCACCCTTAAGTGATCAAAGCGACAGGACATGTAATGTCATTCACTTCTCAATCAGAATAACTTATAATCTTTGTCTTTATTTCTCTCCACATATCGGCTAATCTTCCACAACCAAGCCGCAAGATCGGCGTGATTCCATAACAGATTCGTGACGAACGGATCCGCAAGGATGACTCGCGTTTCCGCAGCCGCACCTCAGGCCGCACCTCAGCCCAGTATCCTGCACCTACTGCTTAATGCTCTGCTGTACCACCGCGTACCCGTGCAGGGTCACATCCAGGCCTCGGTTCTTAGGCTGATCCGCGGTGTTATGCGGAGCGCGTTCCCGGGCCGCGGCCCAGGCATCGTAAGAATCCTGCGCATCCCAGCCGGTCACCACGTAGTAGTCCTCCACCCCGTTTACCGGGCGCCACAGTTCGAAGAAGGAGAATCCGGGTGCCGCATCCACGGCCGCCTTGCGCGCCGCGAAACGCTGCTCAATAACCTTCTCCATTCCGGGGAGGAAAGATAGGGCCACAATAGAAACAAAGCCCGCTTGCGGGGTCTGCCCGTGCTCGACTTCAGGAAGATTGACCACCTCAAATTCGAGCAGCTGCGCACCCAAGTGTGCATTATCGGGTGCCTGGCGGGCAGCATCCATTTTGCGCGGATGCGCGGCCGGATCGGTACGCCACGCGGTGAAATCCTCTTCGGATTCCCATTCGGTGACCACCAGGTAGCGCTCCCCTTCGTTCAGCGGGCGCAGCAACCGGAAGGACAGAAAACCGGGCCGCTGATCCACGGCACCTTCGCGCGCCGCAAAACGCGCCTCGAAGTGCTCGCCAGCACCTTCCGGAACAGAAATAGCATTGATTTTCACGACGGTCATGGAGGCTCCTTCACCTAGAACAATGGGACGTGCACCATAGTAACTCTCTTGGCACCCGATGCTCCGCATGGTGGAAACTTCACCCTCCGCTCCCCCGCCGGTGCCACAATAGGGCGCATGCCTTCCCACGTCTCAGATGTCCGCTTCGGAGCACAGATGGCCGCGGGCGCCGGCCTGGGGATGATCCCCCTGGGCATGGCCTTCGGACTTCTTGTTATCCAGTACGGCCAACCGTGGTGGCTCGCTCCCGCGCTATCCTTCTTTATTTATTCCGGTTCGGCCGAGCTGCTCGCCGTCGCCCTTATTAGTGCGCACGCACCCGTCCTCACGATTCTCCTCACCATCTTTTTCGTGAACGTGCGTCACGTTTTTTACGCGTTTTCGTACCCCATTGCGCAACTCACCCACCCGCTCGCCCGCATGTATTGCGTCTACTCCCTCACCGACGAAACCTACGCCATCACCACCTCACATCCCGGCGTCTGGAACCAACGCCGGCTGGTCTCCCTCCAAGCCGTGCTCCAAGCGTGCTGGGTCGGCGGCGGGCTCCTGGGAGTGGCGATTGGTGGGTTCCTCCCCGGCCAGATTCGCGGCGTCAATTTCGCGCTCGTCGCCCTTTTCGTCGTCCTCGCCCTGGACGCTTTCCACGCGCGCCGCGATATTCCCGGCGTGCTCGGCGCGGGCCTCGCGTTTTTGCTGGCGCAGCTATGCGCGCCGAGCGCCCTGCTGCCGGTCGCGATGAGTCTTTTTGCGCTGTTCTTAGTGGTGCGTTTCGTGGTGCGCACCCGTTTTAAGAAGAACGACGACGCCGCTCCCTCCCCACGCGGCGCATCAGGCGAGGAAGGTGAGCTGCGATGACCGGCTATCTCCTTGCTGTGCTGCTGGGTTCTCTGGCCCTCATGCTGTGCCTGCGCGGGGTGCCGTTCCTTATTTTGCATCCGCTGCGCCGCTCGCGTTTGGTGCGAGCATTATCGGCCTGGCTCCCGGTGGGGGTACTGGTCATTTTGGCGCTGGCGATGGTTCGCAACGAAGTGCTTCCAATATCTGCGGAATCCGTGCTGCGCGTGGGCGTGGCCAGCGCGGTCACGATTCTGGCCCACGAACTTTCCGGGCGCCGCATGCTCGTTTCCCTGGCCGCCGGCACCCTCACCTATATCGGCCTGCTCGCGATCTAGAATCTGGGGTGACGCTTGCGCCACCGAAGGCGAGCGAAAACTGCTGAGGAGGATCCACATGCCTGAGGCGCGCAAACGAAGTTTCGTGATCCGGCACCCCTACCTCACGCAGATTTTTCTTGCCTATGTGATTGTCTACGCCTGGTTCATTTTACGTGTTATCCACGCTGTGTTCACCAGTTCACGATATTCATCTAGCCCAGAGGAATTCATTTTTTCATTGATCGTCCTCGCTATTTTCCCCTGGGTCACCACCTACCCGATTATCCTCACGTGTTACCAGGTCATCGCGCTGATCATCGCAATACGGGGGAAGTTGCTGCCGGTTCTGGAGGCTGCGCATGATGTCTGGACTATCTTCCTGGCGCTCAGTTTCCATGTAAGCAGCGGTCGAAAAGTAGCCCAATACCTACTACGACGAGCACTATTTATGCACCGTGGCAGCCGGCGGTCACCCGGCGATAGTCAAACCGATCCGGGACGGGGTGCGCGGCGGGCATCGCATTACCGTGAACCGCCAGCTTCTTATCGCGAATGCATTTGAACAGGTCCTGGAAGAAAAGACCCCGAGAGCGCATCGGGCAATCCGAAGCTTCTATAACCGTTATGGCTTCCCACTCTCGCGGCTCATCCGCACCCGCCTCGCGGCGGACGTCGTCTGGATCGCCATGAAACCCCTGGAATGGCTATTCCTGGCAGTTATTTACCTGGTTGATGCCCGCCCGGAGGACCGCATCGCAATCCAGTACACCGGCCGCCGCCGCCAGGACTTCACTGCCGGGTAATATCGGGCGCAAGTTAAAACTGCACGAATAGCGCAAGGGCTCACGAAGTTCAATAGTCACACCAGCCCCTGGGGAGGGGGTATCTGTTTTCAGAGCTGTACTGTGCTTGTCGTACACGAGAAGTACATCCCGGAAAAACATACCTTCCTCGCCAGCGCATTCGTTTCCGGGCATGCTTCATGCGGCTCCTCGAATGCAGTGGGGGAGCAGATCCGGGCATCCGGATCTGCTCCCCCACTAATTGCGCTGTGCGCGGTGAGCGCCCTGCGCCAGCTCACCCGAAGGTAAGCCGCGCGATAGGCGCGTGGCGCACGCTGCGGTTATGCGGCTTTAGCGCTTGACGCGCGCCGAACCGCCGCGGGCCAGGTTCTCCACCTCGGCGCGGGTGGCCATGGTGGTGTCCCCCGGCGTGGTCATGGCGAGAGCGCCGTGGGCGGCCCCGAGTTCCACTGCCTTCTGGACATCACCGTATTCCATGAGCCCGAAGATAAGGCCGGAGGCGAAGGAGTCGCCGCCGCCCACGCGGTCAAAGATCTCCAGGCCATCACGCTGGGTAGCCTGCACGAAGCCCTGATCGCGCTTCCATGCCACCGCACCCCAGTCATTGATGGTTGCCGAACGCACCTGGCGCATCGTGGTACCGATGGCCTTGAAGTTCGGGAAGGTTTCCGCCGCCTTCTCAATCATCTTGTGGAAGGATTCCACCTGGAGGTTATCGAGGTTTTCATTTGCACCTTCGATTTCCAGGCCGAGGCAGGCGGTGAAGTCCTCTTCGTTACCGATCATGACATCCACGAAGGGCGCCAGGGACTTATTCACTTCCTGCGCGCGGGCCTTGCCCCCGTGCAGATTCCACAGCGAAGGACGGTAGTTGAGGTCATAGGATACAACGGTGCCGTATTCCTTAGCCTTCTTAATAACCGCCAGCGCTGTTTCCGAAGCCTGTTCCGAGAGAGCCGCGTAAATTCCACCGGTGTGCAGCCAGCGCACCCCGAGCTCGCCAAAGAGGTAATCGAGATCGATATCCTCCGGGGTGAGCTGCGAAATCGCGGTGTGAGCCCGGTCGGAACACCCGACAGCCCCGCGCACCCCGAAACCGCGTTCGGTGAAATTGAGGCCGTTACGAGCCGACTGGCCGATGCCGTCGTCGTCGACCCAATGAATGAAACGGGTATCCAGGCCGCCGGTGAGGATCAGATCCTCGAGCAGCAGCCCCACTTCATTACGCACCAGGGAGGTGAGGATCGCGCCGCGCTTCTGGAAGGCGCGTCGCAGGCCGCGGGCCACGTTGTACTCCCCGCCGCCTTCAGAGGCGGCGAACTGCCGGGTGGTGCGGATACGGCCGGCACCCGGATCCAGGCGAAGCATCACTTCACCCAGGGAGACAATATCGTAGGTGGTTTCCTCGGCGGATTTAATCGTCAGGGCGTCGCTCACTTGCGAATCTCCTTAGCTAGATCGGATGCTTCTTGGGACAGGCGGGTGATCTCCGCGAAGTTCCCGGAGGAAATCAGATCGCGCTTGATCATCCACGAACCCGAAACGGACAGGATGGCCGGATCGGAGAGCCATTCGGCCATATTCGCGAGCTTCACTCCGCCGGACGGCACGAAGTAGGTATTCGGGAAGGGACCGCGCAGGGCCTTGACCATGGGCAGCCCGCCAGCTTCCCCACCGGGGAAGAACTTCACCGCGGTGGCACCGTATTCCAGAGCCATCATGATTTCCGTGGCGGTCTGCACGCCCGGAAGGTAGGGAATCTGGCGTTCGGCGGCCACATCGGCCACGCCGGCGCTCCAGCCCGGGGAAACAAAGAACTTCGCACCCAGGTCCGCGGCGGTTTCCGCCTGGGCCCGGGTAAGAACCGTTCCAGCACCCACCGTCATACCCTCAACGTCCCGCATGGCCTTAATGGCTTCCCCGCCGGCAGCGGTACGGAAGGTCACTTCGGCGCAGTGGATACCGCCGGCCACCAGGGCGCGGGCAGCCTCGGGCGCCTGCGCGGCGTCGTCGATCACCACAACGGGAACAATGGGGTGGGTTTCCAGGAACGGACGAACGTCTGGAAGTTGCTGAGACACTACTTTGCCGCCTTCTTCATCTTGTCGATGCCGTCCCACAGCCCGAGGAGGTACTGGGTGCCCAGTGCCCGGTCATACAGCGGGTAGCCGGGGCGGCCTTCTTCGCCCCAAATCATGCGGCCGTGATCGGGACGCACGTAAATATCGGGGCAGGTATCGTAAATGGCTTCCACCGCGGCCTGCATATCGAGGTCGCCGTCCGCGGACCAGTGGGCCGCTTCCTTGAAGGTCTTCTCCCCCAGGTACTTGACGTTACGCAGGTGGGAAGCGGCAATACGGCCGCGTTCGCCCACGTAGCGCAGGATCTCCGCGACGTTATTGGACGGGTTGGAGCCAAGCGAGCCAATGCACACGCACAGGGAGTGCATCGGGGAATCATTGAGGGCCAGGATTTCCTTGATGTCATCCAGGCTCTTGTAGGCGCGCGGAATACCGAAGAGATCCCAAGCCGGATCGTCCGGATGGCAGGCCATCTTAATGCCGACCTTTTCACAGGTGGGGATAATGCCGTCCAGGAAGTACTTCCAGTTTTCGCGCAGCTTCTCCACCGTCATGTTCTGGTAGAGCGCCATGACTTCGTCCAGCTTGGCCAGGCGTTCGGGTTCCCAGCCGGGCAGGGTGAGACCACCGGATTCTTCGGCCGTCTTATTGACGATATCCTGCGGGGTCATGCCTTCGATTTCGGAGTGATCGTAGTACAGGCAGGTGGAGCCATCCTCGTTTACGTGGGCGAGTTCGGTACGCAGCCAGTCGAAAACGGGCATGAAGTTGTAGACAACTACCTTGACGCCGAATTCCGCGAGGTTTTCCAGCGTGGTGCAGTAGTTCTTGATGTATTCGTCACGGCTGGGAAGGCCGAGCTTGATATCCTCGTGGACGTTCACGGATTCGATGATCTCGCATTCGAGTCCGGCTTCGTGAACCTGGTCGATGAGGACCTTGATTTCGTCCTTTTCCCAGTTCTCCCCGGCGGCCTTGTAGGACAGGGTGCCCATAATTCCGGACACGCCCGGAATCTGCTTGATGTACTGCAGCGGAATGGGGTCGTGACCTTCGCCGTACCAGCGGAATGTCATTTTCATTAGTTGATCTCCTCGTGAATAGTGGCACGCACAGCGCCGGGACCGGCAATGAGCTTCGTGAACAGGGCTTCGACCTTCTCCGCCAGCGGAGTGGTATACAGGTCGAGGCCGAAAATATTGGCATTGGACAGGATGGGCTTGAGCGCGGCGTGAGCATCAACGCTCTCACCGAGCTTAATTCCCTTGAGGTGCCCCTGGAGTTCTTCCAGCAGCGGATCGGAAGACGGCGTGAATTCTTCGCCGTCGTCCGCGATACCGAGCAGGTACCGTGCCCACACCGCGAAAACGAGCGGGATCACGCGCAGCTTGTCCATATCCAGACCGCGGCGCTGGTATTCCTGCAGCGTGACGCCGAAACGGATCGGAATCTTCTGCGAGGTATCCATAGCGATACGGGCCGGATTGTCCGGCAGCGCGCTATTGGGGAAACGCTCCTCGAGAACTTCGCGCACGAAGTCCTTCGGATCGATAATCCCCGGATCGGTTACTACCGGCATCGCTTCATCATAGGCGAGGATATTGACCATCTTCGCCAAATCGGGATCGCGCATTTCCGAATCAATGGTCGGGAAGCGCATCACCGTACCGGACACTGCCAGTGCGGTGTGGAGCGGGTTGAGGCAGGTGGTGACCTTCATCCGCTCGAACTTATCGCAGGTTTCGCGATCGGTGATGTATACGCCGTAATCCTCGAAAGGCGGGCGTTCGGCCGCGAACTTATCTTCGATAATGAGGTATTCGGTGGGTTCGGCATTGACGAAGCCGGCAATCGGGGTGCGGCCAAGGTGGTCAATACCCATATCGGTGAAGCCGAGCCCGGTGAGGTACTCCGATACTTCTTCCGAGGGGCGCGGGGTGATCTTATCGATCACGGAAATCGGGAAGGCAACCTTGGTGTCATCACTGGCCCAGTCCAGGAATTCCTGGCTGAGCGCGCCGCGCTCCACCCACCCGCGGGCGATCTGCAGCACAGAATCGCGCAGCTTATCGCCGTTGTGGGAGAAGTTATCGGCGGAGATGAAGTTAATGGGTGCCCCGCCCGCCTGGTAGCGATGCGCGAGCAGCCCGGCCAGCAGCGCCATGGTGTTCTCATGGTTGGCGAAGGGATCCGAGGCGATATCCGCGCGGGTAGCTTCGGAAAGCTCACCCTGGGAATCCTGAATCACGTAGCCCTTTTCGGTAATGGTGAGGGTAACCGTGGTCATCTCCGGGTTGGTGAAGATGGAGACGAGCCGATCAAAATCGCCCTCGCGGCGAGTTGCCAGGCCATCGGCCAGGCCGGCAATAACGCGGGTATCGCGCTTATCCCCGGAAAGAATAACGCCCAGGGTCAGCAGGTCAAAAGCTTCGAGCTGCTTTTCCATTTCAGCCGGGTTCATCGGCACCACGCCGGTGATCGGCCAGTACTTGCCGTCCGCCAGCATGTCATCCGCGATGCGCGCCAGGAAGATCCGGAAAATATTACCCGGGCCGATATGCACCCAGCGCGGGTTGGTGCGCACGCGCTCCTGAGTTGCGGCCACATCAAAAGCCGGAACTTGAATACCGGCTGCTTCGTAATCACTCGCTTGGGAGAGCGAGCTGAGATTGAGTTTCATATACATCACCTTTGATAGTTGGATCGGGACGGCTCCACGTGCGATCCACCGGCGGCCGCCCCGCAGGAGCGCCGGCGTGCGCCGTGTTCCTGCCGTGAGGTCACCCGGTGAGTGAACACCGCTCCCGATGCCACCACCCAGTATTCCTTTATACGACGACGAACCGGCCGGGCACCCCCGCACCCGAATGTTTCCTTACGTGAAACGCCCGTTCGTACGTATGAAATGATTGTACCTCATTTTCGTGCCCGGCGGCACCCGGGAGCGGGGTGTGAAGTATTCGGATTCCGGGCCTTTTCTTATTCAACACTGACCGTCCCGCGCCCCCGTTTTTATGTTTCACATATTGAAATCGCGCGGTATAATTTTCCCGGCCTGCAGTTATACCCTCGTAGAGTAAAGGAGCTTGAGGTGTCCGGTACTTCCCCTGAGGAGCGCGCTCCGC
This sequence comes from Actinotignum urematis, assembly GCF_051264595.1. Lineage (NCBI taxonomy): Bacteria > Bacillati > Actinomycetota > Actinomycetes > Actinomycetales > Actinomycetaceae > Actinotignum > Actinotignum urematis. Next base: position 82,348 of record NZ_JBOZBG010000003.1, on the reverse strand, counting down.
TCTCCTCCATCGATCGCGCGTTGCTCGTTGTGGAGTTTTTAGCACGCCGCGGACCGGAAGGTGCCCCGCTCTCCGATATTGCAGCCGCGGTGGATTCCAATAAGGCCACGGTCCACCACACGCTGCGTTCCCTGCGCTACCGGGATTGGGTGGACCAGGATGCCGATACCGGCTACTACTTCCTCGGGGACGGCGTAGACCCCATTATTCGCTACACCACCCGCACCCAATTCGTGGTAGACCAACTCCACCCCGCCCTCGTGGCCATTTGCCACCGCTATAACGAACTCGTGCACCTGGGCAAGCTCTCCGGCCAGGTGGTCACCTACCTCGATAAAGTGGAACCGGATCGCCCCATCCGGGTGGTGTCCTTTATCGGGCGTAATGCCCCGGCGGTCACCACCGCACTCGGGCGCGCTTTGCTGGGCGCCAATAACGTAACCGGTGCGGAAATTGACTGGTACCTGAGTGTTCCCACCGATAATCCCCCCACCCGCGCCACCATCGAGGAGTGCATCGAGCACGTGCACCGCCACGGCTGGGGTATGGAAGTGGAAGAAAACGAAGCGGGTATTGCCTGCGTTGCGGTCCCGGTCGATCTGAAAAACGGCGAGCGGGTGGCCGTGTCCGTCACCGCACCCGCCGAACGTCTGGGAGCGGCAACCCGCGAAGCGGTGGCCTACGGTATTGCCGAAGAAATCAACGCTATTTCCGGTTCCACCGGCGTGAGCGTTCCGGAGGTCCTGCTGCCCCGTTCCGTGCGCTAAGCGAACCGCGGGTAGCCGGCGCCCGGTGGCGGGCTTCCTGCATAGTTCCTGCCACCGATACAAGTACGACGACGCAGGCTAGCTGCGCCGTCGTACCACTTCCGCTACTTCTTACGCCGTTCGCGTACCCGAACCGAAATCTGGAGCGGGGAACCTTCGAAACCAAAGGTGGCCCGCAAGCGGTTTTCCAAGAAACGCCGATAGCCTGCCTCGATGAAACCGGTGGCGAAAAGCACGAAACGCGGCGGGCGCGTCGACGCCTGGGTGCCGTAGAGGATACGCGGCTGTTTGCCCCCGCGCACCGGATGCGGGTGCGCGGCCGCCAATTCGCTGAGGAAAGCATTGAGTTTCCCGGTGGGAATACGCTGATCCCAGGATCGCAGCGCGGTGGTCATGGCATTGGAGAGCCGGTTGGTATGCCAGCCGGTTTTCGCCGAAAGATTGACGCGCGCCGCCCACTGGATCTGCACCAGTTCGCGCTCGAATTCGCGGTCGAGTTCGAAACGGCGTTCCTCATCAACCTCGTCCCATTTATTGCAGACGATAACGAGGGCGCGCCCGGCATCAATAACCTGCTGGATCACCCTAATATCCTGTTCGGTGAGCGGCTCGGAGGCGTCGATAAGGGCGAGGGCCAGTTCCGCTTCCGCCAGCGCGCGCTGGGTGCGCAGATTCGCGTAATAATCCGCCCCGCGGGTTTGGTGCACCCGCCGGCGAATCCCCGCGGTATCCACAAAAGTCCACGGGGTGCCGTCCAGCTCGATAACTTCATCAACCGGGTCGCGGGTGGTTCCGGCAATATCGCTGACCACCGCGCGGGTTTCCCCGGCCAGCTGGTTGAGCAGGGAGGACTTACCCACATTCGGGCGCCCCACAATGGCGACCCGGCGCGGCCCGCGCCGCTTGGGGCGGGCCGGCACCTCGCGTTCTTCCGGGAGCGCACGGATCACCACGTCCAGAAGATCACCCGAGCCGCGCCCGTGCAGAGCCGAAACCGGGTAGGGCTCCCCCAGCCCCAAAGACCACAGGTAGGCGGCATCCGGTTCCTGCTGCGGGGAATCCACCTTATTGGCCGCCACGATCACGGGTTTGCGCGAGCGGCGCAGCACCCGCACCAGGGCTTCATCGGTATCCGTCATCCCGACAGTGGCATCCACCACGAAAATAACGGCATCGGCCTGCTCGATAGCAATTTCGGCCTGCAGGGCCACATCGCGATCCAGGCCCGCCACATCGCGTTCCCAGCCGCCGGTATCCATGAGGAGGAAGCGGCGATCCGCCCATTCTGCCTCGTAGGAGACCCGGTCGCGGGTCACGCCCGGGACGTCCTGCACCACGGCCACCCGCTTGCCAACAATACGATTCACCAGGGAGGATTTGCCAACATTCGGCCGCCCGATAACCGCCACCACGGGCAGCGCGCGGGCGGCGGCTTCCGCATCCTCGGGTTCTTCCCCGGCCAGGAGCGCCAGATCGGCCTCGTCCAGATCGTAGGCTTCCAGACCGGCGCGGAGCACGCGTTCAGCGTCGTCCGGGGTGGTCCCCTCCGCGCTCATATCGCGGTATTCCTCAGTCATTCCTGTTCCTTTCCGAAGCCCTGTGCCAGCGTGCGCACCGCGGCCACCACGTCCGCAATACTCATCTGAGAAGAATCAATTGTAACGACTCCTGCGCGATCTTCCAGGAAAGAAGCGACCGTGGAGTCCTGAGCATCGCGCTCGGTTACTTCCGCGCGGGTGGCGGCCAGGGCATCGGGTGCCGCGCTGCCGCGCACTTCCCGGGCGCGCCGCGCCAAACGTGTTTCTTCCGATGCGGTGAGGAGAATTTTTGTGGGAGCTTCCGGGGCGACGACGCTGGTAATATCGCGCCCCTCCACCACGATGCGCGGGTGCGCCGCGATAATGGCCCGCTGCCGGGCAATGAGTTCAGCGCGCACCTCAAGATTGACGGCTACCTGGGAAACCACCCGGGAGAGCTCCGGAGCGCGGATAGCGGCGGTAATATCCTCCCCTTCGCAGCTAATCTTCTGGTTATCAGGATCGAGGGGCATGTCAAGGTTCATGGCCCGCACCACCGCGGTCACGGCCGGCTGGTCGGTGAGTTCCACGCCGGCATGCTGGGCGGCCCAGGCCGCGGCCCGGTACATGGCACCGGTATCGAGGTAGCTGAGCCCGAGCTCGCGGGCAACCTGGCGGGAGACGGTGGATTTGCCCGAACCGGAGGGCCCGTCAATAGCAATGGGATAGCCCGATGTTTTGAGGCACGGGGTGTCCATGGCTTCGGCGTGCGGGGTGCCGGCTGCCTCGGGGCCTTGCGTGCCCGCCGTGTTCATCTCACTCATGCTCTCCTCCTTCAATAAAAGCCTGCCACTGGCGCGCGGCCAGCGCCGCGCTGAGATCCCGGGCCGCGGCCGGCGCTACCGAGAGCCGTGCCCGCCCCACTTTTTGGGCCACGGAATGCTCGAGCGAAAAATCTTCAATATTCACGCCGATCTCACCCACTTCGGTGAAGAGGCGGCCCAATTCGCCCGGGCGGTCGGGAACCAGAACGGTGACCTCGGTATAGCGCTGGGGTGCTCCCCCGTGTTTGCCGGGAATGCGCGCCACCCCGCGCCCGCCTTCGGCCACCACCGCGGCAACAGCCCGGGCCAGCCCGGGCGCCTGCGCCGCACCCGCGGCCGCTTCGAGGGCGCTCGCCAAGTTCGCGGTACGCTCGGCAACATCGCGAAGCACGGGAGCAACCGCCGCGCAATTGCAGGCAATAATCGCGGTCCATAGCTGCGGATCCGAATGCGCCAGCCGCGTCATATCGCGTAATCCCTGGCCGGCAAGGCTCAGCTCGGTAGCTGCGGCGTCGTTCAACGTACCCGCCAGCAGGGACGACACCAGCTGCGGGACGTGACTAACGAGGGCGACGGCGCGGTCGTGCGCGCTGGCCTCCACGAGGATCGGCATGGCGCCGCAATCCAGGGCGAGGCTGCGCAAACGCGCAATATCTTCCTCGCGGGTTTCCGGACGTGGGCAGATGACCCACGGGCGGCCCTCAAAAAGATCAGCGTCCGCGGCAATCGCCCCGGAACGTTCCCGGCCGGCCATGGGATGGCACCCGAGGTAGCGCTCCCGTTGTGGATGGGTAGCCAGGCGCTCTGCTACTACCGCCTTGACGGATGCCACATCGGTCACGAGCGCGGTGGAGAAACGATCCAGGGCCGCGCTCACCACCTGCGCTGTGACGTCCGGGGGCACCGCAACCACCACGAGGCTCGGCTCCCAGGCGCTTTCCGGGGGTTCCTCCCCCGCACCCAGATCGCGGGCCAGGGCCGCGGCCAGCGGGGAGGAATCCTCCAGGTACACCGGAATATCGCGCAGCCGCAGGCGCAGCCCGAGGGACGCGCCCAGCAGCCCCGAGCCAATAATAAGGACCGGACCTGCGTGCATCACATCCCTACCGAATGCATGAGGGCCGAGAGCTCGCTACCAGCGATCACCCGGCTTTTTCCGGGGCGCAGCCGCCCGGCATCGATCGTGGCGAAACGGGTGCGCACCAGTTCCATAACCGGGTGCCCCACTTCCTCCATAATGCGGCGCACAATGCGATTGCGGCCCGAATGCAAGGTGAGTTCCACAATGGAATTGCGCGGCTGGGATTCCCGCAGCACGAATTTATCCACCCGAATGGGGCCGTCCTCCAGGGTGATGCCCTTTTCCAGCACCCGCGCGAGGCCCCGGGTGACCTGGCCTTCCACCCGCGCCACGTAGGTTTTCGGCACCTCGTAGGAGGGGTGGGTGAGTCGGTGGGTGAGTTCGCCGTCGTTCGACAGCAAAATCAAGCCTTCGGTATCTTCGTCCAGGCGCCCCACGTGGTAGAGGCGCTGCTCGTATTTCTCCACGTACTGGGCGAGGCTCGGGCGGCCCATATCATCATCCATCGTGGACACAACCCCCGGCGGCTTGTAGAGCGCCACCGTGAGCAGATCGGGTTTGACCGCGATTGGCATTCCGTCCACGTGGATGGTGTCACGTTCGGCATCCGCCCGCGTTCCCATTTCGGTTACGACGGCGCCATTGACGGCCACCCGTCCCTCGGCAATGAGCGCTTCGCAGGCGCGCCGCGAGCCCACCCCCGCGTGGGCCAGGATCTTTTGCAAGCGTTCTCTCATCTTATTTCTCTTTCCACATCGTCAAGTTCGGTTGCGTCGGGCAGGTAGGGCGCCAGGGGCGGCAGTTCATCCAGGGAATTCATCCCCATGGCTTCGAGGAAATACGGGGTGGTCGCATACAGCACCGCACCGGTGGACGGCGTGGTGCCCGCTTCTGCAATAAGACCGCGGGTGGCGAGGGTACGCACAACTCCATCAACATTCACGCCGCGAATCGCCGCGATCTGGGCGCGGGTCACCGGTTGCCGGTAGGCGATCACCGCCAGCGTTTCCAAAGCCGGCGTGGATAGTTTACCCGATTGCCCGCGGGTTACGTGGGCCAGCACAATATCGGATACCAGCGGATTTGTGTAGAAACGCCAGCCTCCACCGGCTTCGCGCAATTCGAATCCGCGCGGGCGGCCGCTGCGGTACTCCCGGGCCAGGTTCTCCAGTTCGGTGCGGGTGTCCGCTTCGCTCAAGCCCACTGCTTCGGCAAGAGTGGCGAGGGGAACCGGGGTGGCCGCCACGAAAAGCACCGCCTCGAGGGCGGTGGCGGGGCAAAGATCGGCCACGAATTCTCCTTGTAATGTTGCGGACCAGGCAGGGTGCGCGGGCTGCGCACGCCTTGTGGCCCAGTCTAGTCGCTGCCCGGCGCGCTGGTTGCTGATACCTCGCCGTATTCCGCGGCGACGTCGCCCGCCCCGGCCGCCCCGCGATCATCTGCCGGGGTGGGGCGCAGCACCAGCGCGCCCAGCGGTTCATCCTGCTCCGCGGCAATCGCGCCGCGGCGTAACAATTCCAGCACCGCCAAAAAGCGGGCCACCACCACCTGCACCGACCCGGCATCCGCGCACAGCTGCGTGAACGTGAAAGACTCCCCCGCCCGGAAACGTTCCTCTAGGTAGGCCACCTGGCTAGCCACCGGAACCACCGGGGAATGCAGGTGCTCCAGCTGGACCACCGGTTCGGAGGTATCGCGGGTAAAAGCGCGGGCGGCCAGCAGGGCCAGATCCATGACCCCGAGCGGGAGGCGCACCTCCGGCAGTGCTTTCGCGTACATTTCTTCGAGGGGGACATCGCGGCCCACCCGCCGCCCGGTTTCTTCCAGGCGCGCCCCAAAATCGCGGGCGACCTCTTTGAACGCCCGGTATTGGAGAAGCTTGGCGAAGAGGAGATCGCGCTGCTCAAGGAGCTCCCAATCTTCGTCTTCGCTTTCGTGGCGGGGCAGCAGGCGTGCCAATTTCATATCGAGGAGGGTGGCGGCCACCACCAAGAATTCCGAGGTGGTGGAGAGATCCACTTCCGGCCTGGAGCGTATCCAGGCGATGAACTCATCGGTGACTTCCGCCAGCGCCACCTCGGTAATATCCAAGTTTTTCTTGGAAATCATGGTGAGCAGCACCGAGAAGGGCCCCGAATACACATCGAGGTCAACATCGAAATCGGATGAGGCGTCAAAAAGAGTGGTCACGCCCACTCCCGCTTAGGCACTTTGGCCGCGGGCAATCACTTCGCGCGCCAGCTTCCGGTAGGCCACCGCCCCCGGGTGCGAGGGCGCGTACTGGGTGATGGGTTCCCCGGCCACCGAAGCATCCGGGAACTTCACGGTGCGGGCAATATATGTGTGGTACACCTTTTCCCCGAAGCCTTCATGCACCGAACGCATCACATCACGCGAATGGAGGGTGCGCATATCCACCATGGTGAGAAGCACCCCGTCAATGGTGAGCCGCGGATTAAGGCGATCCTGCACCCGCCCGATTTGTTCGGTGAGCAGCGCCACCCCGCGCATGGCGAAGTACTCCGCCTCCAGCGGGATAATAACCCCGTGCGCGGCCGTCAGCGCATTAACGGTGAGCAGGCCCAGGGAGGGTTGGCAGTCAATAATGATGACGTCATAATCATCGAGGACCGGCCGCAGCACCCGGCTGAGAGCCTGTTCGCGCGCCACTTCATTAATGAGCACAATTTCGGCCGCGGAGAGGTCAATATTGGCCGGGACCACATCCAGGCCCTCCACCTTCGAATGCTGGATAATGCCCCGCACATCCGGTTTCGCGGCAATCAGTTCGTTATAAATGGTGCGATCCAGCGCGCGGGCATTAATCCCCAGACCGGCCGAGGCGGCGCCCTGCGGATCGAAATCCACAATGAGAACGCGCCGGCCGTATCCGGCCAGCGCCGCGGCGAGGTTAATCGACGTCGTTGTTTTCCCCACCCCGCCCTTCTGGTTGGACATCGCAATAATGCGCGCCGGGCCGTGTTCCTGCAAAGGCTCCGGTTCGGGAAAATCCACGTTCTCAGTTTCAAAAAGCGCGTTCTGTTCGGTCACATCTCTAGGGTACCTAAACTCGGAGGACTTGCGGTGCCATTTCTGGCGAAGAGCGTAGAACGACGACGCCGCGCCTGCCCCGCTTCCTACTCGCTGCGCAGCGCCCGCGGGTGCGAGGTGGCATACACCGCCTTGAGTACCTCGCGGGAAACCTGGGTATAAATCTGGGTGGTGGTCACCGAGGAATGCCCGAGCAGCTCCTGGACCACCCGCACATCCGCGCCGCCCTGGAGCAGGTGGGTGGCAAAAGAATGCCGCAGCGAATGCGGGGAAACATGGGCGGTTATACCAGCGTGTTCGGCAGCCTGGCGAATAATGAGCCAGGCGCTCTGGCGGGAAAGGGCCCGCCCGCGGGTATTGAGGAAGAGTTTTGTTACTCCTTCCCCGCGCGCGGCCAGTTCCGGGCGGGCCCGGGTGGTGTAGGCATCCAGTGCTTCCAGGGCGTAGCGCCCCAGCGGCACCACTCGTTCTTTGCGGCCCTTGCCGAAAAGCCGAATCGTGGCCGTCTCCGTATCAATATCATCAGCGGTGAGCCCGAGGGCTTCGGAGATGCGCGCGCCCGTCCCGTACAGGACTTCCAGGAGTGCGCGATCACGCAGGCCCAGGGGCGGCGGGGTGGCCCCGGCCGCCTCAATCATGGCGGTGACCTCCGCGATTGTCAGAGCTTCGGGCAGGCGCGCGGGGAGTTTCGGGGGGCGCACCCGGCTGGCCGGATTGGCCGGGCTGGCGCCGTCGTCGTATAAAAACGTATGAAAAGCCCGCACCGCGGTCACGGCCCGTGCAATAGAAGCCGGTGCCATTCCGGTGAGCGTTTCGGAAAAGGACGCGACGTCCTCTTCGCGCACCTCGGCGGGGCTGGTGACGCCGCGGGAATCGAGGTGCGCAAGATATTTACGCAAATCACGCCGGTAAGCGGCCACGGTATTGCGCGATAACGCGCGTTCGACGCTGATATGGGCGAGGAATTGCGCAACCGCGCGCTGTAGGGGCGGGGTGCCGGGTTCGGCCATATATTCTCCTTCGCGGATGCGCGGTAGCGTGCGGGAGGCGCGCCGCATTGCTCGCGCGGTACTCGGGCGTTCGTGCCCTCGCGCCGGGCGCGAACGAAGGTGGGCCCCGGGCGCGCGAAACCCGCTCGACCAGTAGACTAGTGCGTGGCACATCTCATGTAACCACAACCTTATGTTAGGAGAATTCAATGGCGAAGCTCGAATGGTCGCAGCTTGATCAGCGGGCCGTGGATACCACCCGGCTGCTGGCCGCGGATGCGGTGCAAAAAACCGGGAATGGGCACCCGGGAACGGCTATGTCCCTGGCGCCGGCGGCCTACCTGCTCTACCAGCGGGTCATGAACCACGATCCGGCGGATTCTGCGTGGGTGGGCCGTGACCGTTTCATTCTCTCGGCCGGGCATTCCTCCCTCACGCAATACAATCAGCTGCTGCTGGCCGGCTACGGTCTGGAACTTGATGATATTAAGGCGCTGCGCACCCTCCACTCCAAGACTCCCGGGCATCCGGAATACGGCTACACCAACGGCGTGGAAATGACCACCGGGCCGCTGGGTCAGGGCCTGGCCTCCGCGGTGGGATTCGCGATGGCATCCCGGCGCGCCCACGGGCTTTTTGACCGGGATACCCCGCTCGGCCAGTCCGTTTTCGATCATTTTGTGTACGTGATTGCCGGGGATGGCTGCCTCCAGGAAGGCGTGACCAGTGAGGCTTGCTCGCTGGCGGGCACCCAGGAGCTGGGGAATCTTATTCTCATTTACGATGACAACCGCATTTCCATTGAGGACAATACCTCCATTGCTTTCAGTGAGGATGTGCTGGCGCGTTACGAAGCCTACGGCTGGCACACCCAGCACGTGAATTGGATTAAGGAGGATGGCTCCTACCAGGAGGACGTCCAGGCTCTCTACGATGCGATTCTGGCTGCCCAGCAGGTTACCGATAAGCCCTCCATTATTAAGCTCTCTACCATCATTGCTTGGCCGGCGCCCACCAAGCAGAACACCGGTGCCTCGCACGGGTCGGCCCTGGGCGTGGAGGAAATTCGCGCCACCAAGGAAATTCTGGGCTTCGACCCGGATATTGATTTCCCGCTGGACGATGAGGTGCTGGCCCACACCCGCACACATACGGCGGAGCGGGCAGCCGCGGCCCGTAAGGATTGGGATGCGCGCTTCGAAGCGTGGCGGGCTTCCCATCCGGAAGAAGCCGCTCTCTACGATCGCATCCGGGCCAAGAAGTTCCCCGAGGGCTGGGAAAAGAAGCTGCCGAGCTGGGAGCCGGATCCCAAGGGGATCGCGACCCGCGCGGCTTCCGGCGCGGTGCTCAATGCCCTGGCCCCGGTACTCCCCGAGCTGTGGGGCGGTTCGGCCGATCTGGCCGGTTCGAATAACACCACGATGAAGGGCGAACCTTCCTTCCTGCCCGCGCATCGCTCCTCGGAGATGTTCTCGGGTGATATATACGGGCGTACCCTCCACTTCGGTATCCGCGAATTCGCCATGGGCGCGATCATTAACGGAATTACCCTCGATGGGCTCACCCGCGCCTACGGCGGCACCTTCTTTGTGTTCTCCGATTACATGCGCGGCGCGGCCCGCCTGGCGGCCATTATGAATATCCCCTCGATTTTCGTGTGGACGCATGATTCGGTGGGCGTGGGCGAGGACGGCCCCACCCACCAGCCCATCGAACACCTGTGGGCTTACCGCGCCATCCCGCGCCTCAACATTGTGCGGCCGGCCGATGCGAATGAAACCGCGGCCGCGTGGCGCGGTGCATTGGAGAAGGTCGACGGCGGGCCTACCGGGCTCATCCTCACCCGGCAGGGCGTGCCGGTTCTGGAAGGGACCTCCACCGAAGGCGTGCTCAAGGGCGGCTACGTGCTGGCGGACTCCCCCACCGGGACGGTCGATGTGCAGCTGCTGGCCACCGGTTCGGAAGTGCAGCTCGCGGTAGCGGCGCAGAAGAGCCTCGCGGAACAGGGCGTGGGTGCCCGCGTTATCTCGCTGCCCTGCCTGGAATGGTTCGAAGCTCAGGACCGGGCCTACCGCGATGCGGTGATCCTCCCCGATGTGAAGGCGCGAGTATCGGTGGAAGCCGGCGCCACCTTCGGCTGGGCTGGCTACGTTGGCGATGCCGGGCGCAGCGTGGGTATCAATACCTACGGGGAATCCGGCCCCGGCGGTGAGCTCATGAAGGAATACGGGATGACCGCCGAGCACGTGGTGTCCGCAGCCCTCGAATCCATCGAAGCAGCGCGGGCGTAGCTGGCACTCAGCTGCCGTAACCGATAGCTGGCGGCTAGCAGACAGTTAGCAAACACCTAGCTGGCGGGAACCGCACTCGTTTCACGCTAGTCGCGTAACATCATCAAGGTCGCGTGGCCGCTGTGCCGGTCACGCGACCTTGATTAGTTGCGACAGTTTCGGCTTCGGAGGTTATTCGTTGGCCTATAAGCGGTTTACGCGAACTGGGTGCACCAGCGGCTCCCGGAGCCGGCTGCACACCGTGATGGACACAGCCGTGCCCCTTTTCGGCTCAAGCGTCTACCATAAGACAGGCGCATATTCTCGCCCTCTTTTTCATGACAGGAATTTTATGGTTGCTCCTACCTCAGGTAATCCGCTCCGTGCCGTCGCTGACCGCCGCCTCCAGCGGGTGGCCGGCCCCTGCGGAATTGTTCTTTTTGGCATCACCGGTGACTTGGCGAACCGCAAAATTCTTCCTGCTCTCTACGATCTGGCGAATCGGGGGCTGTTGCCGCCGTCGTTCTCCATTATCGGAGTGGCGCGCCGTCCCGTGGACGCGGCCCGCAGTGTCGAAGCGGCCATCCGCAACGGCGCCCAAACTCCGGTTATCTCCACCACCCTGGCCCAAATCCTCGACGGTTTACGGATGGTCGAAGGCCAGTACAACGATCCGGAACTCTACCGCGCTCTCGGCGCCACCATGGCGGATGTGGATGCCACCCGCGGTACCGGCGGTAATTTCGCTTTTTATCTTTCCATTCCGCCCAGCCTTTTCCCGGTGGTGACCGAAGGGCTCGCCAACGCCGGGCTCAACCGCGGGGCACCGGGCAGCTGGCGGCGCGTGGTTATCGAGAAGCCCTTCGGGCACGATATGGCTTCCGCGCGTGAGCTCAATGCTTCGGTGAGCGGGGTCTTCCCCCACGATTCGGTTTTCCGCATCGACCACTACCTCGGTAAAGAAACGGTGCAGAATATCCTCGCGCTGCGTTTCGCTAACGAGCTTTACGAACCGCTGTGGAATTCTTCGCATGTGGACCACGTGCAAATCACCATGGCGGAGGATATCGGGATTGGTTCGCGCGCCGGGTATTACGACGGTATCGGGGCCACCCGCGATGTTATCCAAAACCACCTGCTTCAGCTGCTTGCCCTCACCGCGATGGAGGAGCCGACCTCTTTCCACGCCGATGCGCTGCGGGCCGAAAAGGAGAAAGTCCTCGAGGCTACCCACCTGTTCGGGAGCCCGGCGCAGGCTTCGGTGCGGGCGCAGTATTCGAGCGGGTGGCAGGGCGGCCAGTGGGTGCGCGGCTACCGGGAAGAAGACGGTATCCCCGCCGAATCCGTGACCGATACGTACGGGGCCATTGCCCTGGGGATTGAGACGCGGCGCTGGTCCGGAGTGCCGTTCTACCTGCGCACCGGTAAGCGGCTCGGGCGGCGCGTTTCCGAAATTGCGGTGGTCTTCCGCAACCCACCCTTCCTGCCCTTCCCGGACGTGGCCGGCCTGGGCCAAAACACCCTGGTTATCCGGGTGCAACCCAATGAAGGTATCACCTTCAAATTCGGTTCCAAGGTGCCCGGCTCGGAAATGCGCCTGCGTGATGTCACCATGGACTTCGCCTACGGCCACGCTTTTACCGAGTACACCCCGGAAGCTTACGAGCGCCTTATTCTTGACGTGCTACTGGGCGATCCGCCGCTTTTCCCGCAAACCCGCGAGGTGGAAGAATCCTGGCGGATTATTGACCAGGTGGAAAACTATTGGGATGCTCATCCGGAGTCCCTGGAAACCTACGCGCCCGGGTCCTGGGGCCCGGCCGGTGCCGATGCTATGCTCGCCGCCCACGGCCACGCCTGGCGCCGCCCCTAGGCCGGCACTCTACGCGGTTCGTATCCGGGCACCCTCAGCGGCCCCTATCCCGTACCTGAAAGATCCGAGGAAGCTTCATGATTAACCATATTGCCGATACCACGTCCGCCCAGGTGGGCCAGCAGCTTGATCAATTGCGCGGAACTTCCGGGGTGGGAGCCCTCGGAAGGGTCCTCACGCTCATTATTGTGGCGCATACCGAGGGCGGGGTGCGCGATGCCCTCGAGGCGGCGGCCGGGGCCTCCCGCGCCCATCCTTCGCGGATTATCGCGGTGCTTCCCGTGGCTGGGGAAACCGCGCGCCTCGATGCGGAAATCCGCACCGGATCCGAGGCCGGTGCTTCCGAGATCGTTATTTTGCGCGCCCACGCGGGTGCCGCGGAGAACGTGGATACCCTGGTGACCCCGCTGCTGCTCCCCGATACTCCCGTGGTGACGTGGTGGATTCAGAATATGCCGGAAAACCCTGCGGCAACCGCGGCCGGCCGCATCGCGCAGCGCCGCATCACCACCACCCGCACCGCCGATCACCCAGCCCTGGCGCTCCAGCATCTTTCCGCCAATTACGTTCCCGGGGATACCGACCTGGGCTGGGCGGGCACCACCCTGTGGCGCAATTACATCGCTTCCATGGTCGATGAATTCCCGGGCCGCACCATTACCGGCGCGAAGGTATGGGGGCGCCCGCACCGCTCCTCGCTTTTCTTGCTCGCCGCGTGGCTACGGTTGCGCCTGGATGTTCCGGTGGAGATTGAACCGCAGGAGGGCGCTCCGATTACCGGCGTGGAGATTTTCTTGAACGACGGCGCAGCTCTCAGTCTGCATCGCACCCCGGGCAATGATCACGGCATGATGCTGCGCCCAGGCCGGGCTCCCCAGGAAGTATCTTTGCCGGTGCGCAGCCTTGAAGCGATGCTCATCGAGGATCTGCGCGACCTCAATCCCGATACCGCCTACGGCGAGGTCCTCACCAAGGGACTCCCTCTGCTCGACTACTCCCCCGCGGATGTGGATGTGAAAGCTCCCGCGAACGCAGAGACTGTAGCCACGGGTAGCACTGCGGCACACGGCGCGTAGCATCTAGGGCAGGAAACAGGGCCGGTACGTCATCATTTACGTACCGGCCCCGCTGCTTAAGGCTTATATTCCCGCCTCGGGAAAACTCTGAGGGCTTAGATGCCGACCTTGACGATGAGGCCGATGAGGATAATGGAAATCCCCCAGATGAGAGCCAGCACCACGGTGATGCGGTTGAGGTTGCGTTCGGCTACACCGGAGGAACGCATGGACGTGGAAATGCCGCCACCGAACATATCGGAGATTCCGCCGCCCTTGCCTTTGTGCAGCAAGATGGAGAGCGTGAGGAAGATGCTGGTGATGAGCATAAGCACTTCGCAGGTAATGAGCAAAGCTTTCATTTCCAGTCCTTTCGAGTGCTTCGTGCACCCGGAGAGTAATAGAGTCCTTGGTTAGTGTACCTGGTGGAACCGGGCTGCGGGAAATAAAACGTGCGGGGTGGGAAGAATCCCACCCCCCCCCCCCCCCCCCCCCCCCCCCCCCCCCGGAGCTAGCCGGTATCAACCGATCAGGCCGGAGTTTTCACGCCCCGCCCTTTAGCTATAGCTCTGAGCCGGTATGGCCTTAGCCGCGGAACATCACGATCTTCGCGAATTCTTCCGCCTTGAGGCTGGCGCCGCCCACGAGGGCACCGTCAACATCAGGCTGGGCCATGATTTCCTGGACGTTAGCAGCCTTGACCGACCCGCCGTACTGGATACGAACCGCGGCAGCCGCATCCGCACCGAAGGTTTCTTCGATGCGGGCCCGAATGGCGCCGCAGACTTCCTGGGCGTCTTCCGGGGTGGCTACTTCGCCGGTGCCAATAGCCCAGATGGGCTCGTAGGCGATCACGAGCTTGGCAATATCCGCGGCCTGGAAACCGGCGAAGAGTTCGTCAATCTGGGAGACGACGTACTCCACGTGCCGGCCTTCCTTGCGCACCTCAAGTTCTTCACCGCAGCAGACGATAGGAGTCATGCCAGCGCCAAGAACCTTCTGTGCCTTCTGGCCGATGAGTTCATTGCTTTCGCCGTGGTAGGCGCGCCGTTCCGAATGGCCCACGATGACGTAGCTGCACCCGAGCTTGGAAAGCATCGAGGTAGAGATTTCGCCGGTGTAGGCGCCTTCGTCATGCACGGAGACATCCTGGGCACCGTAGGCGATGCGCAGCTCATCCGATTCGCACAGGGTCTGGATGGAACGCAGATCAGTGTAGGGGGCGAAAACCGCCACATCCACATCACCGTAGGTGAAACCGGCGTCGTCCAGGGTCCACGCGACTTTTTGGACAAGGTGGGTAGCCTCAAGATGATCCATATTCATCTTCCAGTTACCCGCCATCAGGGGGGTGCGTGCCATTAATCCTCCAGAACAGCGATACCGGGCAGGGTCTTACCCTCGAGGAATTCGAGGGAAGCGCCACCGCCGGTGGAAATGTGGTTGAACTTCTCTTCGTCGAAGCCGAGGATGCGCACGGCCGCCGCGGAGTCACCGCCACCAACGATGGTGAAGCCTTCGGCATCCTGCATGGCCTGGGCAACACCCTTCGTGCCCTCGGCGAAGGCCGGGAACTCGAAGACGCCCATGGGGCCGTTCCAGACGATCGTCTTCGAGGAAGCGATCTTCTCCGCGTATTCGGCGACGGTTTCCGGCCCGATGTCCAGGCCCATGCCGTTGGCGGGCATATCGGAAGCGGAAACGATTTCGGACTCAGCGTCCTTATCGAACTTATCGGCGACGACGACGTCAACCGGCAGGAGCAGCTCCACGCCCTTATTGGACGCGGTCTCCAGGTACTCGCGGGCCTTCTCGATCTGGTCATCTTCGCACAGCGAAGAGCCAATCTCATAGCCCTTGGCGCGCAGGAAGGTGAAGGCCATGCCGCCACCGATGAGGAGAACATCAGCCTTGTCCAGGAGGTTCTCAATCACGCCGATCTTATCGGACACCTTGGAGCCACCCAGCACCACGGTGTAGGGGCGCTCCGGATCCGCGGTGGCCTTGGACAGTGAATTAATTTCCTTGGCAACAAGCTCACCGGCGGCCGAAGGCAGCAGCTTCGCAATATCGTAAACCGAGGCCTGCTTGCGGTGCACCACACCGAAACCGTCGGAAACGAACACATCGGCCAGCGCGGCGTATTCCTTGGCGAGAGCTTCGCGGTCAGCATCGACCTTCGAGTCTTCGCGCTTGTCATAACGCACGTTCTGGAGCAGCACGATGTCGCCGTCGTTCAGGGCCTCGATCTTAGCCTTGGCGTCCGGGCCCACGGTATCCTCCGCGAGGGGGACCTCACGGCCGAGCAGTTCGCCCAGGCGCTTGGCTACCGGAGCGAGGGAGAATTCCGGCTTCGGCTCGCCCTTGGGGCGGCCCAGGTGTGCGGAAACGATGACCTTCGCCTTGGCGTCGAGGAGACGCTTAATGGTGGGCAGCGCGGCGCGGATACGGCCGTCATCGGTGATGCGATCCCCGTCCAGCGGAACGTTGAAATCGGAACGAACAAAAACCTTCTTGCCGGTGAGGTCACCGAGCGATTCAATAGTCCTCATATTTTTCCTTTCGCGTAGGGAAGCCCGTGCGCGCTAGCGCACGCACGGGCTTCACATCAGCTCATCGCTTGATCTTTAGAGCTTGCTCGCAACGAGGTTGGCAAGCTTCACGAGGGAAGCGGCGTAGCCGTATTCGTTGTCGTACCAAGCGCCGATCTTGACCTGGCCGTCCATCACCTTGGTGAGGCCGGCATCGAAGATGGACTGGTGGTGATCACCGATGATGTCCGAAGAAACGATGGGATCCTCGGTGTAAGCGAGGGTGCCCTTGAGAGCGCCTTCGGAGGCTTCCTTCATCGCGGCGTTGATTTCTTCCACGGTGACATCGGACTTCTCAGCTTCGAAGGTGAGGTCCGTGAGGGAGCCGGTGATGGTGGGGACGCGCACGGCGTAACCATCGAGCTTGCCCTTGAGTTCGGGGAGAACCAGAGCCACGGCCTTGGCCGCACCGGTGGTGGTGGGGACCATGTTCTGCGCGGCCGCGCGAGCGCGACGCAGATCCTTGTGGGGGCCGTCCTGCAGGTTCTGATCCGCGGTGTAAGCGTGGATCGTGGTCATGAGACCCTTCTTGACGCCGAACTTGTCCACGAGGACCTTCGCCACCGGGGCGAGGCAGTTCGTGGTGCAGGAAGCGTTGGAAATAATATTGTGCTTGGCCGGATCGTACTGATCGGAGTTCACGCCGATAACGAAGGTGGCATCTTCACCCTTCGCCGGGGCGGAAATAAGAACCTTCTTGGCGCCGGCTTCGATATGAGCCTGGCAGGCTTCACCGGTGCGGAAGCGGCCGGTGCACTCGAGAACGATATCAACCTCGAGTTCCTTCCACGGGAGGTTGGCCGGATCCTTTTCGGCAAGAACCTTGATCTTCTTGCCGTCGAGCACGAATCCATCTTCGGTTGCTTCAATCTCCACGGGGAGGCGGCCGCCGGCGGTGTCATACTTCAGCAGGTGGGCGAGAGTCTTGATATCGGTCAGGTCATTGACCGCGACGATCTCGAAATCCGCACCCTCGGCGAGGGCTGCGCGGACAGCGGCACGACCAATACGGCCGAAGCCGTTAATAGCAACGCGTACAGTCACTCTTTATCCTCCTCACGCGCCAGCTAGCGCGTTTCCAACTCGACTTCTTGTCTTTGAGAAGTCCGTCCGAGAACTTCTCTCGGAACCACTCACTATTCTACCGGTCACGTTCGGCTGGGGCTAATGCCAGCTAGGAGGAGCTTGCGAGCTTTGGCACAGAGCGAAACTTGAGAACGGCATAACACGCCCTTAGTCCCATTTTTGACTGTTCTATTTTTCGACGACGGCGAACGCGCTACCGCGCGTTAGGACATCGCCGTGTGCCCTGCCGCCCGCACTGCGGCCATCGTGTCCGGAATGCCCAGCTCCTTGGCCCGTTTATCCGCCATGGAATTCAGCCGACGCAAGCGCCCGGCCACCGCATCTTTCGTGGCGCGCGGGGTGAGTTGCTCCCCGAGCAGGTTGAGGGAATCTTCCGGGTGGGCGATACGCGCTTCGCCGGCTGCCCGCAAATTCTCCGGCACATCCGTGCCGAGAATTTCAAAAGCTCGCTTGACCCGGATCACCGCGATAACAGCGGCATCGGCACTGCGGCGCATATTTGCGTCGTCGAAATTAGCAAGACGGTTAACCGTGCCGTGGACTTCCCGTTCCACACGTAATTCTTCCCAGCGTAGCACGGCGTCATTGGCGCCCATGCGGGTGAGCATATCGGAGATCGCTTCTCCCCCGCGGATATCGATTCGGTGGGCCCCGCGCGATTCGCGTACCCGGTAGGGAATATCGAGGCGGCGGGCCAGCCCGCCCAGTGCGTAGGCCGCCTCGAGGCGCGGGCAAATGATCTCCAGGGAAGCATTGCGTCCGGGTTCCATGAGGGTGCCCCGCGCTAGGAAAGCTCCGCGCCAGGCAGCTCCCGCATCGGCTTTCGAGCCTCCCACCACCGCGGGCGGAAGCCCCCGCACCGGCCGGCCGTGCGCATCCAGGAGCCCAAGTTTCACCGCGATGCGTTCGGTGTTTTCCGAGGAGCGCACCAGGAAACGCTGGCCCTGGCGCATCTGCGAGGAGACGGAAAGAAGTTCCGGTTCCACGGAGAAAAGCTGGCGCACCAGTTCCCACAGGCGCTGCGCGGTGGGGCGGTGGCCCACTTCGGCCACCAGTTCCAGGGTGCGCGAACGCACGGCCAATCCCCCGCCGTACCGGAACATCGCGGTGAGTTCAGCCAGAGCCGCGGAAAGCGAGGCCGGCGTAACGGTGGCTAGCTCATCTTTCACCGTACGTGTTAACGCGGACACGACTCCCCTTCCTTCGATGGTGGGACCGTTGCTGACCGGGGAATATCCCGGTTGTGGATTCTTCCCCGTGCGGGAGCTTCCGATTTAGAAATCTCCTATGACGCCTTCGAAGGCATCCCGATAGGCAGCGGCCAAACGTAGCGCATCGTGACGTGCGCGATTATCGCCCATTCTAACCTGTCGCAGCATGAGAGTGGCCCCGATGCCTTCGGCTTCCGCGGCTACTTCACCGATATCGTCCACGCTGCGCGGATCGGCCACCACCACGTCAATGCGCAGATCAGGGGCGTGGCGAGCGAAAGAACGGATATGATCCGCGGCGCTCATCCCCCAGGTTTCGCGCTCGGTACGCAGATTGAGGGCGAGGACCCGGCGGGCCGGGGAGCGCACCAGGGCCGCGTGCAGATCGGGAACCATGAGGTGGGGAATAACCGAGGTGTACCAGGAGCCCGGCCCGAATACGATCCAATCGGCTTCGTCAATAGCGGCGATTGCTTCGGGCTGGGCGGGAGGATTCTCCGGAATGAGGCTGACGTGCTCCACTTTGCCGCGGGCCGTTGCCACCGCCACCTGCCCGCGATAGAGCTGGGGGCCGTCTTCCTCATCAATGACCCGCGCTTCAATTTCCAGCGGGATGGGTGACATGGGCAGCACCCGCCCGTCAATGCGCAGCAGCTGGCCCACCCAGTCCAAACCGGAAACTGTGCTCCCCAATTGTTCCCACATGGACACAATAAGGAGGTTCCCCATGGCGTGCCCGTTGAGGGGGCCTTCGGAGGAGAAACGGTATTGCAGGACGTCGCGCCAGGTCTGGCCCCATTCGCCGTCGTCACATAAGGCAGACAGCGCCATGCGCAAATCTCCGGGCGGAATCACGTTGAATTCATCGCGTAGGCGCCCCGAGGAGCCGCCGTCGTCCGCAACGGTGACCACGGCGGTGATGTTTTGGGTGATGAGTCGCAGGGCCGAAAGTGAGGCGTACAGGCCGTGACCGCCCCCGAGGGCGACGACGCGCGGGCCGCGACTACCGCGCCCGCCCATTATTCGCGCCCCAAATCACGGTGGATGGTGCGCACCGAGTGCCCGGCCGCCCGCAGCGCTTCGGATACCGCTTCCGCGATGGCCACCGAGCGGTGCTTCCCGCCGGTGCAGCCAATGGCGATGGTGGTGAAGGGTTTGAGCTCGCGGGCGTAGCCGGCCAGGATGGTGTGGATGAGGTGGGAGTACTCCCGCACAAAAGCTTCCGCGCCATCCTGCTCCAGCACGAAATGAGCCACCGGCTCATCGTGGCCGCTCAGGTGGCGCAGCTCGGAAATCCAGTAAGGATTGGGCAGGAAGCGCACATCGGCCACATTATCCGCGTCCAGCGGCAGGCCGTATTTGAAGCCGAAGGACATAACCGTGACGCGGGTGGCTTCTGTTCCGGAGGTTTCGCCCACGAGGTGGCGGATTTTCCGGGAAAGATCGTGGACGGAAAGGCGGGACGTATCGATCACGGAATCGGCGCGGCTGCGCAGATCCGTGAGGAGTTTACGTTCCGCGGTAATGCCGTCGTAAAGCCGGCCGTGGCCTTGGAGCGGGTGGGGCCGGCGCACGCTTTCGTAGCGGCGTACCAGCGAGGCATCATCGGCATCCAGGAAGATAATGCGGTAATTGATACCGCTATTCGTGAGATCGGTGAGGACTTCCAGGAGTTCGGCGAAGAATTCCCGGGAGCGCACATCCACCACCGCGGCCATCCGGGTCACTTTCCCGTTTCCGGAGAGCAGCCCGGCCAGGGCGCTGAGCAGGCGCGGCGGCAGATTATCTACCACGTACCAGCCGAGGTCCTCCAGGGTGGCGGCCGCTCGGGAGCGCCCCGCGCCGGACATCCCCGTCACAATAATGATTTCCGGGACGTTGGCCGGCGGTAATTCCGTGCTGCAATCCGCGGCTGGAACGATGGCGGGGATACGGGAAGTATCGTTGATGTCACGCGTGTCACTCATATCTCCATCATGCCACACGGAGCGGTCCGCGTTACTCCTCCGGCAATGCTTCCTTAGCGGCCAGCCGTGCCCAGTTTGCGCGAGGCCAACCCATTATTCTTCACCCAGTGCTTCCTTAATGGCTGCCGCGAGCACCGGGCCGATACCCGATACTTCGGTGAGTTCCTCAACGCTGGCCTCCCGGATCCGTTTGACCGAGCCGAGCGCGCTCAGCAATTTCTTCTGCTTGGCCGGCCCGAGCCCCGGGATGGCGTCGAGCGCGGAACGGGTCATCGCCTGGCCGCGTTTCTTGCGGTGGAAGGTAATGGCGAAGCGATGCGATTCATCGCGCAGCTGCTGGAGCAGGCGCAGCGCGGGCGAGGTACGCGGGAAAATAACCGGGAACTCCTCCCCCGGAATCCACACTTCTTCCAGGCGTTTGGCCAGGCCCACCACCCGCACATCGGCGCCGAGCTCATCAACCACCCGCTGGGCGGCATTGACTTGCGGGAGCCCACCGTCCACCACGAGGAGGTCGGGGCGGTAGGCGAAACGGCGCGGGGCAGCGGTGGGTGCGCCTTCGTCTTCCACGCCGCCGGCATCGGCGGCGTGCGCGGCGTCGTCGTTCAAACGGCGCAGCCGGCGGCGCAGCACTTCGTCCATTGCGGCGGTATCGTCACGGGCCCCCTGGCCTTCCGGCCCGCGCACAATGAAATGCCGGTAATCGGAGGTTTTCTTCAGTCCGTCTTCGAAAACCACCATGGAGCCAACTTGCTGATGGCCCTGGGTATGGGAAATATCGTAGCCTTCGATGCGCAGCGGGGCGCGATCCAAATCCAGGCCGATGCGCAGTTCTTCCAACGCCTGGGAACGCACCGTTATATCGGCGGCCCGCGCCAGCTTGTTACGGTCAAAAGCCTGCTTGGCATTCGCGTGCACGGTATCTGCGAGCTGGGCTTTCGGCCCGCGCTGGGGGCGCTTGAGGTGGACCGGCCCACCGCGCCGCTCGGAAAGCCAGCGTTCCAGCCCGGCCCGATCCGAGGGGAAAACCGGTACCCAAATCTCCCCCGGGATGGCCCCGGGCGGTACGTGGTCCCGATCATCAACGGAGGTTCCGGCCCGCACGGTACGGTCCCCCTGGGTCCCCACCCCGCGGTAGGAGTCATATTCGGGATTGCCGTAAATATGGAGGAGCAGCGCGTTGATAATATCGGCCGGTTCGGTACCTTCGGTTTCTGTTACCCAGCCGCGCTGCCCGCGGATTCGCCCGCCGCGCACATAAAAAATCTGGACCGAGGCATCAATTTCATCGGATTCCAGCCCGATAATATCGGCGTTGAGATTGGAATCGAAGACCACAACATTGCGTTCGGTTGCGGTTTTCATCGCGGTGATTTCATCGCGTAGTTTCGCGGCGCGTTCGAAATCTTCCACGGCAGCTGCTTTTTTCATCTCCGCGGTGCGGGCGCGAATAAAATCGCTGCCGTCCGATTCCATGAATTTTACAAATTCTTCGGCAACGGCGCGATTCTCCGCCGCGCTCACCAGCCCGGCGCAGGCCCCGTTGCACAGCCCGATATGGGTATTGAAGCAGGGCTTGCCGGTACGCTGGCCCCGCCGAAATTCCGCATCGGAACACGAGCGCATAGTGAAGACGGGAAGCAGGGCGTCCAGCACTTTCCGGATCGCCCACACCTTGGTGTACGGCCCGAAGTACAGGGTGCCTTTGCGGTGCTTTTCTCGGGTGATATAGGCGCACGGAAACTCCTCCCCCAGGGAAACCGCCAGGTAGGGATAGGACTTATTATCCCGAAACATCACGTTGAAGGGCGGTTCGAATTCCTTAATCCAGGAGTATTCCAGGGTGAGGGCCTCGATTTCACTGCCCACCACCACCCACACCACATTGGTGGCGGTATGCACCATGGTGCGGATGCGCGGGATGAGGCGTTCGGGCGGCTGGAAATAATTCTGGAGCCGGTTGCGTAGATTCTTCGCTTTCCCGACGTAAAGAATGCGCCCTTCACCGTCCACGAAACGGTAGACGCCCGGGTCGGTGGGAATGGACGACGGCGCCGGGCGGTAGCTGCGTGGATCAGCCACGGCCGGTCACCTCCGCGTCTCCTCCAGGAGGGGGCGGAGGAATTGCCCGGTATAGGATTCGGGCACCGCGGCGATCTGTTCCGGGGTTCCGGTGGCGACGACGGTGCCCCCGCCGGCGCCACCTTCCGGCCCCATGTCAATAACCCAATCCGCGCATTTAATGACATCGAGATTGTGCTCGATAACAATAACGGTATTGCCTTTATCCACGAGGGATTGCAGCACCAGGAGAAGCTTGCGAATATCCTCAAAATGCAGGCCCGTGGTGGGCTCATCCAGGATGTAGACAGTGCGGCCACTGGAGCGGCGGTGCAATTCCGAAGCGAGCTTGACGCGCTGAGCTTCCCCGCCGGAAAGCGTGGTGGCCGATTGCCCCAAACGCACGTAGCCCAGGCCCACCCGTTCCAGGGTGGTGAGATAGCGGGTGATATTCGTGATGGGATCGAAGAATTCCGCGGCCTCGTGAATGGTCATATTAAGAACTTCAGAGACGTTCTTCCCGCGGTACTTCACTTCCAGGGTTTCCCGGTTGTAACGGGTGCCGTGGCAGACCTCGCAGGGCACATACACATCGGGAAGGAAGTTCATCTCAATTTTCACGGTGCCATCGCCCTTGCAGGCTTCGCAGCGACCGCCCTTAACGTTAAAGGAGAAGCGCCCCGGGCCGTAGCCGCGCACCTTCGCCTCCTGGGTTTGGGCGAAGAGCTGACGCACTTTATCCCATACCCCGGTGTAAGTGGCCGGATTCGAGCGCGGGGTGCGCCCGATGGGTGACTGATCCACGTGCACGACCTTATCGAGCTCCGCGGCCCCGGTGACCTCCCGGTGGCGCCCCGGCACCGTGTGGGCACCGTTGAGCTGGTTCGCTAGGGAACGATAGAGGATCTGATTGACGAGGGTGGATTTCCCGGAGCCGGACACCCCGGTTACCGCGATAAAGGTAGAGAGCGGGAAAGACACCTCCACATTTTTGAGGTTATTTTCCCGGGCGCCCCGCACCGTGATTTTCCGCTGCGGATCAGCAGTGCGCCGCTGCTGCGGCGTCGTTATGGCACGTTTCCCGGATAGATAGGCACCGGTCACGGATTCTTCGCAAGTACTCAAGCCCGCAACGTCTCCGGCGTAGACAACGTGCCCCCCGAATTCTCCCGCACCCGGACCGATATCAATAACGTAATCGGCGGTGCGAATCGTTTCTTCATCGTGCTCGACGACGATAAGGGTATTCCCCAGGTCGCGGAGCTTGACGAGGGTGCCAATGAGTTTTTCGTTATCGCGCTGGTGGAGGCCGATAGAAGGTTCGTCAAGCACATAAAGCACGCCCACCAGGC
This sequence comes from Actinotignum urematis, assembly GCF_051264595.1. Lineage (NCBI taxonomy): Bacteria > Bacillati > Actinomycetota > Actinomycetes > Actinomycetales > Actinomycetaceae > Actinotignum > Actinotignum urematis. Next base: position 58,653 of record NZ_JBOZBG010000003.1, on the reverse strand, counting down.
CGGAGCCGATCTGGGTGGCCAGGCGAATACGCTGGGCTTCCCCGCCCGAAAGCGTGGAGGCGCCCCGCGCCAGGGTGAGGTAGGACAGCCCCACATCCACGAGGAATCCCATTCGTACCTGGATTTCGCGCAGTACCTGCGCGGCGATCTGGGCTTGGCGCGCATCGAGTTCCACGGAGTCGAGGAAGGCTTTGGCATCGTCGATGGCGAGGGAGCACAGCTCGAAAATATTGAGGTTTCCGATGCGCACCGCCAGCACATCCGGCTTGAGGCGGGCGCCGTGGCAGCCCGAGCAGGCAATTTCCCGCATATAGCCTTCGTAGCGTTCCTTCGACCAGCTGGATTCGGTTTCCCCGTGCTTGCGTTTGACGTAGCCGAGGACTCCCTCGAAGCCGGTGGCATAGGTTTTTTCCCGGCCCCAGCGATTGCGGTATTTGACGGTCACCTTGTAGTTATTGCCTTCCAGCAGGGCCTTCCGCGCTTTCTTGGGCAGGTCCTGCCAGGGGGTATCCACATCGAAACCGAGCTCCTCCCCCAGGGCTTCCATCTGGCGGGTGAAGAAATCCTGGTGGCTCGTCCACGGAGCAATGGCGCCCTCCCGGAGAGTTTTCTCCGGATGCGGGACCACGAGGTCCGGATCCACTTCCAGGGTGGAGCCCAGGCCATCGCAAGCCGGGCAGGCCCCGTAGGGGGCGTTAAAAGAGAAGGTGCGCGGTTCGATTTCTTCCAGGGCGAGGGCGTGCCCGTTCGGGCAGGAGCGGTGCTCGGAAAAACGCCGGGAGCGTTCTTCGCCTTCGGCCGCGTCCACGAATTCCACCACCATGAGCCCGGAGGAGAGCCCGAGGGCCTGTTCTACCGAATCGGTGAGGCGACTGGTGATGCCTTCGCGCACCACTAGGCGATCAACAACGACGTCAATATTGTGGCGCAGTTTCTTATCGAGGCTGGGCGGGTTATCCAGGCGGATATCTTCGCTATCGACCCGGGCGCGGGTGTAGCCGGCCTGGGCGAGATCCGTAAACACATCCGCGTATTCGCCCTTGCGGTCACGCACCACCGGGGCGAGAATCTGGAAACGGGTACCTTCCGGGTAGGTGAGGAGGGTATCCACGATTTGCTGGGCGCTTTGGGCGGTGATTTTCGCGCCGCATTCCGGGCAGTACTGCACCCCGGCCCGCGCGTAGAGCAAACGCAGGTAGTCATAGACTTCCGTAACCGTGCCCACCGTGGAGCGCGGGTTACGGTTGGTGGATTTCTGATCGATGGATACCGCCGGGGAGAGCCCCTCGATAAGGTCCACATCCGGTTTATCCATCTGGCCGAGGAACATGCGAGCGTAGGAGCTCAGCGATTCCACGTAGCGGCGCTGCCCTTCGGCAAAAATGGTGTCAAAAGCCAGGGAGGATTTACCGGAGCCCGAAAGCCCGGTAAAGACAACAAGTTGATCGCGGGGAATATCCACCGTGATATTACGGAGGTTATTTTCCCGCGCGCCCTGGACATGGATAACATCACTCACCCGGCCAAGCTTACACGGTTGAACACAGGTTCGATAACCGGATGGTGCAATGTTCACGCTAGGCTGGTTCCCATGGCACGTAACCGAGCACGTCTTCTCCGCTACCGGCCCGATCCCCTGGTGGCCGGCATTATCCTCGCGATGATCGCCGGGCTTCTTATTCCGGCGCCCACTGCGGTCCGGGCGCACCTGGGTACGGTTTCCGACCTGGCGGTGGCCTGCGTTTTCCTGGTGTACGGGATGCGGCTGCGCACCCGGGATGTGCTCGCTGGGCTGCGCAATATTAAACTCCAGGGCCTGGTATTCCTGTGCACCTACGTCGTTTTCCCACTTCTCGGTTTCGCCCTCGGGCACCTGGTGGCACCTTTCCTGGGCCCGGCATTCGCCCTCGGTTTCCTCTACCTGGCGCTACTGCCTTCTACCATCCAATCTTCGGTCACGATGGTGTCCATTGCCCGTGGGAATGTGGCCGCTGCCGTCACTTCCGCTACCGTGTCCAATATTGCCGGGATTTTCCTCACCCCGCTGCTCGTGCTGCTTTTCCTACACGTGGAGGGAGCTTCGGCCGGATCTATTAATTCGGTGCTCCTCAAGCTGCTCCTGCCCTTTATTATCGGGCAGTGCCTCCAGCCCTGGGTTGGCACCTGGTTCCGGGCTCACCCGCGGCTAGTGCGCACGGTGGATAACACCTCGATTATCCTTATCGTGCTCTCTTCCGTGCTCAATGCCACCGCGGAAGGTGCCTGGGCGGGGGTGACGCTCTGGACGATCCTCGGCCTGCTCGCCCTGTGCTGCGTACTGCTAGCCGCCATGCTTTCGATTACCTGGTGGCTCGGGGGTCTGGCGCGGATGACCGTGGAGGATCGCATCGTGGTGCTCATGTGCGGTTCGAAGAAATCATTGGCAACGGGGCTCCCGATGGCCAAGGCACTATTCTCCCCGGCCACGGTCGCCCCGCTGTCAGTTCCGGTGGTTATTTTCCACCAGTTACAAATTTTTGTGTGCGCGATTCTGGCTCGCCGCCTGGCGCGGCGCAGCGCCGATTAGTGCGGCGCCACAGCAATGAGCCCGGTTCCACGCCGATGACCCCGCTAGTCTGGCTGGTGCCTGACGCGCCTCGTGCTACCGGCACGCACCACCTTAGTTAGCGCCGCCGCCAGCTGCGCCGTCGTCGTCGTTCTTCTCCTTACGCGCGAGAGAACGCGAGCGAAGCAGGGACGCCACCACCGTCACCACAATAATGACCACGATGACGAGCAGCGAGCTCAGCGGCGTGAACTCGAAGAAACCGGTGGCAATATCGTAATGGTGCAGGGCTTCGAAAATGAGTTTGAAGCCGATGAAGGCGAGGATTGCGGCCAGGCCGAAGTGCAGGTAAACGAGGCGTTCGAGCAGGCCGTCGACCAGGAAGAACATCTGGCGCAGGCCCATGAGCGCGAAGGCGTTTGCCGCGAAAATAATGAAGGGTTCGGTGGTGAAACCGAAGGAGGCCGGGATGGAATCGAGGGCGAACATGAGGTCGATCCCGCCGATGGCGATAATGCACAGCAGTAGCGGGGTGATATAACGCTTGCCGCCGCGCTTCACGATGTAGTGGTCGCCGTGGTAATCCTCGGCCACCGGGAGGGTGCGGCGCGCCAGGCGCACGAAGAAGTTATCGGCTTCTTCGCCCGTCGGTTCGCTTTCCGAGAGCCCCTCTTTGACCTGCGAGAATGCGGTCCACAGCAGGAAGGCACCGAAGAGGAAGAAGGACCAGGCCAGGGATTCCACAATAACTTTGCCCAGCACGATGAAAATAAAGCGCAGGCACAGCGCAATAACAATGCCCCAGAACAGCACTTTTTGCTGGAGGGCACGGGGAACCGCGAAGGAGCCCATAATAATAATGAAGACGAAGATATTATCGACGGAAAGTGAATATTCCACGCCCCAGACGCTGAAGAATTGCAATCCGAAGGTATCTCCGTGGCGCCACCACAGGTATCCGCCCAGGCAGACGGCCAAGAAAATATAGAACAGCAGGAAACCGGCCGATTCTTTCATGCTGGGTTCGTGCGGTTTGCGCACATGGGACAGCAGATCAAAGGCGAAAATACCGATAACGACGACGAAAAGCAGAATCCACTCGGCCACATGGACCGACATCTGCTCGGGCGTGCTCGTGAACGGCAGCACACCCGTGGCGTATGAAAGCATAAATACCCTCCGGATGGAATGACCGGAGGTCTCTCCCCACCCGCCGGGCGCACGGCCGCGGCAGGTCTCCGATCCGGACGACCCGGGTGGGTCTCGTGCTGACGAATCGGTGGTTGATGGGAATACTCCCCTCCACGAGTGCACACTTTACACGATGGGGAGCGGCGCCGAGCCGCGTTTCATATGTGGTTTGCGTACCGTGCGTGGTGCGCGCTTGCGGGCGCACGGCTCGCGTGTGCCTCCGGTGCCGCTCCCGTGCAGCCGTTTTATTTTTGGGCCTGCTGGGAATGCCACAGCTCGCTTTTCAGATCCTTGATTTCATCGCGGTAGCGCGCCGCGAGCTCAAATTGGAGCTGTTCGGCGGCCGCGTGCATCTGCGCGGTGAGCTCGGTAATGAGTTCGCGCAGCTCTTTCCCGCCCTGCGCGCGGGCGATTTCCGCTTCCGAAGCGCGGGCCCGGGCATGCGCGGGTTCCTGGCGATACCCGCCGGCGAGCAGCTGTTCGGTATCCACATCCTCGCGGGCCAGCATATCGGTCACATCCGCGATGCGTTTGCGCAGCGGCTGCGGATCAATACCGTGTTCCCGGTTGTAGGCGAGCTGCTTCTCCCGGCGCCGATTCGTTTCATCAATAGCCTGCTGCATATTCGGAGTGATGCTATCCCCGTACATATGCACTTCCCCGGAAACATTACGGGCCGCACGCCCGATGGTCTGAATAAGCGAGGTGGTGGAACGCAAAAAGCCCTGCTTATCGGCGTCGAGAATCGCCACGAGCGATACTTCCGGAAGATCCAGGCCCTCGCGCAGCAGGTTAATACCCACGAGCACATCGAATTTCCCGAGCCGCAGCTCCCGCAGCAGCTCCACGCGGCGCAGGGTATCCACATCCGAATGCAGGTACTCGACCCGCACCCCGCGATCCGCCAGGTACGCGGTGAGATCCTCAGCCATTTTCTTCGTCAGCGTGGTGACGAGGACCCGCTCATCGCGTTCGGCCCGCAGCCGCACTTCTTCGAGCAGATCATCGATCTGCCCTTCGGTGGGCTTGACTTTAATAAGGGGATCCACCAAACCGGTGGGTCGAATAATTTGTTCGACGACGCCGTCCGCTTGGCCAAGTTCATATTTGCCAGGCGTCGCGGATAGGTACACGGTTTGGCCGATGCGGTCGAGGAATTCCTCCCATTTGAGGGGGCGGTTATCCATGGCGGAGGGCAGCCGGAAGCCGTATTCCACCAGGGTGCGCTTACGGGACATATCCCCTTCGTACATGGCCCCAATCTGGGGAACAGTCACGTGGGATTCATCGAGGATAAGGAGGAAATCGTCGGGGAAATAATCGAGGAGGGTATTCGGGGCGGTACCCGGGCCACGCCCGTCAATATGCCGCGAATAGTTTTCAATACCGGAAGTTGTTCCAATATTGCGCATCATCTCAATATCGTAGCTGGTGCGCATTTCCAGGCGTTGCGCCTCGAGAAGCTTATTATGGGCGCGCAGATACTCCAGGCGTTCGGCAAGTTCTTCCTCAATGGAGCGGATAGCGCGTTCCATGCGTTCGGGGCCGGCCACATAGTGGGAGGCCGGGAACACATGCGCGGTATCGGTGCGTTGGATAACATTCCCGGTGAGCGGGTGGAGGAGGGAAATTCCATCAATCTCATCACCGAAGAATTCAATGCGGATAGCCAGCTCTTCGTACACCGGGATAATCTCCACGGTATCGCCCCGCACTCGGAAGGTGCCGCGGGTGAAAGCAATATCGTTACGGGTGTATTGCATGGACACGAAGGTGCGGAGCAGCTCATCGCGGTCCAGTTGCTGGCCCACGTGGAGTTGCACCATGCGATCAACATATTCCTGCGGGGTGCCCAGGCCGTAAATGCAGGAAACGGATGCCACCACCACGGTGTCCCGCCGGGTAAGGAGCGAATTGGTAGCCGAATGGCGCAGGCGCTCTACCTCATCGTTAATGGAGGAATCTTTTTCGATAAAGGTATCGGTTTGGGGAACGTAGGCTTCCGGCTGGTAGTAATCGTAATAGGAAACAAAGTATTCCACCGCGTTATTGGGCATGAGTTCGCGGAATTCTGCCGCCATTTGCGCGGCCAGGGTTTTATTTGGCTCCATAATGAGGGTGGGGCGCTGCACCTGTTCGATAAGCCAGGCGGTGGTGGCGGATTTTCCGGTACCGGTGGCTCCCAGTAGCACCACGTCCTTTTCGCCGTCGTTAATGCGGCGGGTGAGTTCGGCAATCGCGGCGGGCTGATCACCCGAGGGGCGGTACTCGGAAATCACTTCAAAAGGCTTATCGCTGCGCACAATCTCAGAATCAAGAGCCATAGTGGCGAGCTTACTAGCCCGGTCCCGGATTGGGGTATGAAATACGCCAGTGGCCGGATAACGGCCCGAAGAATTCGGGACGGTATCCGGCCACTGGGCGCCGTCGTCGTAACAAACGACTATCGGTTGCGTTCAACTACGTTTTCTCGCTGCTGGGCGAACGTAGCAACCGAGAAAACTGAGCCGCCGGGACAACTTAGCCGAGCTGCTCAACCGTGGCGTGCAGGGTGAGCGTGGCGCTCTCCCCCGGCGCGAGCTGCGGGGCGCCTTCGCGCACCCGGGTCGCTTCCACGCACACAAAATGCTTCCAGGCATCATCGGGCATATCCGCATTCGCGGCCGAGCCCTTCGTGCCCGGGTTCCACACCACGGACTTATCGGATTCTTCCGAGCTCAGGGTGATCTTACGGTTCCCGCCCGCGTCCACGAGCACAATATCGCCCGCGAAGGGGTAGAAACGATCCACGGTCTGGCCTTCGAGTGCCTCAAAGGGCCCGGCCGGCAGCTGCGCATTATCGGCGAGGCGATCAATACCGCCCTCTTCGATACCTTCGATGCGAAGCGCCTGGGCATCCACCGCCCAGTAGGCGTGGAGAGCCAGCTCCGGGGCAATGTTTTCCGTGCCGGTATTGGTCGCGCTCAGCCGTACCCAGAAATCGCTGCCCAGGTGCACGGTGTAGGCGAGCTGGAGGGAATCGCCCAGCTCTCCGCCCAGGGCGCTGCCCGCGAGGGTGAAGGTCGCTTCCACCGCGGTGGAATCCCCACTCACGGATTCGAGGGTCCAATCCTGGATGCGGGCCCAGCCGTGCAGGCCGTTATCCGACGGGCCGAACCACGGGGCTACCACCGGGATACCACCCCGGATAGGAGTGCCCTGCGTGAGGCCGGATAGTTCGCTCATGTAGAGGACGTCCTCGAAGCCAGCCGGTTTCCAGGAGGCAACGTGGGCGCCGTAGGGGAAAACGGTACCAGATACGGTATCGGTGTTAATCTCCAGCGCGCTCAGGTCCCCACGGGTGACGAGGCTGACGCCGGCGATATTCTGCTCGGCAAAGGGAATGCTCTGCGTCATGTGTACTCCTTGTTTTTCTTTATGTGTGCGATGCGGGCGACCATACCGGCCGCCCGCATCTTCTTGCTCATGCCTTAGCCGAAGAACGGCGAGAGGCACATTACGTACGCCAGTGAGACCAGCGAACCGGAGGCGAGCAGGCCGCCCCACGTCTTCAGGGTGTCCTTGATGGACAGATCGAAGTATTCCTTGAAGAGCCAGAAGGACGCGTCATTAATATGCGTCATGAAGTTGGAGCCCGCGGCGGTGGCGAGCACGAGGAGCGTGGGATCCACGCCCGCCTGCATCACGCCGGTCGCCGGGTCCATAACAGCCGCACCAATAATGGAGGCGGCGGTCATCGCGGACACCACGCCCTGGCCGGTGGCCAGGCGGATAAGAACGGTAATGAACCACGCCATGATGTAGGGCGAAACCGCGCCCGCGCTCATGAAGCCGCCGATGTAATCGCCGATACCGGAGTCGATAACAACCTGCTTGAAGGCGCCACCGGCACCGATAATCATGACAACGCCGGCAATAATGGAGACGGCCTTATTGAACTTGTCCATAACCCATTCGCCCTTGTGCCCGCGCTGAATACCGAAGAGCAGCATGGCGAGCACCAGCGCCACGGACATGGCCACCGGGGAGGAGCCGAAGAAGTTGAGCCACTGGCCCAGCGTCGATTCCTTATCCACCCAAATATTAGCGATGGTCACCGAGATCATAATGATGGCCGGGCTGAGCGGCACGATGAGGGAAACGAAGAACGAGGGCGGATTGACCGCGGCTTCCTTATCGTTTTCATCACCGGACATGAACTTCGGCACCGGGCGCTCGAGGTTGCCGAGCACCTTGGGCAGCAGCACGCCACCCACGATGACCCAGAGGATAGCCATGGGAATACCGAGGAGGTACACCATGCCGGCATCCGCGTGGTACTGGTCAATGAGCGCAACCGGACCGGGCTGCGGCGGGAAGATGGAGTGAGCAACCGTGGTGGCGCAGACGGCCGGAATGGCCAGGCGCAGCCACGGCACCTTTGCTTCCTGAGCAATAGAAATAACGAGCGGAGCAATCATGAGGAAGGCAACTTCGTAGAACATCGCCAGGCCGAAAATAAGACCGATGATAATGACGGCGATGCGCACGAAGCGCAGTCCGAAGCGGCGGATGAGCCCCGATGCCAGCACGTGAGACGCACCGGAGTCCACCATGAGGCGGCCGATAACTGCACCGAAAACAACGATAATGGCGAGCGAACCCAGCGTAGAACCAAAACCGGTGGTGACGGTCTTGAGAGTTTCCATCGGGCCCATGCCGTTACAGAGCGCCACCACCACGGCGGCGAGCAACAGCGCGAGCATCGAATTCACCTTGAACACGATGTTGAGCACGAGCATCAACGCAATGCCCACGAGCAGCCAAACAATTGGCATAGCTTTTTAACCTCTCAAATTTTAGGCCCCATCGCCGCGCATCGTTGCTTCGTGGCGACGAGACGTACCATATAGCGAAACGGTCATTTCACTATCTGTAAATGGTACTCCCTCTTACGCTGAGAGTAAACACGGTGCCGGTCACCTTTTTACTTGCGTTTCTCTTGATTCTTTTACGACGACGCCGGCGCCTGCGGCGCCGCCAGCCAGCTCTCCGCACACTGGGTAACAAGGTTCTCCAGCTCCGCGCGGCTTCCCGCATTCCAGATCCAAATATGGGCCAGGGCGCGGCGGGCCTCATCATCTACCTGGTTGCGCATCCGGGCTTGGGCATCGGCCCGGGTCATCCCCCGGCCCCGCAGGTGCTCAATTCGTTGTTCTTCCGGGGCCGCCACAATAATGACGCAATCGACTTCGCGATCAGCGCGGGTTTCTACCAGGAGCGGCACATCGTAGACCGCCAGTTGGCCAGGGGCGGCACTGGCGAGGATATCCCGGGCCCGCGCGATGATGGCGGGATGGGTGAGGGCTTCGAGCCGGTGGCGGGCGACCGGGTTAGTGAAGATATGTGCGGCGAGGGCCGCCCGGTTGAGGGCGCCGTCGTCGTTTAAAATATCGGGACCGAATGCGGCAGCGAGTTGCGCGAGAACAGGACTACCCGGGGCGGTGATTTCCCGAGCGAGGGCGTCGGCGTCGGCGATGATCGCGCCGCGTTTGCGCAGGACCTGGGTGACAGTGGATTTGCCGGCGCCGATGCCGCCGGATACCGCGACCCGCAGGGCGCGGCCGCGCGGGTGGGTGAAGGGGCGCAGCAGTTGTGCGCTGGCTCCCCCGATTGTTAGTGCGTTCACCGTTTCAGCTTAACAATGCGCCCGGGAGAAAGAAAACGCCGCCGGCGCTCCCCCGAAGAGGTACGCCGGCGGCGGTACAAGGTGTTGACTCGCGGTAGCGTGCTGCTATGGGCTATAGCCTGGACGTTCCCCTGCTACGCGCGGCAGTCTAGCTGCTACCCGCGGAAACGCGAACCTTAGTTGTTGGTCAGCTTCTCACGCAGAGCGGCGAGAGCTTCATCAGCATCCGAGTCAAGCGAGCCGCTCGGTTCGGAGGTGGAGCTGTAGCTGGCCGGGATATCCGCGGCCGGTTCGGCAGCGGCAGCAGCCTGGGCACCGGCGGCAGCATCGGCTTCGAGCGCGGCAGCAACCTGGGCCTTGTGCGCTTCCCAACGGGCCTGGGCCTGGGCGTATTCATTCTCCCATGCCTCGCGCTGAGCTTCGTAGCCCTCGAGCCATTCGTTCGATTCGGGATCGAAGCCTTCGGGGTACTTGTAATTGCCGTTTTCGTCGTAATCAGCGGCCATGCCGTAGAGCGAGGGATCGAAGTCCTGGGAGTTCGGATCCACGCCTTCGTTCGCCTGCTTGAGGGAGAGCGAGATGCGGCGGCGGTCCAGATCGATATCGATGACCTTGACGAAGACGTCGTCGCCCACCTTGACAACCTCTTCCGGGGTGTCGATGTGGCGGGAAGCCAGCTCGGAAATGTGGACGAGACCTTCGATGCCGTCCTCCACGCGCACGAAAGCGCCGAAGGGAACGAGCTTGGTCACGCGACCCGGAACGATCTGGCCGATCGCGTGGGTGCGGGCGAAGGACTGCCAGGGATCTTCCTGGGTGGCCTTGAGGGAGAGCGAGACACGCTCGCGGTCCATATCAACATCGAGAACTTCGACGGTGACGGGCTGGCCAACTTCGACAACCTCGGACGGGTGGTCGATGTGCTTCCAGGACAGTTCGGAAACGTGAACGAGGCCGTCCACACCGCCGAGGTCCACGAAGGCACCGAAGTTGACGATGGAGGAGACGAAACCTTCGCGCACCTGGCCCTTCTGGAGCTGGTGCAGGAATTCGCCACGGGCCTGGGACTGGGATGCTTCCAGCCAAGCGCGGCGGGAAAGAACCACGTTATTGCGGTTCTTATCAAGTTCGATGATCTTCGCTTCGAGTTCGCGGCCAATGTAGGGCTGCAGATCGCGCACGCGGCGCATTTCAACGAGCGAAGCGGGCAGGAAGCCACGCAGCCCGATATCAACAATCAGGCCGCCCTTGACGACTTCGATGACGGTACCGGTCACGACACCATCAGCTTCCTTGATCTTCTCAATTTCAGCCCAGGCGCGTTCGTACTGCGCACGCTTCTTCGAGAGGAGGAGACGACCTTCCTTGTCTTCCTTCTGGAGGACGAGGGCTTCTACCTGGTCGCCAATTTCCACGACGTCATCGGGATTGACATCGTGCTTGATCGAAAGTTCCTTGGAGGGAATAACACCCTCGGTTTTGTAGCCAATGTCGAGCAACACTTCGTCATGGTCGACCTTGACAACGGTTCCTTCGACGAGGTCACCATCGTTAAAGTACTTGATCGTCTTATCGACGGCGGCAATAAGTTCTTCCTCGGAGCCGATATCGTTGACGGCAATCTCGGGGAGAGTCGAAGACTCGGGGGTGGTATTAGTCATTAACTGATAACTTCCGGACACTATTGTGAATATTTGCTTGGGACCGATGGATATCGGCCAGTGTGGCGGGTGCTCACACCAGTTCTCCATACTACGCGGAAAAGCTTGGCTAGTGCAAGGTATCCGGGCTGGAATCGGAGTGGCGTGAGCCCCGTTTTAGTGGGCTGTTGCGGGCGGTTCTCGTGAGTCCGTTGCGGGCTGCTCGTGTGAACCGATGTGGAGCGTTTTAGTGTGCTGCCTCACGCCAATTGGGGCCGTATCCCACCCCGACGGAGAGCGGGACCCGTAACTGGGCTGCCCCGGCCATTTCCCGGCGCACAATTTCCTCCGCGGCCTCGTGCTCGCCGGGTGCTACTTCCAGCACCAGTTCGTCATGAACCTGGAGGAGAACCCGGCTGCGCAACCCGGCTTCCCGCAGGGCTTCCACCACGGCAACCATGGCGATCTTGATAATATCCGCGGCGCTGCCCTGGATAGGCGCGTTGAGGGCCATCCGCTCGGATGCTTCGCGCAGCTGGCGGTTCGTGGAGCGCAGTTCCGGCAGGTAGCGCCGCCGCCCCAGCAGGGTCTGGGTATAGCCATCCTCGCGGGCTCTCACCACGAGGGAATCGAGGTAATCACGCACTTTCCCGAAGCGCGCAAAATAGCTGTCCATGAGCTCTTGGGCGTCGTGGGCGGAAATATGGAGCTGGCGGGAAAGCCCGTAGGCAGAGAGCCCGTAGGCCAGCCCGTAGCTCATCGCTTTAATGCGAGAGCGCTGCTGGCTGCTCACCTCGCTTTCGGGAATCCCGAACACGAGGGACGCCACCGAGGAATGCAGGTCTTCGCCTTCATTAAAGGCGGTGATAAGCGCTTCATCACCGGAAAGCGAGGCCATAATCCGCATTTCAATCTGGGAATAATCCGCGGTCATGAGCGCCGCATAGCCCTCCGAGGGGATAAAGGCGGAGCGGATTTGGAGTCCTTCGGCGGTGCGTGCGTGAATATTTTGGAGATTCGGATCCGTGGAGGAGAGCCGCCCGGTTGCGGCCACCGCCTGTTGGTAGGTGGTGTGGATTTTTCCATCCGCTCGGGTATTGCGCTGCAAGCCTTCTACGGATTGCCGCAATTTAATGGCGTCACGATGCTCGAGAAGCGCCCCGAGGAATTGGGTTCCGGCCACCGCCTTATCATCTTCCCGGGGTGCGATGCGCACGGCAAGATCAGCCAGCGCCTCCGCATTCGTGGTGTACCCGGATCTGGTTTTCCGGGTGGTGGGCAAGCCCAATTCGTCGAACAGCACCCCCTGGAGCTGCTTGGGGCTGGAGAGATTCACCTTGTGGCCAATGGCATCATAGGCGAGCCGCGCCGCGGCTTCCACCCGCCCGTCGAAATCCTTCCGGAGTTTTTCGAGGTAGGGAGCATCCACCGCAATCCCGGTGTCCTCCATGCGCGCGAGGGTGCGCGCCACATCCATTTCCAGATCAAGTAGAGCGCCGTCTTCCCCGCGCTGCGTCAATTCCCCGAGCAATTTCTCGGAAAGCGGGCCGAGGAGGGCAGCGCGTGCCGCCAGGGGATCAGCCTGCCCATCCAACCCGGGCAGCACTCCCCCGTCCCCCAGATCAACGCCGAGGTGGCGCAGCGCCAGGTCACCGAGGTCATAGCTGCGCTGATCGGGATAGAGAAGGTAGGCACACAGCACGGTATCCCGTACGACGCCGCGCAATTCGGCACCCTGCCCGCGTACCCGATGCCAGGCTTCTTTGGCGCCGTGCACCACTTTCGGGGCATCCGATTCCAGCCAGGCCCGCACCTGGGCGGTATCCTCCTCGTTCATGGTGTGCGTATCGAGAAGCAGGGCCGCGTGGGGCGTGCCAATCGCCATTGCCTCCACGCGCCCCGCACCCGGGCTGGCCGGCCCGGCAATGTCGAGGCCAAAGAACGGGGCGTCAGCGTGCTCGTCAAGCCACGCACGTACCCCGGAGGTGGTGATCTCCAGGCCGGCGAGGGTGAATCCGGCCGGCGCATCGGATTCAGGTGCGCCGTCGCGCGACGGTAATTCGCTGAGGACACGCCCGCGTAAGGTATCGAAATCGAGGGTGTCGAAGAGTTCGTGCAGTGCTTCCCGCTCCACTCCGCGCGGGCGGAATTCCTCGAGGTTCTCCCCGATGGGAAGGTCACGCACGAGGGTGTTGAGGGAGCGATTTTGGCGGACCTGGTCCAGGTGCTCGCGCAGGGAGGCCCCCACTTTTCCGCCGATGTCGTCAGCGTGGGCGAGGATGGAGTCGAGGTCACCGTAGTTCGCGAGCCATTTCGCCGCGGTTTTCGGGCCGACCCCGGGCACGCCGGGAATATTATCGGCACCCTCCCCCACGAGTGCTGCCAGGTCAGCGTAGCGCTCCGGGCGCACTCCGGTTTTCTTTTCGATACCTGCCGGGTCGAGGACCTGCATGGTCGAGCGCGGCATGGGATACAGCACGGTGGTGTGCTCATCAACGAGCTGGTAGGAGTCTTTATCACCGGAAGCGATATACACATCCGCGCCGTGTTCTACCGCCCGGCGTGAGAGGGTGGCGATAATATCGTCGGCTTCGTAATCTTCGTAGGTGAGCCAGCTGATTCCGCAAACATCAAGGACGCTTTTAATAACATCGATTTGCCCGGCGAATTCCACCGGGGTGGGGGCCCGGCCCGCTTTGTAATCGGGATAGACGCGGGTGCGGAAAGTTCCTCCCGGCAGGTCAAAGGCCACGGCAATGTAATCGGGGTGGTAGTCGCCAATGATTTTCAAGAGGGTGGAAAGGAACCCGTAAACGGCGTTGGTGTACTGCCCGCGATCGGTGAGGAAGTTCTCCGCCCGCAGGGCGTAGAAGGCACGGAACGCCATAGAATGGCCATCAACAAGAAGGAATTTTTCGTCACTCACCCCTCTAGCCTACGCGAGATAGCAAACAGGCGCCCACCGGTTTTCCGGTGAGCGCCTGCTGGCTGAAAGCGTGTTCGGGTTCCTCAACGCGTATTCGCGGTTCGTACTGCGGGTTCCGCAGCGCGTGTGCGCCGCTTCCGCTACGAGTTCGGCGGGTGCACGCTGCGGGGGCGCAAGCTTAGTGCTTCCCGCCTACCTGTTCGATAACGGCATCGGCCACTTCGCGCATGGTCAGGCGCCGATCCATGGACGTCTTTTGAATCCAGCGGAAAGCTTCCGGTTCGGTCAGGCCCATCTGCGATTCCAGCAGCCCCTTGGCCCGATCCACCCGCTTACGGGTTTCAAATTGTTCGGCCATGGTGGACACTTCGTTTTCCAGAGCTTCGATTTCCTGGTTCCGCGAAACCGCGATTTCCACCGCCGGGATGAGATCAGCGGGCGTGAAGGGCTTGACCACATAGGCCATCGCCCCGGCATCGCGGGCACGTTCCACCAGGTCACGCTGGGAATAAGCGGTGAGCATCACAATAGCGACGCGGTGTTCTTCCAGGATGCGGTCCGCGGCGGTGATGCCGTCCATGCCGGGCATCTTCACGTCCATGACAATAAGATCCGGTTCGAGTTCGCCGGCCAGTTCGATAGCGGATTCGCCATCGCCAGCTTCCCCGACAACCTCATACCCGGCATCTTCCAGTGTTTCAACGATATCGAGGCGAATGAGAGTTTCGTCTTCAACGACAAGAACCCGAATGGCTTCTTTGTTCTCCGCGGATTGCCCCGCTGTGCCCTTGGCCATCATGACCCCTTCGACCGGCATGCCGGATAGATTGAACCAAATTTACTGCGTGCGATGTTGCACCTGCATCCACACCGAAGTGTTCTCTGACCCTTGAGAGATTGATGACCGGCAACGGGAATTCACGCGCCCCTTACCATGCTGTCAGACCACGCGGTGCAGAGCAAACACCAGGCCAGAGATTCCCAGCTAACTTCAAGGTTATTGCCTTCAAGCTTATCGCCGCGGTGCTCCCGGAGGGACTCGAACCCTCACGCCTTGCGGCGCTGCATTTTGAGTGCAGTGTGTCTACCAATTCCACCACAGGAGCTTGTGCATCTGCCGATACTACCAGCGGGAGAGCCCGGATCGCCCGGATCACCGCGGGTTATTGTGCAAACGCAGAGAATATTTCACCATACCCGCCACCAAATTTCAAATGGGGCGACGCGGAGGCGATTGGAACGGCGGTGGGTGCCCACCCGGATTATTCCGAGCGGGCACCCACCCGCCTATCCACTGTTCAATGATGTACCGCTGTGTCCGTGGACACGGCAGCACCTAGGAGAACACGAGCCTGCCGGATTTAGGCAACGCCCGTTTCTTCACCGATCTTGTGAACCCGCAGGGTGTTGGTGGAACCAGCCACGCCCGAGGGCATACCGGCCACGATCACCACGCGGTCACCAACCTGGGCGCGGCCCAGTTCGAGGAGGCGATCCTCCACCTGCTGCACCATTTCGTCAGTGGTGGCGGCGGAGTGATCCACCGTGTAGGTTTCGCTACCCCACAGAACGGCGAGCTGGTTGCGTACCTTCTCCGAAGGAGTGAAGTTGATGATCGGCAGGCGCGAGCGGTTGCGAGCCACGCGGCGGGCGGTGTGCCCGGTTTCCGTGAAGACCACAACTGCCTTGACACCCAGGGCCTCACCGATATCCAGAGCGGAGCGGGTAAGAACACCGTTGCGGGTGCGATGCAGGGAGGAGAGCTGCGGGATCTGCTCCAGGCCGTGTTCCTCCGTGTAAGAAACGATGGAGGCCATGGTCTTCACGCACTCAATCGGGTAGAGACCCACCGAGGTTTCCCCGGAAAGCATCACGGCATCCGCACCGTCCAGGATGGCGTTAGCGCAGTCAGAGGCCTCAGCGCGGGTGGGCCGCGGGTTCTGGATCATGGATTCGAGAACCTGGGTGGCCAGAATAACCGGCTTGGCACGCTTGCGGGCCAGGGAAATGGCTTCCTTCTGCACCAGCGGAACCTGCTCGAGGGGCAGTTCCACGCCGAGGTCGCCGCGGGCGACCATAATGCCGTCGAAGGCCTGGACGATGTCGTCCAGGTTGGCCACGGCCTGCGGCTTTTCGATCTTGGCAATAACGGGGAGGTGAATACCCTCTTCGTCCATAATGCGGTGGACGTCATCAATATCCTTGGCGTCACGCACAAAGGACAGCGCGATGAGATCCGCACCGTAGTTGAGGCCCCAGCGCAGGTCCTCTTCGTCCTTTTCGGACATGGCGGGAACGGACACCGCCACGCCGGGGAGGTTAATACCCTTGTTATTGGAAACGGGGCCGGGGACTTCTACGCGGGTGACCACGTCAGTGCCGTCCACAACTTCCACGACGCGCACGGAGACCTTACCGTCGTCAATCAACAGCACATCGCCGGGATTGCAATCGCCAGCCAGGCCCTTGAAGGTGGTGGAGCAGATTTCCTTCGTGCCGGGGATATCGCGGGTGGTAATGGTGAAGGTATCGCCCACGTTCAGCTGGACCGGGCCTTCGGCGAAACGGCCGAGGCGGATCTTGGGGCCCTGCAAATCAACGAGCACCGCGACCGGGGTACCCAGTTCCTTCGCGGCGGCACGCACATTATCAATGCGCTTTTCGTGTTCTTCATGCGAACCGTGGGAAGCGTTAATACGCGCCACGTTCATGCCGGCTTTAACAAGTTCAAGGATTTGATCGTAGGTATCCGTAGCCGGACCCAACGTACACACAATTCTAGCTCTACGCATGTTTCCTATCTTACCCGAGGGCCCTGTTTCCCCATCGGGACTCATGGCACTCGTCCTGGTAAATATGCACCGTTATAAGCCCCGCTCGCGGAGCTCATCTTTACGCTAGCGCACGGCTCGCCCAGCGGCTTCACCCGTTCACTGAGCGGTTACCCACCTCCGGTTCGGATTCGCTTGACGCGGCGGAATCGCCTGTGCTTGCGGCCCCGGAAGTTTCCGTTTTTTCGGGTACGACGGCGGCCTGGCCGGCTGCGGCGTCGTCGTTCTGTGACACATCAGTTCCTTCAGTTTCCGGTTCCGGGCGGGCCCGCAACCACACGTGATCGCGAGAAGAATCACGCAGGTAGGCGCGCCGCAAGATAACGAGAGCGATGATTCCGCCGAGCAACACGAGCAGCGACGTCCATACATTGAGACGCAAACCGGCCACGAGGTGCGCCGGGTCGATCCGCAAGTTTTCGATCCAGACTCTGCCGAGGGTGTACACGATCACATACGTGGCGAAAAGCTGCCCGGCGACCAGGTGGAAGCGTTTTTCGAGGAGAAGAAGTACGACGGCGCCACCCAGGCACCACAGCGATTCGTAGAGGAAGGTGGGGTGGAAGAGCTGCTCGGGTGGGAAGCCCGCGGGGCGGTACGCCGCATCAACCTGCAAGCCCCAGGGCAGTGAAGTGGGCCCGCCGAAGAGTTCTTGGTTGAAGTAGTTACCCAGGCGGCCGATGGCCTGGGCGATGAGGAGACCCGGGGCGAGGGCGTCGGCGAAGGGAAGCAGGCGCACCCCGTTGCGGCGGCACCCGATCCAGGCACCCACGCCACCCAGAGCCACCGCACCCCAGATTCCCAGGCCACCGCCGCGCAGGTCGAAGACGCGCCACGGGTCACGGCCCGGGCCGAAATAAAGCTGGTAGTCGGTGATGACGTGGTAGAGCCGCCCGCCGATAATCCCGAAAATCACCGCCCACAGCGCGATGGAGAGCGTGACATCGCGGGTGGCACCTTTGGCCACGTAGCGCCGTTCCGTGAGGGCGTAGGCAACGATAATGCCGATGACGATGGCGATCGCGTAGAACTTAATGGAGAGGGAAAATGCGGAGGTCTCAAAAAGCACCCATTCGGAATGCTCGGGAGCTGGAATAGCTGTTGGAATCATCGTGTCTCTTCCTGTCCGGGGGCGTGGGGCGGGTGCCCGAGCCCGGGTGCCTGAGCGGTACCTTCGATTGCGTTAGCTGAGAGTTCGGCCGTGCTAGTAGCCGTGTGCTGGGCCGTGCTAGCCGTGCCTTCAGCCACGTGTGCGGTCCGTTTTGCCATAAGTAGCGCGGCCGGGTGCCGGCCCGCGGTAGCCATGCTAGCCAGCAAACCGGCCGGGTCTGCTGTTTCAAGCAGGGCCCGCCCTACAATAACGCAGCCGGCGCCGTGGCGCGCCGCGGTGAAAACATCGCAGGGATTGCGCACCCCGCGCCGCACCACCCGCACGCAGGTGTAGGGCAGCGCCTCGAAAAGCTGCGGATAATCGGTGGCGGAGCGCGAATCTGCGATAACGACGCGCGCCGCGCAGGCCATTGCGCGCGCTACGTCACTTTCGGATTCCACTTCCAGGCAGGGTTCCATCCCGAGGGACCGCGCGCGTTCCACTAGGGCCTCAAGTTCCACATCTGTGAGAATTCGCGGGGTGAGCGAGACGGCATCCGCTCCCGCCGCGCGGGCCCGCAGGAGTTGCACCGCGGAAACGGTGACATCGCGGTAGAGCAGCGGCCCTACCCCGAGGGCGCGGGCCAGGCGCAACGCGGGCAAACCGAGCCCACCGGGAATCACCGGGGCGGTTACCGAGATGGCGGCTGCTCCCCCACTGCTCAACGCCTGCGCGAAGGCCTCCAGCTGCGCGGGAGCCGGTACGGGACTGCCGCCGAGGCTGCGGATTTCCCCGATCACCCCGATGGGGCGTTGCGGGCTGGGCGCGAGGGCGCGGTAGAACTCGCGCGGTGCCGGGGCCGCCTGGGCGGCATGCCGCAGCGCATCACGTTCCCGGTCCGGGACCTGCCTGGCGGCGGCCCGCACCCGCTGTGCTACCTCATCAATAAACCACGCCACTGTGCCTCCCGGTGTCGGTGAGCTTCGCTCCGCGTGCTGGTTATGACATAGAGTACCCGCACGGTGTGACAAAAAATGACGCAGGAACGGGTGGCACCCATGAAAGAGAGTAAAGAGGGCCTGGACCTCCTCGCGGGCCTGGTATTTCGCGGGAAAGGCCGGCGAGTTTACGGCATCGATGGGCGGAGCGGATCCGGGAAAACCCAGCTATCGTGGGCCCTTGCGGCGCGGTTGCGCGAGGGCGGGCTGGCGGTTGAGATTCTCGAGGTGGAGCGTTTCGTACCCGGCTGGGATGGCTTGGCCCGGGGCACGGAGCGGGTAGCCCACGATATTCTGGAACCGTTTCTGCGGGGCGAGGGAGCACGGGTGGCTCCGTGGAATTGGTATCTGAGCTGCTACGATGCACCGGTCGCGGTGCCGGGGGATGCGCGCTGCGAGGTGCTGCTGCTGGAGGGGTGCGGAGCGGCTTCCGCGGCCTGCGCGCCGCTGTGCACGGCCACGATCTGGATGGAATGTGAGGATTCTCTCCGGCGGGAGCGGGTGCGGGAGCGCGAGGGTGACCCGAGTGGCTGGTGGGATAGGTGGGCTTCCCAGGAGGCTGCGCTCGTGAGCGAAAGAGATGCCCCGGCCCTAGCAGACGCGGTAGCGCGCTGGGATGCGGGGCAGCTGCACGTGGAGATGCGCGGTTTTTAGGCCGCGCCGGCACGAATCTGGGTGAGGGCCCGACCCGTTGCCAAAATATCAACGATGGCGACGAGGTCGCTATCCCCGCGAGCTTGGCTGGCCGGAATAAGAATCATGACGCGCGAACCTACCCGCTGATCAACCAGGCCCTTGCGCATCCCGTCCATCAGATCGCCCATGGCGGCGCGCACCGGCCCGGAGGTCCAGCTGGAATCGACCGTTTGGCCGTTCGGATCCACGAGGAAGTAGTTGAGCACAAGCTCATCCGAGGCGGCTACCTGCTCCCCGCGCCCGAGCACGAGGGGCACCACAGCGAATTCCGGGATGGGCCCGCCGCCCCCGGTAAGCACGGGTGCTACGCCTTCTCCGCTTGCCAGGCCCGGCATTCCGACCGGTGGCGTAGCGGGTGGCGGCGCTGCGTCCCCGCGCGCATTTGTGTAGAGAATATCGACGACGACGATTTCTACCGCTCCGGGGTCTCCGGCCACCAATTCTTCCCGCTGAATAAGCAAGCGGCTTCCTTCCCGCTGCCCGACCAGGTAAGGAGCCAGCTCCCCCACCCCTGCCTTGCTCACGGTAGCCAGGGTGATCCCGCCGGTGGCGAAACCTTCCACAGGGGCTTCGGTACGCGAATCGAAGGAGGTGATACGGGCGAGTACCGGGCTTCCTTCTGCCAGTTCTACCCCGTCCCCCGGGCTGAGGACCTCCTGGCGGACCCCGTCTACGTGGAGGTTCCCTTCCACGGAGATGGTCACGGGTGCGCCGAATGCGCCTGTGACATCTACGCTTCCAGGGTTGCCGGGCTCGCGGTGGCCGCTACAGCCCGCTAGCGCGGTAGCGGCCACCGCCAATCCGGCCAGCAGCACTCGGTATCTCGGGTGGGATGTCACGCGGTGATCTCCTCGATAAGCGCCTCGACCTCGGGGTTCTCGGTGGCGAGCGGGTCGTTGAGGACCACACTGGAATTGCCATTGGCCTCCATGAGGCGCAGGGTAGACCAGTCCACCGCCACATCGCGCCGAGCTTGCCGCGCCGCACTCAGGAAACGCCCGCGCAGCACGGCCCGGGTGCTGCGCGGCGGGGTCGTAGTAGCCGCGATAGCACGTTCGGGCGTGATAACCCGGCGCAGGAGCCCGGATTCTTCCATCCGGTCACGCAACCCCCCTTCGGTGATATCGTGATACGCCAAATCGAGGCGTGCCACCCGGGCATCGCAGAGTTTCGCCCCGGTGCGTTCCCGGTACCGGGTGAGGAGGGCGAGTTTAGCGGCCCAGTCAATTTCGGTTGCAATCGAGCTCGGATCGCGGCGTTCCACCGCCGTAATGGCGCGCTCCCACAGCTCGAGGAGGTAGCGCCGGGTGGGGTCAAGTTCCGCCAGGTAGCCTTTCCGATCCAGGTGGTTCATCGCGGCGTCATACATCCGCTGCTGAACCGAAATCGGGTCGGTGAGTCCGCCGCTGGCAAGTTCCAGATTGGCGCGCCCGGATAGGTCCGCGCCGGTAATCCGAATGGCGTGCATGGGATCGGCGAGTTCCAGATCGGGAAGGATCGCGCCTTCTTCCACGAGGGTGAGGAGGGCTTCGGTGGCCGCAACTTTGAGGCCGGTTGTTGCCTGGGAAATATTGGAATCCCCCACGATAACGTGCATGCGCCGGTAGAGTTCCGCATCGGCGTGGGGTTCATCGCGGGTATTGATCATGGGCCGCGACCGCGTGGATGCCGAGGAGATCGCCTCCCACATCTGGTGGGAGCGCTGGGAGAATTCGTAGCGGACCTGCCCGTCTTCCCCGCGGTGCAGGCTTCCGGCTCCCGCCACGATCTGCCGGGTCACAAAGAAGGGGATGAGCCGGGCGATGCGCTGGCGGTAGTCCGGGCGCCGGTGCACCATGTAGTTTTCGTGACACCCGAAGGAATGCCCCTCGGAATCAACATTGTTTTTCAGGAGGTGGATGGCCCCGGGGACGCCGTCGTCGTTTAATTTCTCATTGGCGCGCTTGGCGAGCCGCGCGAAAATGAGTTCGCCGGCGCGGTCGTGGGCGAGGAGATCGTCGATATTATCGCATTCGGCGGTGGCGTATTCCGGGTGGGCGCCCACGTCCAGATAGAGGCGCGAGCCGTTTTCTAGGAACGTGTTTGTGGACCGATGCGCGGCGAGTACCGGCGCGAAAAGCCGCTGGGCGGATTCTTCGGCGTCCAGCGGTGGGCGTGTTCCGCGCCGGGCCGCGCAGGTGATTCCGTATTCGGTCTCGATGCCCATAACGCGACGGGGTATCACTGTCCGCCTTTCTGCACGAAGCCCTGCACGAAGGAGGACGCATTGCTTTCCAGCACGGCGTCGATATCGTCGAGCAGCGCGTCAATACCAAAATCTTGGTTTTGGGCCTGCGGGGCTTCAACTTCGGTGTTTTCTTCCTGGCGGCGCTGGGGCTGCAGGAATTCTTGACTGGACATTTCTTCCTTCCTCTTTTCTGGTACTGGTGCGGATGGGTGCCGGCTTGCGGGTGCGTGCCGGCTGCGTGACCCGCCCAAACGCGGGACCGGCCCGGGCCCGCCTACGAACCCGCCGCGGTGAGCGCGGCAATAACTTCGTCAATCGTGTGAGCGCCAGCCAGGGTGGCCCCCAGGGCCGCCTCGTTCGCACCGGCTGGATCGGGCAGGCTGAGGCGGTGGAGCTGGCCGGCACTATCGCGCAGCACCGCGCTCGACCAACTTGCCGCGGCCACGTGTTCGGAGAAGCGGGAGATGAGCTGGCCGCGCAGATACGCGCGCGTCGAACCCGGTGCGTGCAAAGCGGCTCTAGCGATCTCCGCTTCGGAGAAGAGTTCCTCCACCCGCCCGGCAGCCCGCAGTTTCGCCACGATGGAGCGCTCCGGGCGCAGATCATGCCATTGGACATCGAGGGCGCGCAGCTTATCCGAATCCCAGCTGCCCCCACCGCGTTCGCGTAATTCGCTCAAGATCTGGTATTTCGCCACCCATTCCACCTGGGATGCTGCGGAGAAAATATCGCGCGAGAGCAAGTCCAGCACGCCTTGCCACCGCTCGAGAATTTCTGCGGTATCGCCGTCCACCTCACCGCGTTCGGCCAGCGCATCACGGACCGCGTCGAGGTAGATCTGCTGAATTTCCAGGGCGGTACGCGGTTCACCTTCATGCACCTCAAGTTTGGTGCTGAGGCTCGGGTCCTGGGAGACCGTCCACGTGAGGGGCACGGGACTATCCATAATCACGGATTCCAGCCCGAGAGGAACCGCGTCCTGTTCCAGCATCCACAGCACCAGCGACGTAGTTCCCACTTTGAGCAGGATCGACACATCGAATTGGTTGGCGTCTCCCCCGATGACGTGCAGGCGCCGGAAGCGCTCCGCGGCCGCATGCGGTTCATCGCGGGTATTGATAATGGGCCGGTTGAAGGTAGTTTCCAGCCCGACGTCGTTTTCCACGTAGTCGGCGCGTTGCGAAATCTGGAAGCCGGGTTGTTCCGAGCGCGGGCCGAGCCCCACACGCCCGGTACCGCACAGGATCGGCCGGGTCACGAAGAAAGGCGTGAGGTAGCGGATGATTTCCGTGAAGGGCAGCGCCCGATCAACCAGGTAGTTTTCGTGCGAGCCGTAGGCCGCGCCTTTTCCGTCCACGTTGTTTTTGTAGATCGCGAATTCGCGCCCGCCTTCGCGCAGCAGTTCTATTCCGCGCCGCGCGATGAGTTCACCGGCGCGGTCCCACAGCACGGCTTCCCGCGGGGTGGCGGTTTCCGGCGAGGAATATTCCGGGTGGGCATGATCAACGTAGAGGCGCCCGCCGTTGGCGAGAACCGCGTTCGCGGCGCGCGGGCGGCGCAGCTCTGCGTCGTCTTCCGTTATAGGTGCGACGACGACGCCAGCTGGCGGGGCGGGATTCTCCGGATCATCGGTGAGCTGAGAAGGGTCCGCCTCCTCCCGGCTCATCCGGAAACCGCGGGCATCATTGAGGGGATCTTCCCCGGTGTAATCCCAGGCCACCGGGCCGTGCGTGCCGGCCCCTGCCCCGGCATGCCCGTAGGTTTCTACAAAATCGGCCGAGAGCACCACGGGATTGGCCCGCAGGTCGGCGGGTTCCATAATCCCGAACTCTGTTTCCAGGCCGATGACTCGACGTACTGTCATCGTGGCTCCTCTCCCCCTGTGTTCTGCGCGCTCGAATCACTCTGGCGCGGGCGCACCGCCACGATCCGCTCCCCGCGGTTTTTACCATTGACTTTGGCCCATTCATCCGGGTTGGAGATCTGGTCCAATTCCGAGCTATCGCGGGCTTCGGCATGCACGGCGGCGATAGCGTGCTCCGCGGTAATCCCGCGCGCCCCGGTGGTCAAATACGTCTTGATAGCTGCTTTTTTCGCGCGATCAACGATGCCAGCCAGGAGAGCCCCGGACACAAAATCGGCAAGATAGAGAGTTTCTTTCCGCCCCGACGCGTAGGTGACATCAACAAAGCGGTTCTCCGGGGATGCCTCGAAAACCTTATCCGCGATGAGCCGTGCCAGGTGAGCGGCGGCTCCGGCCCCGCCACCGTAGGCCTCGATATCAGCTGGTGCATAGGGCAGATCAGGGGTGAGGTACTTGGAGAGAATATCCACGCTCCCCGCATAATCGGGGCGTTCGACCCGGATTTTCACGTCAAGCCGGCCGGGCCGCAAAATAGCCGGGTCGATCATATCTTCCCGGTTGGAAGCACCAATAACGATGACATTGGAGAGTTGTTCCACCCCGTCAATTTCGGCAAGGAGCTGAGGCACCACGGTTGTTTCCACATCGGAGGACACACCGGAGCCGCGGGTGCGGAAGAGGGCTTCCATTTCATCGAAGAAAATAACAACGGGAATACCTGAGGAGGCCCGGTCCCGGGCCCGGGAAAAGATTTCACGGATCTGGCGTTCGGTTTCTCCCACGTATTTATCGAGAAGCTGCGGGCCCTTGATATTGAGGAAGTACGAGGATGCCTTCGCTACCCCTTGAGCACGCGCGGCATTCTCCGCGAGGGAGGTGGCCACCGCTTTCGCGATCATGGTTTTCCCTGTTCCCGGCGGCCCGTACAGCAAAATGCCCTTGGGCGGGCGCAGGCCGTGCTCCCGATAGAGGTCCGGTTGCTGGAAGGGTAATTCGATACTGTCGCGGATTTCCTCAATCTGAGCATCCAAGCCGCCAATATCCGCGTAGGAAACATCCGGGACTTCTTCGAGCAGCAGATGCTCAACATCCGGGCGCTCTACCTTTTCTACCAGGAACCCGGTTTTCAGGTCAGCCATGCAGGTATCCCCGACCCGCAGTTTCGCGGCCGAGAGTTTCCCGCCGATGCGCAGCACCTTTGTTTCATCAGCGTGCACCCGCACGAGCACCCGCTGGGGATCCAGCACGAGTTCGACAGCGACGAGCTGCCCGGTATTTTCGTAGCCGCCAATGCCCACCACCACGAGTTCTTCATTGAGGCGTACTTCTTGGCCGGGGCGCAATTGTTCCAAAGCAACATACGGGGAAACGGCCACGTTCATTTTCCGGCCGCCCACGAGGGCATCAATGGAATGATCGGAAGAATGCCCGCGAATAAAGGTGGCGAAAGTAGCCGGAGGCCGGGAGAGGGAATCGAGTTTCTCCCCCAATTCCTGGATGCGTTTCCGGGCGGCGACCAGCGAGGTGGAGAGCCGTTCATTTTTCTCACGCAAGGACGCGATTTCGGCAAGAGCCGCGCTCGACTCCGATGTGCTCATGGCTTCCTTTCTGATCGTCCCCTTATTCTAGGACAGGCCTACCTTACCGCCCACTCCGGGATATAGCATCCCCGGCGCCCTCACGGTTAGGCCACTAGTCCTCGAAGCGCTGTGTTTGCTCCACGGCCCGCTGCTCTTCCACGTATCCCGCGTCCGCTCCTTGCCGCTGTTTTTCGACGTACCGAGATTCTTCGCCCTGCCGCCGCTTTTCCGCTTCACGTTCGGCGATTTCCGCTGCGATTTTCTCAGCTACCTGGCGGGAATGTTCTCCCGGGGTGGATACCCCGCTTTCTTCCACATCGGCCCGGTGCGCTAGATCACGGCGGACTTTACGAAGTTTCTTTTCCGCAATCGGGCGTTCCTGGAGCGGTTCAGCGTCCGGGTTTTCCCAGGGCATGGGTTCGGCGTAGGCGCCCTTGGCCGGGCGGGATGCCGGAGTTAGCTGGGTGGGTCCGGCTAGGCGGCGCGCCACAATAAGGAAGCCGGTATGCGCGACCATCCGGTGATCGGGGCGCACCGCGAGCCCTTCTAAATGCCAGGTGCGCACCAGTGTCTCACTGGCTTCAGGGCCGGTGAAAAGTCCCGTTGCTTTGAGATCTTCGGCGCAGCGGGAGAGCTGCGTCGTCGTTGCAACGTAAGCGAGGAAAACTCCGCCGGGTACCAAAGCCTGCGCGGCCGCCGGAATGATTTCCCAGGGAGCGAGCATATCGAGGATAACGCGATCAAAACCAGCCGGGTGCGCAGCCAAAATATCAGCTGCTTCCCCGCATTCCACCTGCCAGTTTTCCGGGTTGCTCCCCCACCAGGACACCAGATTGGCCTGCGCGATCTCCGCGAATTCCGGGCGGCGTTCCGCGCTGAGAAGAAAACCTTGAGGGCCTACCGCTTGGAGCAGGGAAATGGAGAGAGCACCGGAACCGACCCCCGCCTCAAAAACCCGTGCCCCCGGATAAATATCCGCCATGTGGGTGATTTGCGCCGCATCTTTCGGGTAGACAATGGTGGCGCCGCGCGGCATCGAGAGCACATAATCGCTCAGAAGTGGGCGCAGCGCGAGGAATTCGCGGCCTTCTTCCGTGGTGATGAGGCTGCCTTCCTCTTTCCCAATGAGTTCGCTGTGGCGGAAAGAGCCGCGCGTGGACTGGAAGTAGCCATCAACCGTGAGATTGATGGTGTAATGCCGCCCTTTGGGATCGGTGAGTTGAACGCGTTCACCGGGGCGGAAGGGGCCTCGTCGTAGTGTCATTCCTCCAGTGTAGTTTGTCCTTACCGCAGATTTTTCTGTCGTAGCGAGTTGTTAAAGTGGAAGCATGACTCGTCA
The DNA here is from genome assembly GCF_051264595.1 of Actinotignum urematis. NCBI lineage: Bacteria > Bacillati > Actinomycetota > Actinomycetes > Actinomycetales > Actinomycetaceae > Actinotignum > Actinotignum urematis. Next base: position 32,058 of record NZ_JBOZBG010000003.1, on the reverse strand, counting down.
CGCCGCACTATCACCATCACGTGCCAAAGATTTCAAGCAGTGCCCGCTGCTCTTCCGTTTCCGGAGCGTGGATCGCCTCCCGGAAGCGCCCTCCCTCGCCGCGCTGCGCGGCACCCCGGTGCATTCGGTTCTGGAATACCTGTACGCCGCACCACAGCAAGCCCGCACCGAAGAATACGCCCAGTCCCTTCTGCTGCCGCGTTGGGATGCGCACCTGGAAAAGTCCCCGCAGGATGCGGATCTTTTTGAGTCCGCGGATGCGCTCTCGGAATGGCTGGAACAGGCCCGCGCGCTTATTAGCAACTATTTCCATATGGAGAATCCGCGGTTCTTGGCGCCGCGGGATCGGGAAAAATTCATCAATGCTCGCCTGCCCTCAGGTTTGGCCCTGCGCGGAATCGTGGATCGTATCGATGCGGCTCCCGATGGGGCCTTGCGGGTGGTGGATTATAAAACCGGGAAGTCCCCGCATCCGCGCTACCAGAACGAAGCGCTCTACCAAATGCGTTTTTATGCGCTGCTGTTGGAATTGACGGAAGGGCAGCGCCCGGCCCGCACCCAGCTTGTTTACCTCAAGGATGGGCGCACTCTCACCTATGATCCCCTCCCGGAAGATACCCGGCGTATCGCCATGGATCTGGAGGAAACCTGGCGGGATATTGCCGCGCGCCTGGATTCCGGGGAATTCGAACCGCGCACCTCCCGCCTGTGCGATTGGTGCTATTTCCAGCAGATCTGCCCGGCCTACGGCGGAACTCCCCCGCCGCTCAGCACGGAGGGGGTGGAGCAGATGCGCACGGCACATAGTTAGCGCACGCGCCCGGTCGCGTTGGCACAACGAACGCGCACCGGCCGTTGCCCGCGCCTGCCTCAGGCACCTACCTCAGGGCTCTGAACCCCGGATTATTCGGCAAGTAACTGAATACCCATGAGGGCATCCACCGCGCGCACCACCTGCCCGGCATCGGGTGCTCCGGATGCCGCCCACTCATCCACAATGCGTAGGGCTTGCGGTGTGTCCAGATCATCCGAAATCGCCTCGATGAGCGCCCGGCAGGTGGGAACCAGCCCAGACTCCGCGGCCGAACTATCGCCCAGCCCTGCGGCTGCGAACGGCTTTCCGAGCGCGCTGCGGGCTGCCTGCTGCCAGGCTTCCAAGCGGGCTTCGGCCCGCTCAAGCGCACTCGCCTCGTATTCCCAATCGGAACGGTAATGATTGGCCAGGAGCACCAGGCGAATCGCGCTCGGATGCGCACCAGCAGCGGTCAGCTCCGAAACCCGGACCAAATTCCCCAAGGATTTGGACATCTTTTCGCCCTGGTAAGCCACCATCCCCACGTGGAAGTGAATATCCACCCGGCCGCGGTCACCCGTCATCTCCCGCAGGTGGCTCTCGCTCATCTCGTGGTGTGGGAAGAGCAGATCACGCCCGCCGGCTTGCACGGTGATATGTTCGCCCAGGTAGGTGCGGGCTATCAGCGCACATTCCACGTGCCAGCCCGGCCGCCAGAACCCGGGTTTCTCCCCCGCGGGCCGGAAATCATTGCCACGCACGCCCTTCCACACCAGCGGGTCAAGGGTGCGGCGCTTACCCGGACGGGTGGAATCCCCACCGTGTTCATCGAACATCCGCTCCAGGTCCAAGTACTCGAAAACAGGCGCGGCGGCGAAACTCGGATCGCGGGTGAGATCAACATAGATATCTTCCGAGCCGTCCCCATTGGGCAAGCGGTACGCGAGGCCACGCGCCTCAAAATCGCGAACCACCGCCTCCGCCTCATCCAAAATCTCAGAGACCGCAATCCAGTTCCCGGGCGGAACAACCCGCAAAGCATCCATATCGGAACGGAAAAGCGCTACTTGAGAATCAGCCAGTTCACGCCAATCCACCCGGGTTTGCTCCGCACGTTCAAAAAGCGGATCGTCAATATCCGTGATGTTTTGGGCGTAGCGAACCGGAAGGCCCGCGGCCATCCAGTACCGCACCAGGGTATCGGCACTCACGTACGTAAAAGCATGCCCCAGGTGAGTGGCATCGTAGGGGGTGATACCGCAGGTGTAGAGGGTAGGTTGCCGCGTTTCCACCCGGCAAATTTCCTCATTGTCGGAATCGTACAGGTTGAGGTCCGGGGTAAACCCCAGCGGTGGTACCTCCGGGCGTGTCCAAGTCTCCATCTGGTTATCCGTTAGTCTCCTACTTCGCGGGTCCTCCACGCGAGGAACCCACGCACAGTCTACCCAGTACGCCGCTCGCCCTCCGGGAACAGCAGCAGCGGGGCGAGCCGTCGCGGCGTCGTCGTTAAAAAACAGAGAGCACGCCGGTGCCGAGCAACACCACCACGAGCGCCGCCAGCCCCAAGCGATAGATCACGAAAGGCAGGTACGAACGCGTGGACACCAAACGCAAGAACCACACGATCACCGCGTACCCCAAAACGAAAGAAATCGCCGTGGCAAGAATCGTCGGCCCGGCCGGAATCGAGGCGTCACCGGCGTATTTGACCAGCTGGTAGAAGCCCGAGAGCAGCACCGCCGGCACCGCCATGAGGAAGGATACCCGCGCCGCCGCCTCGCGGGTATAGCCGAGGAGCAGACCGGTGGTAATCGTGCCGCCCGAACGCGATACCCCCGGAATCAGCGCGAGAGCCTGCCCGAAACCGAGGAGCAAACCGTCGCGGTAGCTCATATCGCGCAGGTCTTTGCGCTGGCTCGCCCACCGATCCGCTAGCCCTAAGAAAATCGCGAAGAGCGCCAGCACGGCCGCGGTGATATAGAGATTACGCAGCGACGTTTCGATGGTGTCCGCGAAAAGCAGGCCGAGGAGGCCGATCGGCAGCGTGCCGATAATAACGACCCAGCCCATGCGCACATCCGCGTCCGTGCGCGCCACCCGCCCGGTCCACGAGCACAACCACTTGCGGATAATGCGCACGATGTCTTTCCAGAAGTAGCACAGCACCGCGGCTTCGGTGCCCAGTTGAATAATCGCGGTGAAAGCCGCGCCCGGATCGCCCCAGCCGAAAAGATCACCGACAATGCGGATATGCGCCGAAGAAGAAATCGGCAAGAATTCCGTTAGTGCTTGCACGAGCCCAAGAATGGCTGCTTCTAGATAACCCACGGGGACTAAGCATAGCGGGCGCGGCGCGACGGCGCGGTGAGGTGTCCGGGCGGAACTGGCAGCGCACCCCGGCGAAGTGCGGCGGCACTGGTTCGGTTCTGGTCCGGCTCTAGCCCGGCTCTGGTCAGGCTCTAGCCCGGCTCTGGTCAGGCTCTAGCCCGGCTCTGGTCCGGCGCGGTGGTTTAGAGTGGAGTCATGGATTATCGTGCGGTTGGTGCCAGCGGGCTTCTTGTCTCCACGCTCGGCTTGGGAACGCTCACGTGGGGTCGCGATACCGATGAGGAGGAGGCCCGCGGGCAGTTGCGCGCCTTTCTGGACGCCGGCGGCACCCTCGTGGACACCTCACCGGCTTTCGGTGACGGTGCGGCAGAAGCGCTGCTCGGCTCCTTGCTCAGCACCTTTTTTGGCGACGACGCCGCCCGCTCGCAGCTCACCATCTGCACCCGCGTAGGTTTCCTTGATAATCCGAGCGGTCCCAGCTATAGCGTGTCGCGAGCCGGGATTGCACGTTCCCTCGATGCGTCCCTCGCTCGGCTCGGTATCGCCACCGTGGATATTGCGGTGGCCGGTGGCCCCGATGGCATCACCCCGGATGAGGAAACTGCGCTTGCCCTGGCCGGCCTGGTGATGCGCGGCAAGGCACGCTATATCGGGGTATCGGGATATGCGCCCTGGCGGGTGGCCGCTATGCAAACCCTGCTGCGCGAACGCCACCTGCCTGCGCTCACCGTGGTGGAAGAAGAATATTCCCTGGTGGAGCGGAGTGTTGAAACAGCTATGCTGCCGATGTGCGAGGCCATGGGTATCGGGCTGCTTGCCGCCTCGGCTCTCGGGCGGGGGGTACTCACCGGGAAATACCGGCATGCGATCCCGGCGACCTCGCGGGCGGCTTCCGATCATTTGGCTGCTTTTGTGGCTCCCTATTTAGACGAGGGGCCACGCCGGATTGTGGAGGCGGTGGCGAAAGCCGCCGAGGGCCTGAACTGGAATCCCGCTGAGGTTGCCCTGGGCTGGCTCCTGGCCACCCCGGTGAGCGCGGCCCTGGTGGGCGCGCGCACCGCCAGCCAATTAACCAGCTTGCTCGGGGGAAACCTGGCGGGTGGTGAGGAACTGCCCGATCTGGTGATCGAGGCGCTCAACGATATTTCTTAGGAGCGGGAAGCGGCGGCGCCGGCCTCATCCGCGTCGTCGTCTTCGTCGTCACCGTCTTCGTCATCGAGGCCGGGGTAATCGTCCACATCATCCTCATCGTCATCGTAATCATCGTCTGAATCGTCATCATCGTCGTCCAGATCGTCATAATCATCGGTGTCGTAGAGGTAGTCCTCAGAATCGTCATCATCGTCGTAGAAATCGTCACTATCGCTATCGAAGACATCCAGCGGCGTTTCGACATCGAAATTCGTGAAGATGACGTCATCGTAAATGGTGTAAGCATCCGCCAGCTTATCGGCGGCTTCCAGCACCGCCGGAGCTTCCGGGTCATCAGCGGTAGTAGCCGCCTGGTGGAAATCCTCGAAAGCACCGATGAGACGGTCAAGCGCAGCGCGCGGATTCGTAGCCATGGCCCTAGAATACCCCGAAAGGCAGGTGATTCGCTAACCTCCGCGGCGCAGTCATTCCCGCGATCGGGCTGGATGCCGGCCGCGCATGCACCCGGGCATGCAGCTAGGCGCGCACCCGGGCATGCGAAAAGCCCCGGAATCTGTATTTTCCAGGGCTTTCTCACCGTGCGCGGAGGGGGACTTGAACCCCCACCCTCTATACGAGGACTAGCACCTCAAGCTAGCGCGTCTGCCTATTCCGCCACCCGCGCGGTGATTGTTATCCAGCACGCCGTGCTGAGCAACAGAGAAGAATCTACCAGGCCCGCGCCCACTTTTTCAAATCGTGCGGCCGGGAGCAGGTGTGATTCCACTTACGCACGGCTGGCGCGGGTCCTAGCGCGGGTACCTATCGCGCGGGCCACGCCGGCACCTATAGGGCAGGCCACGCCGGCATCTTGATTGCGGGCCGTGCTGGTACTTGTTCGCCCCGGCCCGCTACCGTTAAGCCTATGAGTACTCTCTTACCTGATTTTTCGCATGTGAGCCCGGCATCCCAGCTTGCCAGGGTCCTTGATTTGATGGAGCACCAGCGCGGCGTCGTCGCCTCTCTTCTCGAGGTGACCGAGGCGCCCACCGTTGAAAATTTCTTGCGCCCCTTTGAACTCTCCGGCGCAGAGCTTGAGGTGGAATCCTCGATTTTCTACACCTATTGTTCCTCGATTGGCGGGGTGGAGTGGGATCGCGTTGAGGCCGAGCTCAGCCCGAAGATGACCGCGCACGAGGACGCGCTGTACATGGATCCGCGGTTGTACCGGCGTTTTGAGCAGCTGTGCCAGGCGGATCTGGATCCGGAAACCGCGTATACCGCCCGTGAGCACCTCAAGCGCTGCCAGCAATCCGGTGCCGGGCTCGACGAGGCCGCGCGCGGCGAACTGGCCGCTATCAATAACCGCATGGCCGAGCTTTCCACCGAGATCGGCCAGCGTATTGTGCAGGCCGGCCTGGATGACGCGGTGGAGTTCACCGAAGCGGAACTGAGCGGGCTTTCGGCTTCGCAGCGCGAAGGCCTGGCCGGGGAGGCCGCAGCCGCGGATAGCTCGGCCGCTTATCTCGCCACGCTGCGCCTGCCCACCCAGCAGCCCTTGCTGGATAATTTGGACGACGCCGCAGCCCGCGCCCGCCTCCTGGATGCGTCCCTGCGGCGTTGCGATGGTCATGACGCGGCCACCGATACCCGCGAGTCGATTCTGGAACTGGTACGGCTGCGGGCCCGGGCCGCCAAGCTGCTCGGCTACCCGAACCATGCCGCCTACGTGGCCGCGAATTCTTCGGCCGGGACGCTGGAGAATATCGATGCGCTCCTCTCCCCCATGATGGCGCCCATTGCCCGCAATGTTGCTGCCGAAGCTGAAGAGCTGGCCGCTTTCGTCAAGGAACGCTGGGGGAAGGAGAACTTCACCGCCAGCGATTGGGTGCGGGCCCAGAATCAGGCGCGCGCTGAAAAGTTCAGCATTGATGATGAGGCCCTCACCCCGTACCTCGAACTCGACAACGTGTTGGAGAAGGGTGTTTTCTACGCGGCGAATAAGCTTTACGGCCTGACTTTCACCCGCACCGAAGAACACGGGTACACCGATGACGTGATCGTGTGGAAGGTTGCCGAAGAGGACGGAACTTTCCTCGGCTACTTCCTGGGTGATTACTACGCGCGGCCCGGTAAGCGCGGGGGCGCGTGGATGCACGCTATCGTACAGAAATCCGCGGAAGGCTCCCCCGCTTCGGTTATCTGCAATAACCTCAATATCACCAAGCCGGCTCCCGGCGAACCTACCTTGCTGAGCTGGGACGAAGTGGAAACTGCTTTCCATGAATTCGGGCATGCACTGCACGGTTTCCTTTCCGATGTGCGCTGGCCCTCGGTGGCGGGAACGAATGTTCCGCGTGATTTTGTGGAGTACCCCTCCCAGGTCAATGAGATTTGGGCCCGACACCCGGAGGTGCTCTCGCGTTACGCTCGCCACTACCAGACCGGTGAGGTGCTGCCCGCCGCCCAAACCGAGGCACTCGTTGCTTCGCGCGGCTACGGCGCTGGCTTCCGCATGTGCGAAATTGAGCAGGCGGTGCTTCTGGATCAGGCCTGGCATCGCCTCAGTGAAGCCGACGTGCCGGCCAGCCCCGCGGACTTTGAAGCCTTCGAGGAGAAAGCTTTGCGAGCCACGGGCGTGCAGCATGATCTGGTGCCCCCGCGTTACCGCAGCGCTTACTTCAATCACGTTTTCTCCGGTGGGTATTCTGCCGGGTACTACTCCTACACCTGGTGCGAGGCCCTGGACGCGGATACGGTGGCGTGGTTCCAGAACGACGCCGCCCGCGAGGGCGATCTTGGCTTGAATCGCCAGGCTGGCGAGAAGTTGCGCCGCGAGGTGCTCGCGCGGGGTAATTCGCGTGATCCGAAGGAGTCCTTCGCGGCGCTGCTCGGGCGGGATGTGGATGCCACCGCGCTGCTCAAGCGGCACGGACTGCTGGAGAGCTAAGCGTCTAAGCGTACTGCGTGAGCTCTGAGCTCTGAGCTCGGCGGCCTTTGCGGCACCACGGTGATGCCCGAGAGGAAGCACCAAGGTCGCCTGGAAAGGCGCCCGGGAGCTGGCGCGAGGCCCGAACCATGATGCGGTTCGGGCCTCGCGTTTTTGTAGGCTTGCTGGCCTGCGTACACTAAAGCCATGCAGGAGTTCACACTAACCACGCCGTCGTACTTTCTTAGCGCTCCGCGCCCCGCGGATGAAACCGCGCTGGCCACCATCTGCGCGGACCCGGATATTCAACGCTGGACCACGATCCCGGCCGGCTATTCACGCTCGGATGCCCACGCTTTTATCACGGAGTTCGCGCCGCAGAAGTGGGCTGATGGTTCGCCGGTGTGGTTGATCCGCCGCGGGCCTGAATCCGCCCCGCTGGGCTGCGTGCAGGTGGATATGACCGGGGAAGGGCGCATCGGCCGGCTCGGTTTTTGGGCTGCCAAGGAGGCTCGTAATACCGGGATGGTAACGGAGGCAGTTCGCACCGTCCTGGAGTATTTCTTCGATAAGACAGAGCTGGCGGCGATGCACTGGGATTGCGAGGTGCAGGGTTCGGATATCAATTGGGCTTCGGCGAAGGTCGCCTGGAAGCTCGGGTTTTCTTTTATCAGTATCCGACCGGCCGTCACGGTGAATAAGGGCGAGGTTTACGGCCTGTTCCAGGCAACTCTCCAGCGCGGGGACGCCATGGAACCCGCGCACGCCTGGTTTGGCCCCGGTGAGAAGCATCCGGCTTTTCCCGATCCGCGCCGCCCGGAGGATTTGGTGCGCCAATTCCACGAAACGTACGCGCTTCCTATTGTCACCGACGGGCCGAATGCGGATCGGCCGCGCCTGCCCATGCGTATGTCCCTTATCGCGGAGGAATTTACCGAATTGGTGACGGCCGCCTATGGCAAAGCGGCCGGTGAACAGATCAGCGCGGCTTTCGCGCGGGCTGTGGATCTTGATGACGAAACCCGGGATATCGTTGAGATTTCTGATGCGCTCGCGGATTTGGTGTACGTGATTTACGGGATGGCCCTGGAACTGGGCATTCCTATGGCCGATGTGCTTGCCGAGGTGCAGGCCTCGAATTTATCGAAGCTCGGGGCGGACGGGCGGCCGATTTACCGGGAAGACGGCAAGGTCCTCAAGGGCCCGAATTTCTTCAATCCGGATATTCCGCGGGCTTTGGGGCTCTCCCCGCGCGATTAGCTCGCACTCCCGTCGTCGTCAATAATGGCGTCTTCAATGTAATCACTGAGGCTGGCGGAGAGAATCTGTTGGGATAGCACGTCGATCCGATTGGAGAGCTTGCGCCGTTCGGTGAGCCGCTGCGCGCGGGCCATGGCGTCGAGGACGGGGATGGCCCGTTCGATGGAGTCGAGTTCGGCGCGCCACGCCGCGGCTTTTTCGGCAATATCAGCGGTGTTGGCCGAGGCGTAGAGATAGGTGACGTGTTCTTTGAGGATCTCGATGCGGCCGCTGAGGCTGTGCGCGTCCCGCTCATTCGGCTTTTTCCCGGCAAGTTGATGCATGCGGTCCTGGAGTTTGGAAGCAATCTGCGGATTCTCGCGGATGAGGGCGCGCAGTTGCGGTCCGTAACGCGTGATCACGAAAACGATGGCGGGGCCGATCCGACGCGCAAGCCGCAACAGTGCCCGATATTTACCCATAACCTTGTGCCTCCAGATTCTGTGCGGGTGATGCTCCAGGTCGAGAGCAACTTCCGTTATCGTATCGATTGTTCGCGGCCGGTTGCGTTCTTTTCGCTAAGAGGTTTTAAGCGACGACGCCGCTGCTCCCGAGCCACCAACCCTGCCGCGCGGCTATCGAAAATCCCGGGAGGGCAGGTTGATTCCGAGCGGGATAGTTTCGATTCCATCCGCGTGGAAAACAGCGGCTCCGCCATCGCGTTCGACCATCCCGCGGATCACCAGGGCGTTCGAGGTGCGCGCAATTTCCCGATAGCGTTCCCATAGCTGCGGGGTGATGAGGACGTTGAGCATCCCGGTTTCGTCCTCAAGGTTGAGGAAGGTGATTCCTTTCGCGGTGTGGGGACGCTGGCGGTGGGTAACCAGTCCGGCCACTTTGCACCGTCTTTTTTCAGGGTGCATGGATGCTGCGGCAACCGTGAGAATTCCGCGCGCGGTGAGGGCCGGGCGAATGAATTGCGTCGGGTAGGAATCGGGAGAAATTCCGGTGGCGCGCAGGTCCGCATGGGCTTGTTCCACTGCGGTGAGGTCCGGGAGCTCGGGCACCGCACCGAAAGGTTCGGTTCCGGGGATCGCGGGCTGATATGTGGTGCCGTGTGCTACCTCAGCATTGCTCACCGCTTGGGCTATCCAGACGCCTTCCCGCCGGCTCACCCCCAAACTGTCTGTGGCTCCGGCGCGGGAAAGAATCTCGATATCTGCTGTTTTCAGCCGGGCGCGCTGCGCTAGGTCAGCGAGGTCACGGAAGGGTGCCCGGGCGCGGGTCGTGAGGATTCGCTGTGTGGCCGCATTCCCGAGGCCTTTGATACTGCTGAGCCCGAGCTGGAGGTAGCGGTGGCTATCCACGTGGATACGCGGGTGTTCCCGTTTCGGACGATCTTGCGTATCGGGTAGTTCTTCCACGCTGGCGTGTTCGTGCGAACGCGTGACATCGGCCCTCCGTACCACGAGGTGATGCCGCCTCGCATCGGCAACGAGGGATTGCGGGGAGTAAAAGCCCATCGGTTGCGCATTGAGCAAACCCATATAGAACTCTTCCGGGTGGTGAACTTTCAGCCAGGCGGAAGCATAAACGAGGTAGGCGAAGGAAAAGGCGTGGGATTCAGGGAAACCGAATTCGGCGAAGGCGGCGAGTTTCTCATAGATCTCTGCACGCACCTCCGGATCAGTTATCCCCTGTTTTTCCATGCCTTCCATGAGTTGGCCGCGCAGGCGTTCCATGCGGGCGGCGGAGCGTTTCGAGCCCATGGCCTTGCGGAGTTGGTCGGCCTGTGCGGGGGTGAATCCTGCGGCGTCGATGGCAATATGCATGAGTTGTTCTTGGAAGAGCGGCACCCCCAGGGTTTTTTCCAGCGCGTTTTTCAGGAGCGGGTGCGGATAGCTCACTTTTTCTTTCCCCTGTTTGCGCCGCAGATAGGGATTGACGGATCCGCCTTGGATGGGCCCGGGGCGGATGAGAGCCACCTCGATAACCAGATCGTAGAAGCATTCGGGTTTCAGGCGCGGCAGGGTAGCGATTTGCGCGCGGGATTCCACCTGGAAGACTCCGACGGTATCGGCTGCTTGGAGGAGGGTATATACCTCCGGATCCTCCGCGGGCACATTATGCAAACTGAGGGGCTGGCCGTTGGGCGCAAGAATCCCGCGGCGGGTGAGTTCGGTGAAGCTGATACGCAAGGCGGTGAGCATTCCGAGCCCGAGAAGATCGAATTTCACGAGTCCAGCGGTCGCGCAATCGTCTTTATCCCATTGCAATACTGTTCTTCCCGGTTTGGAGGCCCATCCCACCGGGCATACGTCAATAACCGGGCGGTCACAAAGCACCATTCCGGAGGAATGGATTCCGAGATGCCGCGGGAGCTTCTGTATCCGGGTAGCCAGCGCAGCGACGCGTTCGGGTAGCCCGGCGGGCTGGGGCTGGGCGCCGCCGCCCGGGCTGATACTGCGATGGTGGAATGCTGATGCCCATTGGTCGATATGACCTTCCGGGTATCCGAAGGCCCGCGCCACATCTCTGATAGCTGAGCGGGGCCGATAGGAGATGACATTGGCGACCTGGGCAGCGCAGGAACGCCCGTACCGTTCGTATACATGCTGGATGACTTCTTCGCGGCGTGAGGATTCGATGTCGATATCGATATCGGGTGGCCCCGAGCGCCCCGGGGATAAAAACCGCTCGAAAAGCATGGCGTGTTTCACGGCATCGACCGCGGTGATTCCCAGGGCGAAGCATACGGCGGAGTTCGCGGCCGATCCGCGCCCCTGGCACCAAATATTGCGCGAGTGGCAAAAGTCCACTATTTCTTCCACGATGAGGAAATATCCGGGGAAACCCAGCTGGGTAATGACCTCGAGTTCATGCTCGATTACTTCCCAGGCACGCGGGTAGTCCGCCGGTGTTCCGTAGCGTTCGCGGGCTTTGCGCATCACCAGTTCCCTCAGCCAGGTGGCTTCGGTATAGCCTTCCGGGACCGGGAACGGGGGAAGATTCGGCTTGACGAGGGAGAGGTCAAAGGCGCATTCTTCGGCGATGCGGGCCGCGGCTTCTAGGTAGCGTTCGCGCCCGCGGTGCAGGATGCGCCAGTCGTGGCCGGAACGCAGATAGGCTCCGGCGGCGGGAAGGTAGGGGTCTATCTCATCGAGGGTACGGCGGGCCCGGGTGGCGGCGAATATATCGGCAATCGGGCGGTCGGCGGGATGCGCGTAGTGGACGTTTCCGGTTACCGCCGCGCGAACTCCGGTTTCCCGGGCCAGTTCTTCGAGAAGATCACATCGTTGTGCGTCAAGCGGCCCGGCGTGGGAGGTGAGTTCCACGACGACGTTATCTTTCCCGAAGGTGCTGATAAGGAGGTCGAGTTCCTGCCGGGCGGCGCGGCGGGCCTCGCTGCCGCGCTGGGTGTCAAGAATTCGGCGAAGTGTGCCTTTGCGGCAGCCGCCGGTGAGGACGAGAATATCGCCATTATTGCGGGCAAGCTGAGCCAGCGTATGGTGCGCGATTCCTTTTGCACCGCTGGCGAGCATGGCTGTTCCGATAGCGCGGGAGAGGTGCTGGTATCCGGCCGGAGTGCGGGCAAGGAACACAAGATGCTCACCTTCCGGATCCGGGCCTTCGCGCGGCTGGGTGCTATCCAGCGTTATTTCGGTGCCGGTGATGGTGGGGAGGCCGGTATCTCGCCCGGCTTGTGCGAGCTGCATAACACCAGGAAAACCATTGTGATCGGTGAGGGCTAGGGCTTCGATACGCAGATCCAGGCAGCCTTGCACGAGGTCTTCGGGCAGGCTGGCTCCGTCAAGAAAACTGAAAGCCGAGTGGGCATGCAGTTCCGCATACGGGACATAAGGAGAACTAGTGATAAGAGTGGTCATGGCTAGATGTAGCTGGCAGCAAGGTACCAGCGCTCCTGTTCTCTATAGAGAAGTACAGCCCCGGTGGTGGTGACCGCTTGGATATAGGCGCGCCGGGTAGGGCGCGCCCACCAGCGCTGTTCGCTCACCCAGGGACCGGCGTAGTCGACTACCGTGAGGGAGCCTTCCGCTCCGAAAAGCGCGCGGAGTGATGCAGTAGGAGGCCCGGCGCTGTCCGCGGGTGAGGCAGGGCCCGCGGGTGAGGCATGGCCCGCGAGTGAGGCAGCATGGCCCGCTGATGAGGCAGCGTGCCTTGCGGGCAAAGCCGCGCCGGTGCGGGAAGTTGCGCGGATAGTAGCCGGATATGGCCGCGGGCACTCCCCCGGGCAGTGCAATGCGGTGGTTGCGACAATAGCAAGTGGTTGCCCGCAGGTACACAGCACCGCCACCGGATAGGGGGTGCGCAGGAACTGTACCGGGGCGGGTTCGGGCAACCGGCCCGGCCAGGGAAGCCCAGCCCGGGAGGTATCTACCGCCTGGCCCCAGGGGATTTCTTGTATATCTTCTTCGGGGAGGCGCCCACCCACCCGGCGGGGTACCCGCACGTATTCTTCACCGAGAAGGCTTTGGAGGCGGTGAGCCCCGCGCGCTGCTGCCGCATCGCTGGTGGTGCGCGCACCCCAGAGGGGCGCCGGATGGTTGCCCGTGGGGGTAATATCCCGGGCGATCAGCTCTAATTGGGTAATACCCCCGCGGGTTTCCGCTGACATTTCGCTGGCCTCACGGGGCTGTGCTATCCAGGCGGAGATTTGCCACCGCACCCGATCCACCACATCTTCTTGGGTGAGGAGTTCGAGGTACCAGCTGCGTGTCATTACTTCTCCGGAGGCGGAACTCGCCCGAATATCCAGGCGGGCTGAGCCAGCCGCACCGGCACGCATTTTTGTTTCGAGTTGCCCGGCGAGATTACGCGCGGCAAAAGCCGCGTGTTCCGCGTGGCTCAGGGGCGGATCAAAAGTGGCTACCACGGATATATCACGGGTATCCGGGGTTGCTTCGTGCGCGGGCAGGGTGCGCGCTGTGGCCAGATCCCACATATATTGCCCGATATTCCCGAAACGCGTGACGAGGGAACGCTGCCCCAGCCCGATAACATCCGAGATGGTGGTGATCCCCAGGTCGTGAAGTAGTTCCACGCAATCGCGGAGCGCGGGGCGGGTTGCTGACGTTGCCGCAAGGAGGAAAAGCGAGATCAGTTGGCTGGCCAATACTTGTTCGGAGGCGCCCGGAGCGATAACGCGCGAGGTGCGCGCCGCCCATAGGCTAGGAAGGGTTCCTTCCGCGATTCCAACCCGGGCCTCGCACCCGGCGGCATCAACGATATCCCCCACGATGCTTTCGCATAGGCGTTCTTCTCCGCCTGCGGTGCGCGCCGGGCCCGCGGCTGAAAAGATAACTACTCCCGGTTCCAGCATCGAGAAGCGCGCTACTCGATTGGAGATAGCGCGGAGCACCGGGTCGAAGAAACGTAGCTCACGCGCCCCATCCCGTTGAATAACGGTGCATTGCGGGACGAGAGATTGCAGTTGCCGGGTGGGCATATCCACCCGGGCGCCTTTCTGCCAGGCCCAAATATTGAGGCTGGCCACCCGGTGGTGTTCCACGACCGCGACGGGATTTTCTCTGCTCACAATCCCCGCCATTTCCGCCGCGATAATGGGCCAGTGAGGAACCCATACTGTTGCTTGGCGCATTATTCCCCGCACCTCCCCCGCGCATCGGTAACCGGTACCAAACGGAGCCCGGCTCCGGGAGCCTGGTCACCCGGGATCCGGCGCGCGGGCGCCGCGCGGCGCGAAGCGACGCCGTGCATACCCGGAGCAACCTCATTCAAAGCCGGAGCGACCTCATTCAAAGTTGGAGTAGCTTCGCGTGCAGATGGCACCGCCCGCAGACCCACGGCCGGATGCCAGCCGGTAGCATCCCACGCAATACGCAGGCGCGCACCACGCGCGGAGCGGAGTTCCACGGTGATATGTGCGATATGCCCGCTTCCGCTGGCCAGGCCCGTCACCGATTCATAGCGCGCATTCACCCGATCCCGCACCTGCCAGTTTTCCGCAATAAGCAGAGTTTCCCGGTTACGGGCCCGCTGCGCGAGCCGGCGCTGTTCCCGCGTATCTAGGCGCAGCGCGCTTCCCACAATCACCACGTCAAAAAGATCGATAGCGGCCGAGAGCGCCGCCCCGCTCCGGGCCGGCGGGAGGTAGGGAATAGTAACAATCCGATGGAGATCACTGCCTAAACCAGCGCAGGCTTCCCAGCCCATATCAGGCACGCCCAGGTAGATGCACCACGCGCCTTGCGCGCTTACCAGGGAAGCCACCAAGGCCAGCGCAATGCGCGAACCGCTAACTCCGAGCGTCATCCCCGGGGCTAGACCCCGCGGGAAAAGTGGAGAAAGCTCCGGTGGGAGATCCCAGCCGCTCCCGCCCGACTGCGGTTGTATCTGCGGTTGTGAGCCGGCTAATCCCACCGCGGATTCCGCACAGGCAAGCGCGGCCCGCGCGGCAGCTAATTTCTGCGCACCCATAGCACCCCCACACAACATATTAGAACGCATGTTCGATTTTACGGTACGGCTTTACTCTACCGAAGGGATACGACACAAAAATCGCGCGCGAAATTCTTGGGCGAGTACCCTGGATAGGTGCTTCATATTGTTTTCTTTGAGCCGCGCATTCCCGGTAATACCGGCGCGGCCATTCGCCTAGCGGCGTGTACCGGCGCTACTTTGCACCTGATTGAGCCCCTTGGTTTTGATTTTTCTGATGCCCATCTCAAACGCGCCGGCTTGGACTACCACGACCTTGCCGACCTCGTCATCCACTCGAATTTTGAGGAGTTTCTCACCAGCGCGCCCGATGCTCGCATCTTTGCTTTTACCGGTCATACCCAAAATAACTTCGCCGAAGTCTCCTACCAGCCCGAGGACTATCTCCTTTTCGGGCCCGAACCAACCGGCTTGCCGGCGCGCGTCGTCGCCCACGAACGTATCACCGCGGCGGTGCGCATACCGATGCTCCCCCACCTGCGGTCTCTCAATCTTGCTAATGCGGCATCCATTGCCGTGTACGAAGCCTGGCGCCAGCTCGGATACCCCGGTGCCGCCCAATTTTCCTAAGAATTTTCCGGGCACGCCTCAACCCGCTACCCACGCGCACATTAAGCGCGCGCCGCACACGGCCCCAAGCTAGCGGCTGCCCGCATCCGGGCGATACCCCTCCCGCCGCGCTACAGCACCATAGGACTAGCTATAAGCCTTCTTCGCGAAGCGCCTGATCGTAGAGGCGCTCGGCTTCGCCGAGGAGTTCCCCGGCGGACATTTCCAACGCCCGCGCCAATTGGAGCAGCGTGCGTAGCTGCGGATTCGACGGCTTTCCGGTTTTATGATCGGAACGCCCGCTTTCTAGCGATTGCAACGTGGTGCGATTGAGATTGGCGCGCAAAGCGAGATCTTCTTGCGACATTCCCAGGCTTTCACGCCGGTCACGTACTGTTTTCGCTAAGCGCCACGCGACGAGCGAATCAATTTGGGAACTGTCCTGCACCCTTCCACTTTCGTCGTGCGTAGCACCTTCTTTCCACCGGGTATACCCGGCATTAACAGTAATTATTTTCTCAAGGGCCTGCTCTACCTACCGTTTTGTTGCGCTCGGCTTCCCTTAGTTTCGCGACAATCCCGACGCACTATCACCGCAGTCCCGCTTCACTTCCGCTCCACTCCCGCTTCGCTTTCACCTCAGTCGCGGGTGCGCAGCGCCCAGCAGGCCACCGCGCTCGCGGCGGCCACATTGAGAGAATCGACGTGCCCGGCCATAGGAATAATGACCCGGGTATCCGCGCTCGCGACGGTGCGCGCGCTCAGGCCGTCCCCTTCCGTTCCGAGAATAAGCGCGACCCGCGAATCCGGGGCCAGCACATCAGCGCGGTTCGCGAAATCATCCAGAGTTTCGGCGTCGTCCTCCAACGCTAAAGCGGCCGTGAGGAAACCGAGACCGTGCAATTTTTCGATACTGCGCGGCCACTCGTGGATCCGCGTCCACGGCACCTGAAACACGGTCCCCATAGACACCCGCACCGAACGGCGATACAGCGGATCGGCGCACGTATCGGTCACCAGCACCGCATCGACCCCGAGCCCGGCGCAGGAACGGAAAATAGCGCCCACATTTGTGTGGTCCACCAGTCCTTCTAGAACGACGACGCGCCGCGCGCCCCGCCCCTCGCGTGCCTGCGCTAGCAGGGTGGCCACATCGGCCAATTCCGGGCGGTGCATCGCGGCCAGGGCGCCCCGATGGACTTTGAAGCCGGTTACTGCCTGGAGCATCTCATCGGTACCCACGTAGATGGGTGCCGCCGCTCCGTCCACTTCCCAGCCGCAGCGCTCCAAGCAGGCTTGCAAATCCGGGAGCCAGCGCGGGGAGGTGAGGAAGGAACGCGGCTGGTGGCCGGCCTGCAAAGCCCGCTCAATAACTTTCGTCGATTCGGCCATATACACCCCGCGCTCGGGTTCGAGTAAGCGGCGCAGATGCACATCGGTGAGCCGGAAATAATCATCAAGTTCGGGAGCCGCAACGTTATCGAGGTAAATCAACACATAGCAAGCGTGCCACCACGCCGGTATTGGATACAAATGGCCGGGGCCGCCCCGCGCGTTGTGCGCAGCGGGCGGCCCCGGTCAATTATCGATATCAAGCTCGGTGATTCCACACGCCGGTGAGCTTGTTTTTTCGCTTAGTTCTTCGGGATCTGGTTGGGATCGGAAACGGAACCGCGCGCATCATCAACAGCGCGATTGGCTTCTCCGCGTGCATCGGCCAGCGCCGAATCAATATCGGGGAGGGTGGTTTCCTTGAGAACATCAGCCACATCGGCCGCGTTCTCAAAATCGACCCCGGTGGGTCCGGCCGGGCTGGGCTCATCTCCCCCGCCGCTGCGGCCCCCACCGAAGCCCTTCTGCACCGCGTCGAGCGCGGCGGTGAGCTCGGTAGGAACAATCCACAGCTTCGAGGACTGCGAATTGGCGATCTGCGGCAGCGTCTTAATGTATTCGTAGGAGAGCAGCTTCGGATCGGCATTGCCCTTGTGGATCGCGTCGAAGACCTGAAGAATAGCGCGGGATTCACCCTGGGCCTTGAGGACGGTGGCCTGAGCTTGACCTTCAGCCTTGAGAATAGCCGATTGCTTTTCACCTTCAGCGGTCAAAATCTGGGACTGCTTAATACCTTCCGCGGTGAGAATCGCGGCGCGGCGGTCACGTTCGGCCTTCATCTGCTGTTCCATCGCGCCCTGAACGGTAGCCGGCGGGTCAATCGCCTTGAGTTCCACGCGGGACACGCGAATACCCCAACGCCCGGTGGCATCGTCCAGCACGCTGCGAAGCTGGTCGTTAATACGGTCACGGCCGGTCAGGGCCTGTTCCATATCCATGGTGCCGATGATGTTACGCAAGGTGGTGACGGCCAGCTGCTCAATACCGGTCATCGGGTCGGCAATTTCGTAGGTTGCGGAATACGCGTTTGTCACCTGGTAGTAGATAACCGTGTCAATGGAGACGTTGATGTTATCGGAGGTAATAACCGGCTGGGGCGGGAAAGGAACCACTTGCTCACGCATATCGATGCGCTGGCGTACCGCGTCGAAGAACGGCACCAGGAAATGCAGTCCCGGTTGCAGCACGGAGTGGTAGCGACCCAGGCGTTCCACAACCACCTGGTAGCCTTGCTGCACCTTGATGACGGAACGGAACACCGCCACCACCACAAGGAGAAGGAGTAAGAGGAGGAGCACGCCAATAACCGTGCTCGCGTTGATATCAGCATCCATGATTTTTCCTTTGTGCCGCTAGGCGGCCTCGGTGACTTTTCGGTGGTACGTGAAGCAGATAAAACTTATGATTCCGGGGTCACGATTGCGGTGGCACCGTCAATTGCTTGCACAAGTACGACGCCGCCCTCCGGGATGCGCCCCTCGGTAGTGCGTGCGCTCCATTCATCTCCGCCAATTTTCACGCGCCCGCCGCGCTCGGTAATCTCCGTAAGTGCGTAAGCACGCCGGCCCACCTGCGCCTCCACATTGCCGACGGCAGCGCCGCGCGGGTTGATGTGACGGCGCGCCCAGGGACGGGCGAAAAACAAGAGGATCAGAGCGAAAATTCCGTAGGCGATGATTTGGATCCACAGGATATCTGTTCCCAGGGCCACTCCCGCGGTGGCCAGGGCAGCTAGCCCCAGCATAAGGAAAGTGAAATCGAGGGTAAACATCTCAACAATTGCGAGTGCTAACCCGGCGATGACCCAAATTTGCCACGTCATTGTTCTCCCTTTCCTGAGAGTTCCACCCAGCCGGTTTTCCGGCTCCGGGCCTCTTCGTCCTCTGGTGCCATGCTACCGGACACCCTGCGCCTCGGATATACCGAGCGGAAAATCTACTGAGCGCGGAATATCGGGATATTCCGCCCGCGAAATAGCGCGAAATAGCCCGGGCTACGGATATACCGAGCACCAGATTCCCCTAGCGGGCAGCGCGCGCGGTATACCGGCCCGCGTTTTCTTCCACCCGGAGTGGATAATCAAATGCCTGTGAAAGCTGCGCAGAGGTTAGCACCTCCGCTAGCGGCCCGGCCGCCACAACACTGCCTGCTTTGAGGAGCAGCATATGGGTAAAGCCAACGGGGATTTCCTCAACGTGATGGGTCACCAGCAGCATCGCCGGGGCGTACGCTGCCCCAGCCAGCCGCGAGAGGGTAGCCAGCAGGCGTTCGCGCCCACCCAGATCCAGGCCCGAGGTCGGTTCATCCAGAATAAGGACTTCCGGATTGGGCATGAGGGCCCGCGCGATCCCTAAGCGTTTACGTTCCCCGGACGATAGGTGCGCAACTTTACGATCCTCGAGGTCCAGTAAACCGAGCCTGCGCAACATGGCGCGGGCGCGGGCGTCATCTGCGGCGTCGTACTCCTCATTCCAGGCGGCCAGGTGCCCGTAGGCGGCGGTGCGCACCGCTTGGAAAACGGTTTCACCACCGGGGATGCGAGCATCAATCCCGGCTGAGGTTACACCCACGGCACTGCGCAGCTCCCGCACATCCACCGTGCCGAGGCGTTCGCCCATGAGCTCCACACTTCCCGAACTGGGGAAGAGCCGCGCGGCGGCCACCTGTATGAGCGTGGTTTTCCCGGCGCCGTTAGGCCCGAAAATCACCCAGCGTTCCCCGGAATTAACCTCCCAGGATACCGAGCGGAGGATTTCCGTAGCCCCGCGGCGCAGCGATACATCTTTCAAAGACAGCACGTCACCCATGGTTCTAGAATAGCGTGCCGCTACGACATAACCGGTTAGCGCCGCGGATAGTTATCCACGAGTTCGCGGTAGAACTCCATGGTTTTTTCGCCGATAGCTTCCCAGGAGAAATGGTCCTCTACCCGGCGCCGGCCAGCCGTGCCCATCTGCGCGGCCCGCTCCTGATCGGAGCACACCTCGTTGAGAGCCGCGGCCAAATCTGCCTCAAATTGCTCGGGGTTGAGCGGGGTGCCGGTACCGTCCTGAGCCTGTTCGATAGGAACGAGCAGCCCGGTGGTTCCGTGCACGATGCAATCGGGAATTCCCCCGGTTTCGGTGCCGACCACCGGAAGCCCCACCGCCATCGCCTCCAGATTAACAATGCCGAGCGGCTCATAAATGGAGGGAGTAACAAAGGTAGTGCAGCACGATTCCAGGGCGACAATACGATCCTGGCTGAGCATATCGTCAATCCAGACCACGCCTTCGCGTTCGGCCTGCAGCTTCGCCACCAGCGCCTTTGTTTCCTCCAAGATTTCGGGAGTATCGGGAGCCCCGGCGCACAGCACTACCTGCACGCCCTTATCTACTTGGCGCAGCGCGCGCAGCAGCCCCGGCACGCCCTTCTGGCGGGTAATACGCCCAACGAACATAATGGCGGGCCGATCCGGATCCAGGCCGTAGCTGGCGAAATACCGGCGGGCATCTTCCTTCTCCGCGCTGGTTTCCGGAGCCTTCCAGGTAGTCAAATCAATACCGTTATGAATCACCCGCACCCGCTCGGGCGCAATATTCGGGTAGCAGCGCAAAATATCGGAGCGCATCGCGTGCGATACCGCCACGATTCCGGCCGCGGATTCGTAGGCAGTTTTTTCCACCCAGGAGCTCAGCTGGTAGCCGCCCCCGAGCTGTTCACGTTTCCACGGGCGCAGCGGTTCCAGGGAATGCGCGGAAATCACATGCGGAATACCGTAAAGAATCGAAGCGATATGCCCGGCGAAATTCGCGTACCAGGTGTGGGAGTGCACCAGATCCGCACCTTCCACATCCGTGACCATATTGAGATCAACACCCATGGTGCGCACGGCAGCGTTCGCGCCCTCAAGTTCCTTGAGGTAGTCATAGCCTTCCAGCGATACGCCCGCGGGAACGTCTTTGTTCTCCGAGGGTGCGCGCGGACCATCAAAAGCACGCACGTGAATATCAGCATGCTGGGCGAGCACACGAGAAAGCTCGGTCACGTGAACTCCCGCCCCTCCGTACACATGCGGGGGGTATTCGCGAGTAAGTAAATCAATGCGCATGGTTGCCTCCGGCTTCTTCGCCGCCGTCCGCTTCCCCACGAAGCGGATCATGCGAGCGTACTACCTCAAGGGTAACCCACCACCCCCGGAAACACAGCCGCGGGCCCCATTTATCCACAGCGTGGACCGCCGCCCGACTTGTCCACCTACCTTCCGGAAGCGGGTGTTCAACTTCACGTTTTACGGTACGCTGTAGTCATGAGGAGAGATTTACGCGTTCTGGCCATCGTCCTTGCGGGAGGCGAAGGCAAGCGTTTAATGCCGCTCACTGAAGATCGAGCGAAACCCGCGGTTCCTTTCGGGGGCATTTACCGGCTGATTGACTTCGCGCTGAGTAACATCGTGAATTCTGGATATCTCCAGATCATCGTGCTTACCCAGTACAAGTCGCATTCGCTGGACCGCCATATTACGAGAACATGGCGTATGTCCAACCTCTTGGGCAATTATGTGGCCCCGGTTCCCGCCCAGCAGCGGCGCGGCAAGGGGTGGTTCTCCGGTAGCGCGGATGCCATTTACCAGTCCATGAACGTCATCGATGATGAACGGCCCGATGTTGTGCTCGTAACCGGAGCGGACAATATCTACCGCATGGACTTCTCCCAGATGATGGACCAGCATGTGGAATCCGGTTTTGACCTGACCATTGCCGGTATTCGCCAGCCGCTGGAACTGGCCCCCTCTTTCGGTGTTATTGATGTGGATGCGGAAAACCACCAAAAGGTTTCCCGCTTCCTGGAAAAGCCGCAGGATACAAGCGGTTTGGGCCTGGAAGAAGCCCCGGATCAGTTCCTGGCCTCCATGGGCAACTACATTTTCAATACTGACGCGCTGGTTGAGGCCCTCCAGAATGACGCCGCAGATCCCAGTTCCGCCCACGATATGGGTGGCAGCATTGTTCCGCGGTTCGTGGAAGCCGGTAATTGCGGCGTCTACGATTTCACCTATAACCGTATCCCCGGTGAAGGTGAACGGGATAAGGACTACTGGCGTGACGTAGGTACTATTGATGCCTACTACGCGGCGAATATGGATCTTATTTCCGTTACCCCGGATTTCAACCTGTACAACGAGCGCTGGCCGATCCTGACCGGCTACACCGGGCTGCCGCCCGCGAAGTTCGTGTACGGGCATCACGAACGCCTCGGGCACGCCCTGGATTCCATTGTTTCCCCCGGTGTTATCGTCTCCGGTGGCGAAGTGATCGGATCGGTGCTCTCCCCCGGGGTGCGGGTGAATTCCTGGTCCTCGGTGCGTGAATCGGTGCTGCTGGACGGCGTCAACGTAGGCCGCAATGCCACCGTTATTCGTGCCATCGTGGATAAGAATGTCCAGATTGAAGAAGGCGCGCAGCTGGGTGTCAACCACGATTATGACCGCGAACGCGGTTTCTACGTCTCGGAAGGCGGCGTGGTTGTGGTTCCCAAGAATGCGGTGGTGCGCCGCTAAGCGGTTGCGCGCCTGAGTTATTCAGTGGTTGCGCTGCCTGCCTAGCTTCAGGCTAGTGTGTGCCCGGTAGCGGTTTTCCGGTACCGGGCACAGCCGTGCTAGGCGAGGGAAACCAGCTCCAGATAGTCGTCGCTCCACAAATCTTCGTCCCCGTCCGGGAGGAGAAGGACGCGCTCGGGATTGAGCGCGGTCACGGCACCTTCGTCGTGCGTGACCAGGACGACGGCGCCTTCGTACTTGCCCAGGGCGCCAAGGATTTTCTCCCGGGAGGCCGGGTCAAGATTATTGGTTGGCTCGTCCAGCAACAGCACATTGGCGCGCGAAACCACCAGCATGGCCAAAGCCAGGCGGGTCTTTTCACCGCCGGAGAGGACGCGGGCGGGCTTATCGGCGTCGTCGCCCGAAAACAAAAAGGAACCGAGCACGGTACGTAAGCCTGTTTCGTCGAACTCCGGGGCGACGTAACGCAAATTATCAACCACAGTTTTATCCGTATCGATAAAATCGTGTTCCTGCGCGTAATAGCCCAGCTTGAGGCCGTGCCCGGGGAGCACTTCACCGGTATCCGGGGTTTCCGTTCCGTACAGTAAACGCAACAGCGTAGTTTTGCCCGCGCCGTTGAGACCTAGCACGACGACGCGCGAACCGCGGTCAATCGCCAGGTCAACGCCGGTGAAAACCTCCAGCGAACCGTAGGATTTCGACAGGCCCTGGGCCCGCAGCGGTGTTTTCCCGCAGGGGGCCGGCTCCGGGAACCGCAGCGCTGCCACTTTATCGTCCGCGCGTTCTTCTTCCAGTCCCTCAAGAAGCTTCTCCGCGCGTTTCGCCATATTCTGGGCCGCCACCGCCTTCGTGGCCTTCGCGCGCATCTTATTAGCCTGCGCCAGCAAATGATCCGCTTTCTTTTCGGCATTGGCGCGCATCTGCCGGCGCCGGCGCTCATCAGTTTCGCGCTGCTTGAGGTAGGCTGACCAGCCCATCGCGTATTGGTCGAGGGCGGCCCGGTTGGCATCCAAATGCCATACCGCCGTGACCGTTTCTTCCAGCAGATCCACCGAGTGGGAAATCACCACGAAACCGCCCGAATAATTGGCGAGGTAATCGCGCAGCCACAGGAGAGAATCGTGGTCGAGATGGTTGGTCGGTTCGTCCAGGAGCAGCGTATCTGCCTGGGAAAAAAGTACCCGCGCCAGATCGACGCGGCGGCGCTGCCCACCCGAAAGAGTGCCCAGCGGCTGGTTGAGGATGCGTTCGTCCAGGCCCAGAGCCGCGGCCATTTGGGAAGCCTGGGCATTGGCGGCCCAGCCCCCGGCCGCGGTGAACTCCTGATCCAGGCGCACGTAGCGTTCCATGGCTTTTTGCTGGCGGGTACCGGTGCATTCGGCCATATCCTTTTCCGCCTTGCGGATGCGGCGGATCGTGGCGTCGATTCCGCGGGCCTCCAAGATGCGATCCCGGGCGATCTGGTTCGGATCCCCATCGTGGGTATCTTGCGGGAGGTAGGCGATGGTGCCGCTGCGGTGCAGGGTTCCTTCGTAATCAACGGCATCCGAGGTGGTGCCTTCGCCCGCCAGCAGGCGGGTCATCGTGGTTTTGCCCGCGCCGTTGCGCCCCACCAGGCCCACGCGCATACCCTTGTGGACCTGGAAACTGGCGTGCTGGACAAGTTCACGCGTGCCGATGCGAATCGTGAGATCAGAAGCCGTAATCACAAGGGCCTACTTTACCGAGAAAATCGCGCGCGGGCCGCATTGGCCGTCACGGTAGTGTGCCGCTGGCGTGCGCTGGTCAGGTCGCCTGTGCCGCCGATGGGCCTCGGCTTGGAGGTGGTGTCACGGCAGCGCGCCACTGGTGCACGTGGCTCGCACGCGGGACAATGGAGAGGTGTCAACACCATCTTCCGCACCCGAACCGGATCCCGGCGAGCATCCGGAAACCCACGGCGCTTATGTGCTGCCCGTGGTGATATCCGTGTGCGCGGCGGCCTGCGTATTCCTCGGGCACGGCCGGCTGCTCGTGCAACTCCTTGCTTGGCTGGGCGCGGTGGCGGGCCTAGTCCTCACCGCCGTCACGCTCTCGCGCGAACAGCGTGCCACTCCCGGGCAGCTGCGCTTCCGCAAGGTGGCCGGATGGAGCTTCCTCGCCTGCCTCATCTGCGTGATCGTGGCGGCGCTTCCCCTCGGGTACGCTATCGCGCGGTATTAACGGAAAAGGGCCGCGGGGTCCGGGCCGGGAGGGTAGGCTCGAAGCCATGAGTGTTAACGACGGCGTGCGCCTCGACGGGGCGAGAGTACACAATCGCGGACGCGGGCGCGGTGCCATGATTGGCGGCGGCATGGGGCTCACCGGAATTATTATCGCCCTGGTTTGGTACATGGTAACGGGCACTCCCCCGCCGGCCGCCATCACTCAGGGCGCCTCCCCTCAGGGCAGCTCCGCGCAGCAATCCGCCACGTCCGATTTCGCGGAGAAGTGCCGTACCGGTGCGGATGCCAATGCTTCCACCGAATGTTTTATGGTGGCGGTGGCCCAATCCCTCGATGCATTTTGGGAAAAGGAACTGCCCCGCGCGGCGCGCACCCGCTATGAGCTTCCCGGTTTTGCGCTCTTTTCCGAAGGGGTGAGCACCGGATGCGGGAATGCCTCCAGTCAGGTGGGTCCCTTCTACTGTCCCGCCGATGGAACCGTCTACCTCGACACCACCTTCTTTGACGAACTGGAAGCTAATTTCGGGGCGGAGAACACCACCCTGGTCCAGGCCTATGTGGTCGCCCACGAATTCGGGCATCATATCCAGAATCTCACCGGGGTATTCGAGCGCGTCAATCCGCGCGATACCGGCCCGGATTCTTCGCAGGTGCGCTCGGAATTACAGGCTGATTGCTACGCTGGCCTCTGGTTGCATCACGCCGCCAACACGGTTGATCCGGCCAGCGGGATCCCGATTCTCAAAGCTCCTACCCGTGATCAGCTCGCCAGCGCGATTGACGCCGCTGCCGCGATTGGCGATGACCATATCCAAGAAAGCGCCGGCATGGATGTCAATCCGGAAAAGTTCTCCCACGGGTCATCCGCCCAGCGTATGGATGCACTAACAACTGGCTACGAAACAGGCGATTTCAAGGCCTGCAATACCTGGCGCTAAAGGCGCGCTGGCGGAAGTGCGGCGTGCGCCCAGAATTTTCTGGGCGCACGGGCGTCGTCGTACTAAATATTGAAACCGAGGGCGCGCAGGTCATCGCGGCCGTCTTCGGTAATGCGTTCCGGGCCCCACGGCGGTAGCCACACCCAGTTGATATCCACGTCGTCAACAAGATCTTCCGTGGCGATAATAATGCCATCGGTGATCGCGTCCGTGAGCGGGCAGGCCGGCGAGGTGAGGGTCATATCGAGGTGGAGGTGGCGGCCGTTCGTGGTCACGCCGTAGACGAGGCCAAGATCGACAATATTGACGCCGAGCTCCGGATCGATAACGTCCTTCATCGCCTCGAGGACGAGGTAGGGATCCACATCGTCTATCGGACTATCACCATCGGTGTAAACCACTTCGCCAATGCGTTCATCTGCGGCGGGCGAGATTGTTTCGTTCTTCTCCGTCATTGTTCCGGGGTCTCCTTCATCTGAGGCGGCGTGCCGCCCACGGGATTCGCAGCTTCTGCGGGATTGCTAGCGGGCGTGCCGGGTGTGTTGAGGCGGTGGAGGGCTTCGTCGGTTGCTTCGCGGACCGCCATCCAGCCGAGTAGCGCGCATTTAATGCGCATGGGGAAGCGGGCTACCCCGTGGAAAGCGGCGGCGTCTTCCAGGGCATCCGCGGCGGTATCTGAAAGCTCCGCCCCGCGGCTGTCCATCATCTCGCGGAAATAACCGTAGAGGGTGGTGAGGTTCTCGATGGAGTGCCCGGCCACCAGGTCATTCATAATGGAAATCGAGGCCTGGGAAATGGAACAGCCCTGCCCCTGCCAGGCGAGCTCGGCGATCTTCTCTCCATCCGGGGAGAGGCGCACCTCGAGGGTCACCTCATCCCCGCACATGGGATTGACCTGGGTGGACTCGCCTTGCGGCACGACGGCGCCACCGGCCACCGGCGCCAACTCACCTTCACCGTGGCGTTCGCGCGCCGCATCGAGAATAATCTGCTGGTAGAGCTCATCAAGTTCGCTCAACTTTTTATCCTTCCACCCGGAAATAGCCGCGGACCTGGCTCAACGCATCAAGGAATGCGTCAATATCCGAGCTTGTTGTGTAAATTCCCACGGAGGCGCGCACCGAGGCCGACACCCCGAAGAAATCGTGAATTGGCTGGGCGCAATGGTGGCCCACCCGCACCGCAATACCGCGCGCATCCAAGAATTGCCCCACGTCATGCGGGTGCACGCCGTCCACGGTAAAAGCCGCGATTCCGGTACGGCCAGCTCCCTCGCGCGGGCCGAGCACCCGGATCCCCGGGATCTGCCCGAGTCCGGCAAGCAGCTGGGCGGTCAGCGCATCTTCGTAGCGCGCCACGTTCTCCATACCGATGGCGCTGAGGTAATCCACCGCCCGCGCGAGCCCGACGATCTGGGTAACCGGCTGGCTTCCCGCCTCGAAACGGGCCGGCGGGCGCGCGTAGCGCGTTTTTTCCATCGTGACCCGTTCGATCATCGAGCCGCCGAATTGGTAGGGCGGCAGGTCCGCGAGGAGTTCTTCGCGCCCGTACAGCGCCCCCACCCCGGTGGGCCCGTACATTTTATGGCCCGAAAAAGCCGCGAAATCTACGTCGAGTTCCCGCACATTCACGGGCAGATGCGGCACGGATTGGCAGGCATCGAGCACCGTAAAGGCACCTACCGCGCGGGCCGCCTCCACGATCTGCGCCACCGGGGAGACCGCCCCGGTCACATTCGAGACGTGGGTAAAAGCCACAATGCGGGTACGCCGCCCGATGACCGCGAGGGTGGCCGGGTCAATCCGGCCCTCGCTATCCAGATCAAGCCACGTGAGGCGGGCCCCGGTGCGGTCACACAATTCCTGCCAGGGCAGCAGATTCGCGTGATGCTCGGCGCGGGTGACCACAATATCGTCACCGGCGCGCAGCAGGAAACGATCCGCATTCCCCCAGCCGCGCCCCGCCGTGGCATTCGAGATTGCGTAAGCGAGGAGGTTGAGGGACTGGGTGCTCCCGCTGGTCCATACGATTTCCTGGGGCGCCGCCCCGATGAAAGCCGCCACTTTCGCGCGGGCCTCTTCATAGGCCACGGTGGATTCCTCCGCGAGGAGGTGGCTGCCGCGTTTGACCGCCCCATTGGAGCGCGTATCAAAATCCACCATCGCGTCTAGAACGGCGCGCGGACGCTGCGCCGTCGCCCCGGAATCTAGGTACACGAGGGCCTGATCCCCGCGCATCGGCCGGGCCAGAATCGGGAAATCATCCCGCGCCACCAGCGGGCGCACAGCATTCACCTACTTCGCCTCCGCTTCGATGTAGCTGTCGTACCCGGAGGCTTCCAGTTCGCTGGCCAGATCCGGCCCGCCGGTGCGCACAATCTTGCCGCCGGCGAAAACGTGGACGTAATCGGGTTTGACGTACTGCAAAATCCGGTTGTAGTGGGTGATGAGCAGCAGCGAATTACCGGTGCGTTCATGCACGTCCACGATGCCTTCGGAGACCACGCGCAGCGCGTCCACGTCCAGCCCGGAATCCGTTTCGTCCAGCACGGCGATCTTGGGTTCCAGCAGTTCCATCTGGAGCACTTCGGTGCGTTTCTTTTCGCCACCGGAGAAGCCCACATTGAGATCACGCTTAATAAAATCGGCGTCCACCCGCAGTTTTTCCGTGACTTTGCGCAGTGCCTGGGACCATTCGCGCAGCTTGGGAGCTTCCCCGTCAATCGCGGTTTTCGCGGTCCGCAAGAAATTCGAGACGGAAACGCCGGGCACTTCCACCGGGTACTGCATGGCGAGGAAAAGCCCCTCGCGGGCGCGTTCATCGGCGGTCATATCGGTAATATCCACACCGTCGAGCAGCACCTGCCCGGAGGTGATCTCATAGGAGGGATGCCCGGCCAGCGCGTAGGCCGTGGTCGATTTACCCGAGCCGTTCGGACCCATAATCGCGTGGATTTCATTATCGCCAATATGCAGATTGACGCCGTGCAGAATCGGCTTGGGGCCTTCGGGGGTGATGACCGAGGCGTGCAGATCAATAATATCGAGAGTAGCCATTACTTCTCCTCAGGTGTTGTGTCCACGTCAATAAAAACGCGGCCGTCATTATCGCAGGTCAGGGGGTAGACGGGCACGGGTGTGACCGCCGGGAGCGTGAGGGCACGCCCGGAACACAGGTCGAATTCCGCCCCGTGTTTGGGGCATTCGATTGTGGTATCAAAAACTTCGCCGTCGCTGAGGTTAACGTCTTCATGGGTGCAGATATCGCCCACGGCGTGCCAGGTTCCATGGCAGTCGCGTGCGATACATACGGGTACGACGGCGCCGCTAGCAGCGCGGACTTCCACACTCAGAGCGCTTTCCGGCTCAAGATCCGCGGTGGTACACACCTGCTGCCAGCTCATGCCTCCTCCCCGCTTCCGGCATCGGCCAAATCGAGTTCGCGTTCGATAGCGTCCATGAGCTTGGTGCGCACCGAATCCACTTCGATCTGCTCCACCAATTCCGCGAAGAAACCGCGCACCACCAGGCGGCGCGCCACATCCGCCGGGATACCGCGAGCCATGAGGTAGAAGAGCTGCTCATCATCAAAACGCCCGGTGGCTGAGGCGTGCCCGGCTCCGGCAATATCCCCCGTGAGAATCTCCAGATTAGGCACCGAATCGGCCTTCGCTCCCTCGGTGAGCACCAGGTTGCGATTGAGTTCATACGTATCGGTCTGGGCGGCCTGGGCTCGGATAAGAACGTCCCCGATCCACACCGAATGCGCCTCATCGCCCTGGAGCGCGCCCTTGTAGGTGGCCCGGGATTTGCAATGCGGAGCCACGTGATCCACGAAAATTCGGTGTTCGTGATGCTGGTGGCTTTCGGTGATATAAGCGCCCAGCAGTTCGGTATCAGAACGCTCCCCTTCCAGCTCGCACGCGGTGGTCATGCGGATGAGATCCCCGCCGATGGTCACCACGATATGCCGGAATTTGGCGCCTTCACCTACCCGGATGCGCTGGGCGGAATGCTGGGACGCGCAGCGTTCTTGTTCCTGCACGGACACAACGGTGAGATCCGCGTGCGCCCCCACCTCAATTTCCACAGTTTCCGTGAGGTTGCCGCTGCCGGTGTGCTCGAGCACCACGGTGCCACTGGCCTCCGGGGCCGCGGTGATGAGGGTATGGGCAACGCTCAGTTTCCCTTCCCCGTTAATAATGGCGACGACGTCCGCGTGCTCGCTTCCATCGAGAGTCACGATATGCGCATGCTGGAAAGCCGACCAGGCGAGGGCAGCCGCGCGGTCATCGGGTTTCCCCACCGTGCCCAGGCGCGGATCGCTGCGGTCCACTTCTTCCACGCGCGCCCCACCTACCACGGTGGCGGTCACGGTGGCATCGCGCACGCCCTCGGCGTCGTGAATGAACGGGGCAACCCGGTCCATCGGCGTGAAACGCCAGTCTTCTTCCTCCCCGGTTCCGCGCGGAATCGGGAACTCCTCCGGGTTGAAGGAGGCGAAACGGTCCGAGCGGTCGGCGTGCGCGGTATGGAATCCTTCGTCTGCCAGCACCGCCTGGGAATGATCAGTACTGACCATTAGCCCACACTCCCTTCCATTTGCAGATCAATAAGACGATTGAGTTCAAGTGCGTATTCCATGGGCAGTTCGCGGGCGATGGGCTCCACGAAGCCACGCACGATCATCCCCATGGCTTCTTGTTCGGACAGGCCGCGTTGCATGAGGTAGAAGAGCTGTTCTTCGCTCACCTTCGTCACGGTGGCTTCGTGTCCCATTTCAACATCGTCCGTGCGCACATCCACGTAGGGGTAGGTATCGGTGCGGGAAATATCATCAACGAGCAGGGCGTCGCAGACCACATTGGACTTCGAGCCGCGGGCATCTTCCGAGACCTGCACGAGGCCGCGGTAGGAGGAGCGCCCACCCCCGCGCGAAATTGACTTCGAAACAATCGAGGAGGTGGTATTCGGGGCCAGGTGCTGCATTTTCGCGCCGGTATCCTGATGCTGGCCCGGGCCGGAAAAAGCGGCGGAGAGCGCTTCCCCGTGGGCGTGTTCGCCCAGGAGCACGCAGGCCGGGTACTTCATATTGAGGCGCGAGCCGATATTGCCATCCACCCATTCCATCGTGGCGCCTTCGGCCACGGTGGCGCGCTGGGTCACGAGGTTGAGCACATTATTCGACCAGTTCTGGATGGTGGTGTAGCGGCAGTGGGCATTCTTCTTCACGATGATTTCCACGATGGCGGCGTGGAGGGAATCCTCGGAGTAGATCGGGGCGGTGCAGCCTTCCACGTAATGCACGTAGGAGCCCTCGTCACAAATAATGAGGGTGCGTTCGAACTGGCCCATCGCCTGGGTATTGATACGGAAGTACGCCTGCAAGGGAATATCCACGTGCACGTTCTTCGGCACGTAAATAAAGGAACCACCCGACCACACCGCGGTATTGAGGGAGGCGAATTTATTATCCCCGGCCGGGATTACAGTGCCGAAGTATTCGCGTACCAGGTCCTCATGCTCGCGCAGGGCGGTATCGGTATCTACGAAAATAACGCCCTGTTCTTCCAGGTCCGCACGAATGGAGTTGTACACCACCTCGGATTCGTACTGGGCGGCCACCCCGGCCACCAGGCGTTCTTTTTCCGCTTCGGGGATGCCGAGCCGGTCGTAGGTGTTTTTGATTTCCGGGGGGAGGTCATTCCAATCGGTGACCTGGCGGTCGGTGGCCCGTACGAAGTATTTGAAGTCATCGAAGTTGATCCCGGAAAGATCGGCTCCCCAGGTGGGCATGGGGCGTTTCTCGAAGAGCCGCAGGGCACGTAGGCGCCGCTTGAGCATCCATTCCGGTTCTTTTTTCGCCGCGCTAATCGCGCGCACCACGCCCTCATCCAGACCGCGGCGCGCGTGCGCCCCGGCGGTATCGGTATCGTGCCACCCAAATTCATAGGCGCCGGACAGGTTCGCGATCACGTGTTCCTGCTGCGCCACGGCCTCCGCAATTGCTGCCTCGTGCCGTGTTTGTGCCATGTGTTTCCTCCCGATTTAAACGCTGTCAGCGTGCAGCGTCACCGTGCACACGTGGCTCCCGGATGCAATGGTTGCCAGGCGTTGCACGGGAACCCCGAGTAGTTCGTGAAAAGCGCGGGTTTCCGCCGCGCATAAAAAGTGATGGTGTGTGGCGACGTCGCGCAGGGGGCAGCGCCCCTGGCACAACTGAATCATCTGGCGCGGCCCATCCTGCGTGCCCGGAACATCGCGCACCGAAGCAGCGTAGCCATCTTGGGTGAGGGCACGCGCTAGGCGGCGCAGCCGCTCCGCGGGATTTTCGCTATCCCCGAGCGCATCGCGGTAACGCGCCACCAGGGAACGTTCCCGCCGGCGCGCAAATTCCTCCACCCCGGCCTCCCCCAGATTTTCGCGCAGAAAATCAAGGGCGGCATTCGCCATGGTGTGATACGAGGTTGCCCCGGCGTTCTGCCCGGTATCGGTCGCCACGTAATAGCGGGCCGGGCGCCCGGCCCGCTATTA